>CAMDTB010000004.1 GCA_945907245.1 Rhizobium sp. Q54
ACCGAGGCCGATGCTAAATCCTACTACGACGAAATGCGCTTCATGTTGGCCCGCCAGATGGCGGCCCCGAACAGCCCGCAGTGGTTCAACACCGGCCTGCATTGGGCCTACGGCATCGATGGTCCGTCGCAGGGTCACTACTACGTCGATCACCAGACCGGCGTCTTGACCAAATCCTCCAGCGCCTACGAGCACCCCCAGCCGCACGCTTGCTTTATCCAGTCGGTCAAGGATGATCTGGTCGGCGACGGCGGCATCATGGACCTGTGGGTGCGCGAGGCCCGCCTGTTCAAATACGGCTCCGGCACCGGCACCAACTTCTCGCGCATCCGCGGCGAAGGCGAGAACCTGTCGGGCGGCGGCACGTCGTCGGGCCTGATGAGCTTCCTGAAGATCGGCGACCGCGCCGCCGGCGCCATCAAGTCGGGCGGCACGACGCGCCGGGCGGCCAAGATGGTGGTGGTCGACGTCGATCATCCCGACGTCGAGAAGTTCATCAACTGGAAGGTGATCGAGGAGCAGAAGGTCGCGGCGCTGGTGTCGGGTTCGCGCCTGGCCGAGAGGCACCTCAACCAGATCATCGCCGCCTGCGCCGCCCATGACGACCTGACCGTCGACGCCAGGTTCGATCCCAAGCAGAACAAGGACCTGAAGAAGGCGATCATCGGCGCCCGCAAGGCGATGATCCCGGAGAACTATGTCCAGCGGGTGATCGAATTCGCGCGCCAGGGCTACACCAGCATCGATTTCCGCACCTACGACACCGACTGGGATTCGGAAGCCTACCTGACCGTGTCGGGTCAGAACTCCAACAACTCGGTGCGGGTCACCGACGACTTCATGCAGGCGGTGGCGCGAGATGCCGACTGGAACCTGATCCGCCGCACCGACGGCAAGATCGCCGAGACAATTCCGGCCCGCCAGCTATGGGACAGCATCGGCAACGCCGCCTGGGCCTGCGCCGATCCGGGCCTGCAGTTCCACACCACGATCAACGACTGGCACACATGCAAGGCCTCGGGCGAGATCAATGCCAGCAACCCATGCTCCGAGTACATGTTCCTCGACGACACGGCCTGCAACCTGGCGTCGCTGAACCTGATGACCTTCCTCAAGGCCAATGGCGACTTCGACATCGAGAGCTTCCAGCACGCCACGCGGCTATGGACCGTGGTGCTGGAGATTTCGGTGCTGATGGCCCAGTTCCCATCGCGCGAGATCGCCGAACTGAGCTACCGCTACCGCACGCTGGGCCTGGGCTATGCCAATATCGGCGGCCTGCTGATGGCGTCGGGCCTGTCCTATGACAGCACCGAGGGCCGTGCCCTGTGCGGCGCGATCACCGCGCTGATGACCGGCGTGTCCTATGCCACCTCGGCCGAGATGGCCGCCGAGCTGGGCCCCTTCCCGGGTTACGAGCCGAACCGCGAGCACATGCTGCGGGTGATCCGCAACCACCGCCGCGCAGCCAAGGGCGAGGCGAAGGGTTACGAGGGCCTGAACACGCCGCCGGTGCCGCTCGACATCCAGGGTTGCCCCGATGTGGCGCTGGCCGAAGCCGCCGCCGACGCGTGGGACGAGGCGCTGCTGCTGGGCGAGAGGCACGGCTACCGCAACGCCCAGGCCACGGTGATCGCACCGACTGGCACCATCGGTCTGGTGATGGACTGCGACACCACCGGCATCGAGCCCGATTTCGCGCTGGTGAAGTTCAAGAAGCTGGCCGGCGGCGGCTATTTCAAGATCATCAACCAGATGGTGCCCGCCGCGCTGCGCAAGCTGGGCTACCAGGAGTTCGAGATCGTCGAGATCATCGACTATGCGGTGGGCCACGGCACCCTGAAGGATGCGCCCGGCGTCAACCACGAGACGCTGTCGGCCAAGGGCTTCGGTCCGGAGGAGATCGCCGCCGTCGAGGAGAACCTCGCCGCCGCCTTCGACATCAAGTTCGCGTTCAACAAATGGACCCTGGGCGAGACGTTCTGCCGCCACGGTCTGGGCTTCACGGCCGAGCAGCTCGACGATTTCGGCTTCGACATGCTGGCCGAACTGGGCTTCAGCAAGGCGGACGTCGACGCGGCCAACCTGCATGTCTGCGGCGCCATGACGCTGGAAGGCGCGCCGCGGCTGAAGGACGAGCACCTGCCGGTGTTCGACTGCGCCAATCCCTGCGGCCGCATCGGCAAGCGCTTCCTGTCGGTCGACAGCCACATCCGCATGATGGCCGCCGCCCAGCCCTTCATCTCGGGCGCCATCTCCAAGACCATCAACATGGCGGGCAACGCCACGGTGAAGGATTGCCTCAGCGCCTACGAGCTGTCCTGGCGGCTGGCGCTGAAGGCCAACGCGCTGTACCGCGACGGTTCCAAGCTGAGCCAGCCGCTCAGTTCGTCGCTGCTCGACGACGAGGACCTGGAGGACGAGGAAGTCGCCGTGGCGGCCGCCCCTGCCCCGGCGGTCGAGCGGATCGTCGAGCGCATCATCGAGAAGATCGCGCCGGCGGCGCGCGGCCGCCTGCCGCACCGCCGCAAGGGCTATACCCAGAAGGCCGTCGTCGGCGGCCACAAGGTGTATCTGCGCACCGGCGAGTACGACGACGGCCGCCTCGGCGAGATATTCATCGACATGCACAAGGAAGGCGCCGCCTTCCGGTCGCTGATGAACAACTTCGCCATAGCCATCTCCATCGGCCTGCAATATGGCGTGCCTCTGGAGGAATATGTCGACGCCTTCACCTTCACCCGGTTCGAGCCGTCGGGCCTGGTCGAGGGCAACGACAGCATCAAGATGGCGACGTCGCTGCTCGACTATGTGTTCCGCGAACTGGCGGTGTCATACCTCAGCCGCTACGACCTGGCGCATGTGGAGCCGCACGAGACCCGCTTCGATGCGCTCGGCAAGGGCCAGGGCGAAGGCGAGGACCCCGCCGAACGGCCCTCCACCACGCAGCAGACCATCGCCGCGATCCGCGAGGTCGCGTCGTCCGGCTATGTCCGCAACAAGCTGACGGTGGTCGAGGGCGGCATGACCGCGAAGAAGGAAACGGTCGCCCGCTCGGTGGTGATCGAGCGCGCCAGCGACATCGCCGTCGGCCAGACCGGCGACGCCTTGCTGCTGACCCGCGCCGAAGCGGTCATGACCGCCACCGTCGAGCTGGCCAAGGAAGCCCGCATGAAGGGCTACGAAGGCGACGCCTGCGGCGACTGCGGCAACTTCACCCTGGTCCGCAACGGCACCTGCATGAAGTGCAACACATGCGGAGGGACAAGCGGCTGTTCGTGAGCCATCAGCTTGGTTGACTCGGTCCGGCCCGGGCGTCCGTCAGGGCCGTTGCGGTCATTGACGCTCTGAGCACTTTGATAATGATCACCGCGGCGGCCTCGGCCCGAGATCTCGCCTGCTTGTACTTTGCAAAAACCTGCCCATGATCTCGTCATGGACCAGCAGGACGATCCCACCGACATCCACGTTTCCTCGACCGTGCGCTACGTGCTGCTCGGCGTCGGCTGGCTGTTCCTGGCGATCGGCGCCATCGGCGTGTTCCTGCCGGTGCTGCCGACGGTGCCATTCCTGCTGGTCACCGCATGGGCGTGGTCGAAAAGTTCCAAGCGCCTGCACAAATGGCTTTACGGCAACAAGACCTATGGGCCCTATCTGGTCGCCTGGGACAAGTACGGCGTGATCCCGCCGCGCGCCAAGGCGCTGGCGATCGGCACCATGGCGGTCGGCTGGCTGTTCCTCACGCTGTATGTCGCCAAGTCGTTCTGGCTGCCGCTGATCGTCGGCCTCGTCGAGCTGGCGATCATCGCGTTCATCCTGACACGGCCGAGCCGTGCACCGACGCAACCCGGATGAATCGGGTGCGACGGGCCGGTCAGACCGCTTCCAGGTCGAGTGCGTAGCCCGCCGACCGCACGGTGCGGATCACGTCCGCCGCGCCGCCGTCGTTCAGCACCTTGCGCAACCGCCTGATGTGCACATCGACGGTGCGCGGCTCCACATAGACGTCGTGGCCCCAGACGGAATCGAGAAGCTGCTCGCGCGAGAACACCCGGTCGGGATTCTCCAGGAAATGCCGCAGCAGGCGGAACTCGGTCGGACCGAGCCGCACCGGCTTGCCGCCGCGCGTCACCTTGTGGGCGGTGGCGTCGAGGGCGATGTCGGCATAGGTCAGCACCTGGCCCGAATAGGCCGGGCGCACCCGGCGCAGCACCGCGTTGATGCGGGCAAGCAGCTCGCGCGGCGAGTACGGCTTGGTGATGTAGTCGTCGGCGCCGGTGTCGAGGCCGCGGATGCGGTCGCCCTCTTCGGTGCGCGCGGTCAGCATGATGATCGGGATGCCCGCCGTGTCCGGCGACTTGCGCAGCCGGCGGCAGACCTCGATCCCCGGCACGAACGGCAGCATCCAGTCCAGCAGGATCAGGTCGGGCGTGCGCTCCTTCGCCATAGCCAGGCCTTCTTCGCCGTCGGTGGCATGGAGAACGTCGAACCCTTCCTTGTCCAGGTTGTAGCGAACCAGCTCGACCAGGCTCAGGTCGTCCTCGATCAGCAGAACATTCGGCTTCATGTCGGTTTTTCCCGTCACTCGCTCAGTCTTCGCTCGGCCGCAGGACCGTGAAACTGGTGCGGTCGCCCTTCGGACGGGTGTCCTCGAGGATTTCGCCGTTGACCAGATAGAACACGATCTCGGCCAGGTTGGTCACGTGGTCACCCATCCGCTCGACGTTCTTGGCGGCGAACAGCAGATGGGTGCAGGGCGTGATGGAGCGTGCATCCTCCATCATGTAGGTAAGCAGCTCGCGGAACAAACTGTTATAGAGCTCGTCCACCGGCGCATCGCGCTCCCACACGTCCATCGCCTTGACCGCATCCTGGTCGATATAGGCGTCGAGCACATCCTTGAGCATCTTCTGCACCAGGTGAGCCATGTCGCCGACGGTGCGGACGATGCGGAAATTGTCCGTCTCGTTGATGGCGGTGACCCGCTTGGCGATGTTCTTCGAATAGTCCCCGATACGCTCCAGGATGCTCGACATCTTCAGCGCCGAGACGATTTCGCGCAGGTCTGTCGCCATCGGCTGGCGACGCGCCAGGATCGAGATGGCGTCCTTTTCGATGGCGATTTCCAGATCGTCGAGCGCCTTGTCCGCCTCGACAACCTGTTGGGCCCGTTCTGCGCTGCGCTTGAACAACGCATCGACGGCGCCGGCGATCTGGGTCTCGGCCAGGCCGCCCATGCGGGCGATGCTGGACCGCAGATTCTCCAGTTCCTTGTCGTAGGAAGTAACGATGTGGTCGTTCGGCATGTGGGTCTGGCCCTTGAAAGTGGAAAGCGTCAGCCGAAGCGCCCGGTGATGTAGTCCCGGGTGCGCTCCTCGCGCGGGTTCGTGAAGATCTGCTCGGTGTTGCCGTGCTCGACGATCTCGCCGATATGGAAGAACGCAGTCCGCTGAGACACGCGCGCCGCCTGCTGCATGGAGTGGGTGACGATGACGATGGCGTAGTTCTCGCGCAGCTCGTCGATCAGTTCCTCGACCCGGGCGGTCGCGATCGGATCGAGCGCCGAACACGGCTCATCCATCAGGATCACCTCGGGGCTGACCGCGATGGCACGGGCGATGCACAGGCGCTGCTGCTGGCCGCCGGACAGCGACGTGCCGCCGGAATCCAGGCGATCCTTGACCTCGTTCCACAAGCCCGCCTTCTTCAGGCTGGTCTCGACGATTTCGTCGAACTCGGTCTTGGTGGACGCCAGGCCATGGATGCGCGGCCCGTAGACAATGTTGTCGTAGATCGACTTCGGAAAGGGATTCGGCTTCTGGAAAACCATGCCGACGCGGGCCCGGAGCTGGACCACGTCTACTTTCCTGTCGTAGACGTCCGCACCGTCCAGCAGGATGGAGCCGGTGACGCGGGCGCTGTCTACCGTGTCGTTCATGCGGTTCAAGCACCGCAGATAGGTCGACTTGCCGCACCCTGAAGGACCGATAAGCGCCGTCACCTCGTTGTTGTTGATGTCGAGATCGACACCCTTGAGCGCTTCCTTGTCGCCATAGAAGACGTGGACACCCCGGGTGGAGAATTTGACGTTGTTGGCTTCGTTGTCCATCCGGGTCTTCATTTCAACTTGAGCTTCGGTCATTTTCATATCCGATCACCACTTGCGTTCTAGACGGCGTCTCAGGTAGATCGCCAAGCCATTCATAAGCATAAGGAAGCCGAGGAGCACGAGGATGGCGGCCGATGTCCGAGCGACGAACCCGCGCTCCGGGCTATCCGCCCAGATGTAGATCTGAGTCGGCAAGGTGGTGGCCGGATCGAGAATACCCACGGACGCCGACGTCATGAAGGCATTCATGCCAATCAGCAGCAACGGTGCGGTTTCGCCGATCGCGTGCGCCATGCCGATGATCGTTCCCGTCAGGATGCCGGGCATCGCCAGCGGCAACACATGATGGATGATGACCTGATGCTTCGAGGCCCCCACTCCCAGCGCCGCTTCGCGGATGGACGGGGGCACCGCCTTCAGCGCCGCCCGGGTTGCGATGATGATCGTCGGGAGCGTCATCAACGCGATGGTCATGCCGCCGACCAGTGGCGCCGACCGCGGCAATCCGAAGGTCTGCAGAAACACGGCCAGCGCGAGCAGGCCGAACACGATCGACGGAACCGCCGCGAGATTGTTGATGTTGATCTCGATGATGTCCGTCCACTTGTTCTTCGGCGCGAATTCCTCGAGATAGATGGCCGCTGCGATACCGATCGGGAAGCTCAGCACGAAGGTGACCAGCAGGAGGTAAAAGGTACCGACGATCGCGCCCTTCAGGCCGGCGAGTTCCGGAAATCGGCTGTCCGCGGAATTGAACAGCGTCCAGTTGAAGGGCGTCGAAATTTTACCGTCCGCCGCGAGTTTATCGAACCAAACGATCTGCCGGTCATTGACACGGCGCGCATCCTCCGCCGCGTCACGGGAGCCCTCGCCCTTCTGAAACTGGTCGAACTCGTCCGAGACGGGGACGCTGATCCGGATGGTGCTTCCCACCACAGAGGGATCGGCAGCGACGATTTCCCGCAGTTTCAGCTGCGCGCCGGTGCTCGGGATATCGAACAGCTGCCGCTGCTGCGGACCTGGCGGCACCTCCGGGAACAGCTTCAGGAAGCTGTCCCGGATCATGGTGCGATAGTCGCTGTCGAACGGATTCGCCTGATCGTAGTTTTCCGGGTTCACGTAGACATCGAACGTCACGTGCGTCTGGACGAACGACTTGTAGCCGGTCATCACCAGCGAACCGAGCAGCACCGCCAGCAGTCCCAAGGCGAGTACGATCGCCGACAGGCCGTACAGTTTCAGACGGGTATTGGCGGCGTATCGGCGCTTCAGCCGCCGGCGGGCATCGGCTCCGTCCCAGTCATGTCTCGCGAAATTGGAAGAACCTTCAGTCATATTGTTCCCTGTATTTCCGGACGATGCTCAGCGCGGCGATGTTGAGCATCAAGGTGGCGAGGAACAGGACAAAGCCCAGCGCGAAGCCGGACAGCGTCTTGGGGTTGTCGAATTCCGTGTCACCCGTGAGCATCGCGACGATCTGGACGGTGACCGTGGTCACGCCTTCCAGCGGGTTGAACGTCAGGTTGGCGATAAGACCGGCGGCCATGACCACGATCATGGTTTCGCCGAGCGTCTTGCTGGCGGCCAGAAGTACGCCGCCGACGATGCCCGGCAAGGCAGCCGGCAGGAGCACCTTGGTGATCGTCTCGCCTTTTGTCGCCCCCATGGCAAGCGAGCCGTCCTTGAGCGAACGGGGCACGGCAGTGATGGCATCGTCGGACATGGACGATATGAACGGGATGATCATGATGCCCATCACTAGGCCGGCGACCAGCGACAAGGTCGGCGGCAAGTCAAGGCCCACGGCGCCGCCCGCCTGCACCAGTACGGGAGAAACCACAAGGACGGCGAAGAAGCCATAAACCACGGTCGGAATGCCGGCCAGCAGTTCCATGGCGGGCTTCACGACGTTTCTGACACGGTCGTCCGCGAATTCAACGAGATAGATCGCGGCAAACAGCCCGATCGGAACCGCGACGCACAGCGAAATAGTCGCGATCAGCAATGTGCCGGTGAATACCGGCACCGCGCCGAATGCGCCCTGCCCGGCAACCTGATCCGCGCGCAGGGCGATCTGCGGCTCCCAGCGCAGCCCGAACAGGAATTCGTGAACCGGCACCATCTGAAAGAAGCGGATCGTTTCGAACACCAGGGACAACACGATGCCGATGGTAGTGAAGATCGCAATCATGGAGCACAGGATCATGAAGCCGCTCATGATCCGCTCGACGCCGTGCCGGGCGCGGAAGTGGACCTTGATCCGGCTCCATCCCCATGACATGCCGGCGCAGCAGATGGCGACGATCGCCGCGATCAGGGCCGTTCCCGCCGTCGAAACGAGCGCGCCATAGTGCCGCGCGCCTTCGACGACTTCGGGTCTGGGTGCTTGGAAAACGCGGCCGTGATGGACATTCACGATTTCACTGATCAACAGCGCACGCTGGGCATCGGTCAGGCCGTCGGTAAGAGTGCCCGGTATCGCGGCGAAGACGATGTTCTGAATGGTGGTTTCCTGCAACAGCAGCCACACGAGCAGCAGCATGATGCCGGGGATGCCCACCCACAGCGCCAAGTAGGCGGCATGCTGCGATGGCAGGGAGTGAAGACGTTCGTTCGTCGCACCGGCGGCGTGCAGCGCCCGCGATTTGCCGATGAAATACCCGGCGACGGTCATCACCAGAATGATCAGGAAAGCGATCGTAACAGGACTCATGGGTTGACCCCGAGTTCTCGACAGAGGCGCCGCTAGGCGCGAAACAGAGAGGTGGCCGAAACTGTTGCGCCTTTCGTGACGACAGCCCCGGCCACCCGATCAGATTGCCCGCGTCCCGCCTTACTTGGTGGGAGCGTCCATCTTCTTGCCGCCGGTCACGCCAGCGGCCATTTCCTTGCGCTTGGCATCGGTCAGGGCGACCAGGCCACGCTCGTGCAGGTAGCCGTTGGCGCCCATCGCGGCGTCGCTGACATATTCCTTCAGGAAGGCCTCGAGGCCCGGGATCGCCTTGCGATGCGCGTTCTTCACGTAGAAGTACAGCGGACGCGAGATCGGATAGCTACCGTCCTGGATGGTGGTGAAGGAAGGATCGACGCCGTTGATCTTCACCGCGAGAAGCTTGTCCTGGTTTTCGTAGAGGAACGAATAGCCGAAGATACCAATAGCCGTCGGATCGGAATCGAGGCGCTGGACGATCAGATTGTCATTCTCGCCCGCCTCGATGAACAGGCCATCCTGGCGCATGCGGCTGCAGGCTTCCTTCTTCTTGTCCTTGTCCAGCTTCGAGTAGGCGGGATACTCCTCGCAGGACTTTTCCATCACCAGTTCGACGAAGGCATCGCGGGTGCCAGAGGTCGGCGGCGGACCGAATACCTGAATCTTCGTGTCGGGCAGCGACGCATCGATGCTCTTCCAGGTCTTGTAGGGGTTGGCGACCAGCTTGCCGCTCTTGTCCGGGACCTGCGCGGCAAGCCCGAGGAACAGCTGCTGGGTGGTGAGATTCAAAGTCTTGCCCTTGCGCGAGTGCGCGACTGAAAGACCGTCATAGCCGATCATAGCCTCGGTGATGTCCGTCACGCCCGACTTCTGGCAGGCCTCCCACTCCGACTTCTTCATGGCGCGCGACGCGCCGGTGACGTCCGGATGATCCGGGCCGAGACCCTGGCAGAAAATCTTCATGCCGCCGCCGGTGCCGGTCGATTCGACCACCGGCGCCGGTTTGCCGCTTTTGTTGCCGAATTCTTCGGCGACAGCCTGCGAATACGGGAAAACGGTCGATGAACCGACCACCTGGATACGATCGCGGGCATGGGCGGCACCTGAGGCGGCGGCGCTGACCACGGCGATGGTCGCCAGGCCAATGAGTGTCTTGTTGATCACGATGTTTCTCCGATCATCAGTGGTGAGCCACGTCTCTGGGCGGCGGCCTCGCCGGCACCCGTGGTTCGCACCCTAGGGATGGGCGGTGAAAGCAATAAGACAGTTGCGTTACGGTTTTATTACACGCCCCGAGTCGCAGGGAATCCAGTTACTTGGCGCTCTGGTGCCCGGCGCGGGCCGGCAGATAGACCGTGACCGTGGTGCCGACTCCAAGCTCGCTCTCGAACACCATCCGCCCGCGGTGCCGGTTGACGATGTGCTTGACGATGGCGAGCCCCAGTCCGGTGCCGCCCTTCTGGCGCGAGCGCGCCGGGTCCACCCGGTAGAACCGGTCGGTGAGCCGCGGCAGATGCTCGCGGGCGATGCCCTCGCCCTCGTTGACGACCTTGACCGCGACACCGGGACCGCCGGTTTCCGGCAGGCGCTCGATCGTCTTGCCGGCGATCCGGATAGTGCTGCCGGCGCGGCCGTACTTGATGGCGTTGTCGATCAGGTTCTGGAAGACCTGGGTCAGCTGGTCGGCATCGCCGATCACCGCCGGCATGCCGGCGTCCAGATCGACGGCAAAGGACATCTCCCGGTCGCGGGCGGCCAGCGACAGCGCCTCGACCACGCCGTCGACCACATGGGACAGGTCGACGCTGTCCGACGGCACCACATGCTCGTCCAGCTCGATTCGCGACAGCGACAGCAGGTCGTCGATCAGCCGCGCCATGCGGGCCGATTCCTGCGCCATGATCTCGAGGAACCGCTCCTGCGCCGCCGGATCGCCCTTGGCCGGACCCTGCAGGGTCTCGATGAAACCGATCACGCTGGCGAGCGGCGTGCGCAGCTCGTGGCTGGCATTGGCGACGAAGTCGGCGCGGAGCTGCTCGGAGCGCTTGAGCGCGGTGATCTCGTGCAGGGCGATGGCCATGGCGGGCGCGGACTCGCCGGCGGCGCTCACGCCCGCGATGGGCAGCGCGGCCAGCATGAAGTGGCGCTCGCCGGGACTGAGCAGGGTGATCTCCTCGCGGGAGACGGTGTTGCTCGACAGCACCCGGTCCATGGCCTGGACGGCCGACGGATGGCGCAGCACCTGGGAGAAGTCACGGCCCACCAGCCGGACGCCGAACAGCTCCCGCGCCGCCGAATTGGCCTCGACAACCCGGCGGTTGCCGTCGAGCAGCACCAAGGCGTCCGGAATCACATCGATCACCGACTGGGCGTAGGAGATCGCCGACGACGACGCCTGCGCTTCGGGCGGCGCACTGAACGACGCGGCGTCGCGGCGCACCATCACCTGCCAATAGGCATAGACGGCGGGAGCGCAGGCGACGGCGATGACTACCGCATGCGCGGCGTGCAGATTGTTCGTGGCGACGAGCCCGGCGAGCGCCGCCGCCGGCAGCAGCGGCGCGGCTTTCCACAACCCTGTCGGTCCCTGTTTCACGACACCATCGACCATCGGCTCAATCCGCCTGAAAGCGGCTCCCCGCGCCGCATCAGGACGCGGAATCAGAACAACCACGATTTTCGTTGTCCGCGCAACCGCAGTCTCATGACAAGCCCTTGCGCGAGGGCCGGAAATGGCCCAAAAACGACAACCGAACCGACCGCCGGATACAATTCAAGAGGATTCCCGAAGGATGGACCTGTCCTACTCCGATGAACAAGTCATGCTGCGCGACAGCGCCGAGCGCTTCGTCGACGCCAATTGCGGCGCCGACAACCTCCGCAAGATGCGCGCCTCCGAAGAAGGCTTCAGCCGCGCCTACTGGAAGCAGATGGCCGAACTCGGCTGGCTGGCACTGCCGTTCACCGAGGACCAGGGCGGCCTGGGCGGCACGGCCGTCGACACCAACGTGCTGATGGAAGCGTTCGGCCGCGGCCTGCTGCTCGAGCCGTTCCTCACCACGGTCGTGATGGGCGGCGGCGCACTGAAGGCCGCCGGTGGCCGTGACGACCTGATCGGCGAAATCATCGAGGGCAATCTGCTGCTGGCGGTCGCCTATGCCGAGCCGCAGGCCCGCTTCGACCTGTTCGACGTGGCGACCACCGCCCGCAAGGACGGCGACGGCTGGATCATCGACGGCCACAAGGCCGTGGTGCTGCACGGCGACAGCGCCGACAGGATCATCATCTCGGCCCGCACCTCCGGCGACCGGCGCGACAAGGACGGCATCAGCCTGTTCATCATCGACCGCGGCGCCGCCGGCCTGGAGCGCCGCGCCTATCCGACCGTCGACGGCTCGCGCGCCGCCGAGCTGTTCCTGAACAGCGTCAAGGTCGGCGCCGACGCCCTGCTGGGCGACGAGGGCATGGGCCTCGCCATCCTCGAGAAGGTGTCCGACGACGCGATCACCGCGCTGTGCGCCGAGGCGGTCGGCGCCATGAAGGTGCTGCTCGACACCACCGTCGAATACACCAAGACCCGCGAGCAGTTCGGCCAACCGATCGCCAAGTTCCAGGTGCTGCGCCACCGCATGGCCGACATGATGATGGAATACGAGCAGGCCAAGTCCATGGCGCTCGTTGCCGCCCTCAAGGTCGACAGCGCCGATCCGGTCGAGCGCCGCAAGGCGGTTTCGGGCGCCAAGGTGCAGATCGGCAAGAGCGGCCGCTTCGTCGGCCAGCAGGCCGTGCAGCTCCACGGCGGCATGGGCATGACCGACGAGCTGTCGGTGGGCCACTATTTCAAGCGGCTGACCATGATCGACATCCTGTTCGGGAATGTGGATCATCACCTGAAGCAGTTCAGCGCCGCGGCCTGAGCCAGGCGGGACCAAGAAGAAAACGGGGAAACACCATGGATCTGTCGTTCACGCCCGAGGAGATTGCCTTCCAGAACGAGGTGCGGGCGTGGATGGCGGAGAACTTCCCCGCCGACCTGCGCGCCAAGGTCGAGGCCGGCGAGAAGCTGTACAAGCCCGACCTGCTGCGCTGGCAGAAGATCCTCGCCGCCAAAGGTTGGATCGCGCCGGCCTGGCCGGTCGAGTATGGCGGCCCAGGCTGGACGCCCACCCAGCGCTACATCTACGCCAACGAGATGGCGCTGGCCGGCGCGCAGGACCTGCCCGCCTTCGGCCTGAAGATGGTCGGCCCGGTGATCTACACCTACGGCAACGAGGCGCAGAAGGCCCATTTCCTGCCGCGCATCCTCAGCGGCGAGGACTGGTGGTGCCAGGGCTATTCCGAGCCGGGCTCGGGCTCGGACCTCGCCTCGCTGAAAACGAAGGCGGTCAGCGACGGCGACGACTATATCGTCAACGGCGCGAAGATCTGGACCACCGGCGCCCACGATTCCGACTGGATCTTCTGCCTGGTGCGCACCGACGACACCGGCAAGAAGCAGGACGGCATTTCGTTCCTGCTGATCGACATGAAGACGCCGGGCATCGAGGTCAGCCCGATCATCATCATCAACGGCGACCACACGGTGAACCAGGTGTTCTTCACCGACGTGCGCGTGCCGAAGAAGAACCTGATCGGCAAGGAGAACGAAGGCTGGACCTACGCCAAGTTCCTGCTGGTCAACGAGCGTAACGGCATTGCCCAGGTCGGCCACAAGAAGCACACGCTGCGGCGCATCCGCAAGCTGGCGTCGGCGACCGACATGAATGGCGGCCGGCTTGCCGACCAGCCGGGTTACCAGACGCGTCTCGCCGAGACCGAGGTGGCGCTGATGGCGCTGGAATATTCCGAGCTGCGCTTCCTGTCGGGCCAGAAGACCGATCACGCGCCGGGCACCGAAGCCAACATGATGAAGGTGGCGGCGACTCAGCTGCAGCAGAGCATGTCCGAGCTGTTCATCGAGATCGCCGGCTACTACAGCTTCCCCTATGACGGCTTCCGCGACAAGAAGGGCTCCAACGAGCCACCGGTCGGGCCGGCCGAGGCGGGCGGCGCCATGTTCGACTTCCTGTATGGCCGCGCCTCGACCATCTATGGCGGCTCCAACGAAATCCAGCGCGACGTCATCGCCAAGGTGCTGCTGAGCATCTGACGGTCACCGTCGGAAATGGGGACGCATTGAAGACGGACCGCATGCCGGGCCTGATGGTCTCCGTGGTCTACACGGCGGCCATCTTCTTCAGCGCCGTGCTGATCTTCTGGCTCCAGCCCATGGTCCCCAAGGCGATTCTGCCGCTGATGGGGGGCACGCCGGCCACCTGGGTGACGGCGCTGATGTTCTATCAGGCCGTGCTGCTGGCGGGATACGCCTACTGCTTCGCGCTGACCCGCTGGGCGCCGTTCCGTGTCCAGGCCGGCGTGCACCTGGCGCTACTGGCTCTAGCGGCGCTCGCGTTGCCACCTACCCTGCCCGACCTGTATCTCGGCTTCGCCTCGCCTGTGCTGATGGTGCTCGTCGTGCTGGCGGTGGGCGCGGGACTGCCGCTGTTCGCGCTGTCGGCCACCGCGCCGCTGGTCCAGCACTGGTTCTCGCGCACCGGACACCGCAGCGCCCATGACCCCTATTTCCTCTATGCCGCCAGCAATGTGGGCGGCCTGGGCGCGCTGCTCGCCTATCCGGTGCTGATCGAGCCCTATATCGGCCTGGTGGACCAGGCGCACATCTGGACCATCGGCTACGGCCTGTTCGCCGCCCTCATCCTCGCCTGCATCCTCGCCGGCCGCCCGGTGGCGGCCCTGGCGACGCCGCCGGCCGACACCGATGCCCCTGCCCGCCATCCCGGCAGCCGCTGGATGTGGCTGCTGCTGGCGGCGGTGCCGTCCAGCCTGCTGTCGGGCACCACGACGCGGATCACCACCGACATCGCCGCCGGACCACTGTTCTGGGTGGTGCCGCTGGCGCTCTACCTGCTGACCTTCGTGCTCGCCTTCGCCCGCTGGCGTATCCTGTCCATGCGCTTCGTGCTGCTGCTGCAGCCGCTGGCGCTGGCGCCGCTGATCATCGTGACGTTTGGCGGCGAAGGCCTGATCCGCGGCTGGGACATGGTGACGGCGACGGTCCTGCTGCTGTTCCTGTCGGCCTATATCTGCCACGCCCGGCTGGCCGACAGCCGCCCGGGTCCCGAGCGGTCCAGCGAGTTCTACCTGATGATCGCGCTGGGCGGCCTGATCGGCGGGACGTTCAACGCCCTCGTCGCGCCCAACATGTTCGTCGACATCACCGAATATCCGCTGGCCCTCGTCCTGGCCGTGCTGCTGCGCCCGCCGGCCAGGAACGGCAGGTTCCGCTGGATCTTGGACCTGGCGCTGCCGGTCGCCCTGGCCGCCGTCGCAGTCACGGTGCTGCTGTTCACGCCCGCCGACCATGTCCGCCTCGTGACGGGGATCATCGGACTGGTGTTCGCGGTGGGGCTCGTGCTGCTGGCGGGAACCCCGATCCGCTTCGCCACGGGCCTCGCGCTCGCGTTCCTGATCAGCCTGGCGCCGCGCATCGCCGAACCGCCGCTGGCCCAGGAGCGCAACTTCTACGGTGTGGTGAAGGTGATCTACAACACGCCGAAGGACATGACGATCATGGTGAACGGATCGACGTCCCACGGCAGTCAATTGCGCAAGCCCGGCCTGCGCCGCGTGCTGACCAGCTATTACAGCGCAACCGGACCCTATGGCGACGTGATCGCCGTCAGGACCGCGGAAGGGCGCGCCGATGACCTCGCCGCCATCGGCCTCGGCGCGGGCACCGTTGCCTGCTCGGGTCCGCCGGACGCGCGCTGGAGCTTCTTCGAGATCAACCCGGTGGTCGTCGAGATGGCGCGGGATCCCCGCCTATTCTCGTTCCTGGCCGACTGCCGCCCCGACGCGCGGGTGCTGACCGGCGACGGCCGCCTGCTGATGGCGCGCGAGACCGGGCGCTTCGACCTGATCGTGCTCGACGCATTCAGCTCGGACGCCATTCCCATGCACCTGCTGACCGCCGAGGCGTTCGACATCTATTTCTCGAAGCTGAAGCCCGGCGGCATGATGGCGATCAACATTTCCAACAAGTTCGTCAATCTGAACCCGGTGCTCGCCGCCATCGCCGAGAACCGCGGCTTCACCGCCATCGGCCGCTATGACACGGACAAGGACGAGGTCAAGCATTCGAGCCGGTGGGTCGCCCTGGCGCGCGACGAGGAAACGCTCGCCGCGCTGCTCAAGCGCCCCGGCTGGCAGCGGCTCGTGCCCGACCGCGACCTGGTCTGGACCGACGACCGGTCAGGCCTGTTCCAGCTGCTCAACGTCCATCCGGGGATCATCAAATGAGCGGCCCGAGCCGGCGTGCCATCCTGCGCGGCGGCATCGCCGCCGCGGCCGGCGTGGCGATCCCCGCGATCGCCGGGGCACGGCCATCTGCGGTTTCCGAGAAGCTGGTGCTGCACCTTGAATGGCTGCCGCAGGCCGAGTTCGCCGGCTACATGGTCGCCAGGGAGCTGGGATTGTTCGCCCGGCGCGGCCTCGACGTGACCATCCTCCCGGGCGGCCCGGACCATCCGGCGCTGGCCAAGGTGGCGACCGGCGCCGCCGACATCGGTATCGGCCCGTCGAGCCTGATGTTCGTCGCCCGCGCCAAGTCGGTGCCGGTGAAGATCATCGCCCTGCCGCTGCAGGACAGCATCTTCCGCTTCGTGCTGAAGGCCGAAAACCGGATCGTCTCGCTGCGCCAGCTCGCCGGCAGCCCGGTCGGCCTGTGGCTGGGCGGCGACGAGGCGGAGTTCGCCGCCATGGCCGCCAAGCAGGGCATGAAGCTGAGCGACTTCAAGGTGATCAAGCAGGACAACACCGTGACCGGCTTCCTGCAGGACCGCTATGTGCTGAGCCAGGTGACGACCATCAACGAGCTTATCCTGCTGCGCAAGGAAGGCTATCCGGAAACCGAGCTGCATATCCTCAGCCCGTCGGACTACGGCGTCGCCATGCCGTCCGATTGCCTGTTCACCACCGACAAGGTGCTGGCGACGCGCCGCAAGGCGCTGGTGCGTTTCCTCGACGGCGCGCGCGAGGGCTGGCGGACGGCCTTCGCCGACAAGGATGCCACCGTGAAAATGCTGGTCTCGCTTTATCCCGGTCTGGATGCCGGCCACCAGATGGAGCAGCTGATCGCCATGGAGACGCTCGTCTCCGGCCCCGGCCGCGACGTGCCGTTCGGCCGCATGGACCCAGTGATCATGGAACGGGTGCAGCAGGAGATGGTCACGGCGAAGCTGATTCCGGGCGTCCAGTTCCTGCCCGACATCGTCGACGGCAGCCTGCTGCGGGAATTGCCGCCGGAACCGGAGCCTTAAGGCCGGTCACCGTCAGCCAGATTCTCCTAGTTGTCACCCCGGATTGTTCCGGCAACTGTGCTTGGATGAATTCGCCATCGCAGCGCTTGCCAACCACCCCCGGTGACTTCGCGAGCGTAGCGACGCGACCCAGCCAGGCCGTTGATGGCTGTGTGGCAGAGGGGCTGGATTGCCACGCTTCGCTCGCAAAGACATCGAGGGTGGAGGGAAATGTGGCCACGCTATACCCGCCGACACATGTACCCCGGAACAACCCCGGCCCAAGCGACCGACCCTACTCCTTCATGGCCTTCACCATCTCGATGCCGGCGCGCACCAGGCCCATGTCGGAGGTCACCGTCACCAGGTCGAATCCCTTGGCGATCATCTGCCTGGAGTAGTCCGCCGTGTTGTTGACGATGGCGGTGCGCAGATTGTGGCGTTTGGCCGTCGCCAGGATGGTGTCGATGGCCTCGACGACGACCGGGTTGGTCTGGTTGAGGCGCGGCTCGCCGCCCAGCGACAGGCCCAGGTCCGACGGGCCGATCAGCAGCGCGTCCAGGCCCGGCGTGCCGCAGATATCCTCGAGGTTTCCGAGGGCTTCCTTCGTCTCGATCATGGCGAAGGTCAGCAAAGTCTCGTTGGCCTTCTTCATGTAGTCCGGGCCGCCATAGAGGATCGCCCGGTTGGGGCCGACGCTGCGGTAGCCGTCCGGAGAATAGCGGCAGGCGCCGACGAAGCGGTCGCATTCCTCGCGGCTGTTGATCATCGGGCAGATCACGCCATAGGCGCCGGCATCGAGCGCCTTCATGATCACACCGGGCTCGTTCCACGGCACGCGGACCAGCGGCGTGACCGGATAGCCGGACACCGCCGTCAGCATGGCGTGCATCTCGGTGACGCCGATCAACCCATGCTGCATGTCGATGGTCAGCGTGTCCCAGCCCTGGCTGGCCATGGCCTCGGCCACATAGGCACTGTCGGACGCGATCCAGCAGTTGGTGGCCGCCTTCCCCTGCGCCCAGAGGGTCTTCAGGCTGTTCTCGCGCATCGAATTTTCCCTCGGTTCAGGGCGCCAGCAGGATCTTGCACTGGCTGGTGGGCTTGCGCAGCGCCTCGAACGCGGCCGGGAACTGCTCGAAGGTCAGCACGTCGGTCACCAGCCCTTCCACGTCGACCCGCCCGGCCCCCATCATGTCGACGACGAACTGGAAGTCCGACTTGTCCTGGGCGATGACGAACTTCATCGACAGTTCCTTGGCCATGGCGAACGCCGGCATGAAAGTGTCCGGCTGGGCGCAGAAGCCGACGACGATGATCTCGCCGCCATAGGGCGCCAGCTCGGTGCATTTGGCGATCATGCCGGGCACGCCGACGCACTCCATGATCAGCTCCGGCGCCGCGCCTGTCAGCTCGCGGAACTGGGCTCCAATGTCGCCGGTGGCGTCGACCAGGCCCGTGGCGCCGTAGCGCAGCGCCATCTGCGCCCTGCCCGGATCCAGCTCGCTGACGATGACATGTCGCGCGCCAAAGAAGCTGCACCATAGGGTCGTGGTCAAGCCGATGGGTCCGGCGCCGATCACCAGCACGTTCTTGCCGGCCAGGCCGTTGCCGATGGCGCGCACGCCGTGCAACGAAACGGCCAGCGGCTCGGTCAGCGCGCCGGCCTTCCAGCTCACTGAATCGGGCAGGCGGACAGCCGAATTCAGATGCACGCGGGTGTATTCGGCGAAGCCGCCGCCGACGTCGCCGAGGCCGATGATCAGCCTGGTCGCGCACTGCCAGGGCTTGCCAAGCAGGCATGCGGCGCATTTGCCGCAGCCGATGAACGGCAGCGCCGTCAACCGGTCGCCTTCCTTCCAGCCGGGCGGCGTGTCCTTGCCGAGAGCGACGATCTCGCCGCAGAACTCGTGGCCCATCACCATGCCGCCGGGCTTGCGCCCGTGATCCTCGGTGGCGTGCAGGTCGGTGCCGCAGACACCGCAATGGCGCACGCGGATCACCGCCTCGCCGGCCTGCGGCGCCGGATCCGGGATGGTCTCGATGGCGAGAGGCTTGCCTACCTCGTGGAAGACGGCGGCTTTCAAATCCCTATCCCTTCCTGTCGAATGTGATCCAGAGCTGCTTCAAGCCGCGCAGGCACAGATGCGGGTGGTGCTCGAAGCTGTTGCCGGCCGGCGCATAGGCCAGGTTGTCGAGCCGCGCGAGAAGCGCCTCGAACGAGGCGATCATCTCGTAGCGGGCAAGCTGGGCGCCCAGGCAGTGATGGATGCCCGCGCCGAACGCCAGATGGGCGCCGGCGTTGCCGCGCTCGACGTCGAGCTGGTGCGGACAGGCGAACTTGGCGCCGTCGCGGTTGGCCGCCGCGTAGCGCAGCATCACCCGAGCGCCCTTCGGAATGGCATAGCCGCCCAGCTCTGTGTCCTGCTTCACGATCCTGAACAGGCCCTGCACGGCGGATTCGAGCCGCAGCGTCTCCTCGACGAAGGTCGGGATGCGCGACGGATCCTCGCGCAGCAGGCGCTGCTGGTCGGGGTTGTCGATCAGCAGGGTCATGCCGGCGGCGATGGAGTTGGTGGTGGTCTCGTTGCCGGCCACCAGCACCTGCGAGATGATCGACAGCAGCTCGCCATTGTCGAGCGGCTTGCCATCGTCGTCGCGGACCTCAAGCAGCGCCGACAGCAGGTCGTCGCGCGGTGTTGCGCGGCGCTGATCGAGGGCATCGACGAAGTATTTCTGGAACTCCAGCAGCTTGGTGGCGCTGTCGATCCATTCGTCATCGGTCAGCATCAGGCCCAGCGGCGCCACGGACGCATCCGACCAGATCTTGAACTTCGGCGCGTCGGCGCGCGGCACGCCGAGCTGGTCGGCGATGACGAACAGCGGGACCGGCACGGCGAATTCGTGGATCAGCTCGACCTGCCCGCGATCGATGAAGCCATCGATCAGCATATTGGCGATCTCGTCCATGTAGGGCTTCATCGCCCGGACGCGCCTTGGCGTGAACGCGTAGTCCACCATCTTGCGGTAGCGCGTGTGGCTGGGCGGATCATTGGTCACCATGGTGTTGACCTTGGGCCAGCCGCGCTTCTCGATCTCCCTGACCTCGGGCGGCGGTGCGCGCATCTCGGCCGGCGCCTGGCTGCCGATGTTGGAGAACACGTCGGTGTTGCGGATCGCCTCCATCAGCAGGTCGTAGCGGCTGACGATGTAGATCTTGAGAATCGGGTCGTAATAGACCGGCGCCTGCTCGCGCAGCACGTCGTAATACTCGTAGGGGTTCTCCTGAACCTCCACGCTGGCAAGGGACCGGTCGCCCGGCGCGCCCGCTATGGCATCCATGCTCTTCTCCCCATTTCAGGCTCCCATGGCCTCGCCACCGACGCTATGGCCGCGCAAAAAGGCAGTCAAGCCGCATGGCCGCATGCTATCCATTGGCGACGCCATAGAGACGGGGCGAGAGACGGGGCAAACGCTGCATGAAGATTACCGCCGCTATCGCGCAGGGGCCGGACAAGCCCTTCACCATCGAGCAAATCGACCTGGACGATCCACGCCCCGACGAGGTGCTGGTGCGCCTGGTTGCCACCGGGGTCTGTCACACCGACATTTTTTTCCGCGACCTGATGCCACGCCCCGCCGTGCTGGGGCACGAAGGCGCCGGTGTCGTCGAGGCGGTCGGGTCTGACGTCAGGAAAGTGCGGCCGGGCGACCACGTGGTGCTGTCCTTCGGATCCTGCGGCACCTGCGCGAGTTGCGACGCGGGCGCGCCCTATTACTGCCACCACTTCGGCGCCCACAACGCCAGCGGCCGGCGGCCCGACGGCTCCCCGACGCTGACGCGGGGCGGCGAGAAGCTGTTCGGCAACTTCTTCAGCCAGTCGTCCTTCGCCAGCCACGCGCTCGCCAACCAGATCAACGTCGTCAAGGTACGCCAGGACGCGCCGCTGGAGTTGCTGGGGCCGCTGGGCTGCGGCGTGCAGACCGGCGCGGGTTCGGTGATGAACGGGCTGGAGCCGCTGCCCGGCGAGGCGCTGGTGATCTTCGGCGCGGGCACCGTCGGCCTGTCGGCGATCATGGCCGCCAATCTGATCGGCTGCGAGCCGATCATCGCCGTAGACCCGGTCGCCGCCCGCCGCGACATGGCGCTGAGCCTGGGCGCCCATCACGGCATCGACCCGGCGGCGACGGACCCGGTCGCCGAGATCATGCGGCTGACCGGCGCCGGCGCGCTGCATACGCTCGAATGCACCGGCATTCCCGCGGTGTTCGAGCAGGCAGTGGCCTGCCTCGCGCCGCGCGGAACCTGCGGCCTTATCGGCGCGCCGCCGCAGGGCAGCAGCGCCTCCATCGACCTGGGCAACCTGCTGGGCAAGGGCATCCGCATCCGCGGCCTCATCGAGGGCGAAAGCCAGATCGACGCGTTCATCCCGCACCTGGTGGAGCTGTTCCAGGATGGGCTGCTGCCGATCGACCGGCTGGTGACGTTCTACGATCTGGACCAGATCAACGAGGCGGTCGCCGACAGTCTGGAAGGCCGGACGATCAAGCCGATCCTGCGGATGCCCCGTTAGGGTCGTCTTCTGACGGATTTTCTTTTCTGTGACTCTGCGAGCGTAGCGAAGCAGTCCAGCCCTTACGCCACATAGCCGTCACCGGATGAGCTGGACTGCTTCGCTACGCTCGCAGAATCACCACATGAAGAATTTCGGTGCTTGCTCTAGGAAACCGGAGCGTCCAACGGCAGCGACGGCTGTACCGGCAGGTCGCCGCGCCCACCGGCCAGCGGGAAGCCGGTCAGCTGCCCATAGGCGAAGGTGGCCGCTGCAACCAGCAGGATGTCGACCAGCATGGCGCACACCACCACGCCGAGCACGCCGGCCCACGCATACCAGGCGCCAAAGTCGATCTCGCCGCCCATCGGCTCCAGCGCCAGTTCCTCCAGCAACAGCATCATTGCCGCCACCGGCAGTTGTACCAGCAACAGCAGGCCGAGCATGTGCCATCCATTGCCGCTGGTCTGGCGCCACGCCAGGCTGATGTTGAGGTCCCGGCCCAGGATCGCGTGGTTGAACAGGAACACCAGCCTGACCGCCAGCAGGACGGCGAGCAGCGAGCCGACCGCGACGAACGCGTGATAGGCGAGCGCGATGCCGGGCATCATGGCGGTCTCGTGCGCCATCAGCGTCAGCAAATCGCCGAAGGGCAGCAGCGCGACCGCGAACGCCACGGACAGGGCGAGCACGGCCAGCGTGCCGGGCGGGAAATCGTCGACCGCATCGCCCCGTACCGCATCGCGCCCGAAGGTGAACAGCCGGTAGGAGGCGACGCTGAGCGGCGTGAGGATCGCCGCGGCCAGCACGGTCATCAGGCTGTTCAGGATGGTGACGTCGACCCAGGTCTCGGCGACATGCGCCGCGTGACGGAAGCCGCCTTCGACGATCAGCAGCAGCACGAACGGCATGGCGGCGAAGCGCGCGAGCGCCGGTATTGCCCGCCACGTGCGGCGATAGGCCCGGAGCGCGAGCTTCAGGACGGGCAGATGGTCTGAATCATGACTGGCGTGAATATCCGGCTCCGCGGCGGTGCTGATGCAGGCATCAAGATATCCGTTTCCCTGAGCTTGTCGAAGGGCCTCGCATCGGCGTTCATGCAAGGCCCTTCGACAAGCTCAGGGACGCGGTGAAATGGGTGTTTTGCACAGGAGCGGAATCGCCGCGACTGCCCTTGATGAGGAAAAAGTAGCGGTTTACTCGGCCGCGCGCTGGGGCACGAAGGGGCAGTATTCCTCCCTGGCGACCAGATCGAGCACGAAGGCCATCTTGTTCATGCCGCCCAGGATGGCGCCGACCATGGACAGTTCGACGATGTCGCCGTCGCTGAAGTGCTCCTTCAGCCGGGCATAGAGCGCCGGGGTCAGCGAGCCGCCCATGTTGGTGAGCGCCAGCTGCTCGGCCAGCGCGATGGCGGCCTTGTCGGCGCCGGAGAACGGGCCGTTCTCGTAGTCCTCCATGGCGTCGAGCTCGGCCTCGGTGAGACCGGCCTCCTTCGACGACGCGCGGTTGTTGAGGTTGCAGTAATGGCAGCCATGGATCAGCGACAGGCGGTAGCGCACCAGCTCCTTGTAGCGGCGCGGCACGTCGCCCTCGAAGAACAGCTCCTTGTAGAAGTGCTGGCCGAACATCTTCGACGCCTTGGGCGAATTGGCGAAAACCTCGAGGATGGTGGTGTCCTCGCAGATCGCCTTCGAGCGGTCCCAGCCGGCCTGCTGCTCGGGCGACAGCTGGTCGCGCGACACCCGGTTCATCAATGTGTTGGTCATGGCCGCCTCCCCTGACGAATGAACGAAATCTTCAAACTTATGATCACCGAACATATGCTAAGAAGGCCGAGGAAAGCAATTCACGGGGAGGATCGAATGAGCAACACCCAGATCATCAAGGACTTCATCGCCGCCTGGAACGAGAACGACATCGACAAGGCCTGCGACATGATGTCCGAGGACATCTTCTACCACAATGTGCCGATGGCCCCGGTCACCGGCCGCGAGGCGTCGCGCGCCATGCTGAAGGCCATGGGCCCGCTGACCGACGTGAACTGGGAGCTGCTCGCCATCGCCGAGAACGGCGAGGTGGTGATGACCGAACGGGTCGACCGCATGACCATGGGCGGCAAGAAGGTCGCCATCCCGCTGATGGGCATCTTCCGCATCCGGAACGGCGAGATCTACGAGTGGAAGGATTATTTCGACCTGGGTGATTTCCAGCGCCAGATGGCGGGGTAAGCACCTTCTCCACCAATTAAATTGTCATCCCGGCGAAAGCCGGGACCCAGTGGCCGTAGGGCTGTGTACCTTCCCCGTTCCGGGATGACAATCTAGTTCGGGTGATATGGCTTACGCCAACTCCCCCGCGCAGTATCGGATGCCCCGGCGCAGGATTTCATAGAACACCGGCTGGTCCCAAGCGCAGCGATCCACGGTGGGCCATTCGTCCATGATCGGGATCATGTCGTATTTGCCGCGGCAATGGCCGAGGGCGCAGTAGACCACTTCGCCGGGGCCCTGCTGCTTGGTGTAGAGCATGTAGTGGCGGCCGGTGCCGCCGGTCCAGTCGCCCTCGATGAAGCCGTCGCACGTGCCGTGCCAGTGGGTCTCGAGCAGCACCCGGTTGTCGCCGTAATATTCGGCGCAGTAGATCTCGTCATTGATGGTGAAGCTGTCGATGCCCTTCACCAGCGGATGGTTCTCCTCGCCCGGCGTGACCGTGACCTGGAAGTCCTGCAGCGGCGGATGGGCGATGAACTGGCTGCCGATCATCTCCATGAAGCGCGGCGCCTCGCGCGGCGTCGCCACGCCGCCCTCGACGAAACGCAGCACCGAATTGGTGCCGTGCAGCGCGAACCACTTGCCGCCGCGCTGGAGGAACTGGTGCAGCGCCTCGGTCTGGTCGGCGGTTGGCTGGACGTCGCAGGTATAGGTGATCAGCACATCGCAGGCGGCGATCGACGCGGTGTCGGCATAATCCACCGAGACGCTCGCCAGATAGCGCTCGTCCTCGGCGAGGAGCTTGAGGAGCTCGAGCCGCGCGAAATTGATGTCGTGATACTTGCCGGACGCCACCAGATGAAACCGGACCGGTTTGGCCATGCGCGCTCTCCCCTTTGCAGCCGCCGTCCCACCGGCGATGACCCGACTTTAGCCGCGGCGTGTTCCGCGCGGCCAGCGATTTCTAGGGGATATCCTGATTTCTCAGGGAAATTGCCGGTTCAGAAATAGCCGCCGGCACCCGGGATCGCGAACGGATTGCCCGGCTTCTTCTTCGGCTCGATGAGCTGCACCAGCACGTCCTCGCCCTCGACCTTCACCGGATAGACGGTGATCGGCAGCACCGCCGGCGCGCTCATCGCCTTGCCGGTCTCCAGGTCGAAATTGGCGCCGTGATGTGGGCAGACGATCTTGCCAGCGCGAATTCGGGCGCCTTCCATCGACTTCTTCTCGTGCGAGCACTGGTTCTCGATGGCCTTGAACCCGCCATGCGGCATGTGGATGACCAGCACGTTGCGGCCCTCCAGCGGATAGCACCTGCTTTTGCCCGGCTCCACGTCCGTGGTCTTGGCCACGAAGCGAAACGGAATGTCGGCGGCTTGTGCGGTCATCGTCTTCCTTAGGCGTCGTTGGCGTAGTCACCGTTGATATAGGCCATCAACGTCTTGTGCATATGGCGGATCCGGCGTTCCTGGTGGGAAATCCACAACCCCTTGAACGCCGACGAGTTGTTGCCCTTCTGCACATGCGGCAGGTTGACCGAGTCCTGGTCGAGCACCAGGCCGAGCGAGCGCTCGCCGTGGTTGACGTGCTCGTGATCGGGCAGCGGCGGGCGCTTCTGGCCGTTCTTGATCCGCGCCCATACCCAGACGTCGTAATACATCTTGTTCGGGTCGGTCTCGTGCGGCCGCTGGCGGAACATCATCATCCGGTCGGCGAAGGTGTTCAGCGTCAGGTTCGGGAAGATGAAATAGTGATAGTCGTCGGTCAACTGGTCGTCGTTCAGCTCGGAATAGTCGACGCCCAGCTTGTCCTGGTTCTCGCGCTTGAAGATCTGGATCGCCCGGCGCGCCTCGGAGACGCGGCCGCGGAACTCCTCGGGGTTCATGCCCAGCGCGGTCATCTTGCTGGCGATGATCTCAGGCACCTCCTCCACTTCCTCGCCCAGGCGCGGGCTGTAGGTGTGGAACGGCACCAGGTAGCGGTTGTGCCGGTCGTAGAGGTCGATCTGCACGTCGACATCGTCGTTGTCGTAGAGCAGTTCGGGGTGGATGCACTGGACATGGTAGACCTCGTTGAATGCGTCGACCGAGGTCTTCCAGTTGCAGTCCCAGTTGATGGTGACGTTCATCACCATCGCCATCTTCTCGAAATGATACGGGCCGAGGTGCTCCGGGATGATGCCGAGATAGTCCATCAGCGGCTCGGCGTCCGGGTTCAGGTTGAACCACACGAAGCCGCCCCAGGTGCCGGTGTTCACCGGCTTCAGCGACAGCTGGTCCTTGGGACAGCCCTGGGTGAAGTCCTGCTCGTCGGGGACGTTCACCAGCCTGCCGGTCAGGTCGTATTCCCAGAAATGGTACGCGCATTGCAGGGTGCGCGAGTTGCCCATCTTGTCGAACTTGACCTGGTTTCCGCGGTGGTTGCAGACATTGTAGAAGGTCCGCGGCACGCCGTCCTCGCCGCGCACGATCAGCAGGCTCTCGGTGCCGATCTCGGTGGTGATGTAGTCGCCGACATCGGGGATCTCCTCCTCGCGGCAGCCCATCAGCCAGGTCTTGGTCCACATCCGCTCCCACTCGAGTTGCATGAACTCGGGCGAGGTGTAGCGTTCCTTCGGAATCAGCGCATTGCCGAGATCGGGTTCGGGCGACTTCTCCGCCGGCGTACCCGTGCTTTCCTTCACCCTGATGACCGCGACCATTCGAGAACTCCAAATCCTGAATAGAGAGCGCCCTTTTTGCCGTCTGGGACGGCGCGAGGCAACCTCATTCATACACGACTTTTTTATATCGCGATGTATTTCATCAAGGTTTCATGCATATGCCGGATGCGGCGCTCGATGTGGCTGATCCAAAGGCCCCTGTAAGCCTCGGAATGCATGCCCTTCTGGATATGCGGCAGATTGACCGAATCCTGGTCGAGCACCAGCCCCAGGGACCGGTCGCCATGCCTGATGTGCTCATGGTCTGGCACCGGCGGGCGCGCCTCGCCCTTCGGCAGCCGGCGCATGATCGACAGGTCGAAATACATCCGGTCCGGATCGGTCTCGTGCGGCCGCTGGCGGAACATCATCAGCCGGTCTGCGAAGATGTTCATCGTGATGTTGGGAAAGATGAAATAGTGGTAGTCGTCCGACAGCTGGTCGTCGCTGAGCCGGTTGTAGTCGTAGCCCAGCGCGTCCGCCGTCTCGCGCTTGCGGCGCTGGAAGGCGCGGCGCACCTCGTCCACCCTGCCCCGGAAATCCGCCGGCTCCATGCCCAGTGCGACCATGTCGGCAGCCATGATGTCCGGCACGTCCTGCAACGCCCCAACCCGCGGCGCCGGCCGCTGGAACGGGATCAGGTAGCGGCTGTGCCGGTCGTAGAGGTCGATCTGCACGTCCACGTCGTCATGCAGGTAGGACAACTCCGGATGGATGCAGGGCGTGTGATAATACTCGTTGAACGCATCGACCGAGGCCTTCCAGTTGCAGTCCCAGTCGATGGTGAGGTTCATCATCATCGGCATCTTCTCGAACTCGTAGGGATCGAGATGCTCGGGGATGATGCCCAGATAGTCCCGCAGCGCCCCGGCGTCCGGATTCAGCGTGTACCAGACGAAGCCGCCCCAGGTGTCGGTGCGGACCGCTTTCAGGCTCAGCTGGTCCCTGGGGCAGCCCTGGGTAAAGTCCTGCTCGTCGGGCACGCCGATCAGCTGGCCGGTCAGATCGTATTCCCAGAAGTGGTACGCGCACTGCAGGGTCCGCGAGTTGCCGCATTCGTCGAACTTCACCTGGTTTCCGCGGTGGTTGCAGACATTGTAGAAGGTCCGCGCCTTGCCGTCTTCGCCGCGCACGATCAGTAGCGATTCCGTGCCGATCGTCGTGGTGACGTAGTCGCCGGTCTCCGGGATTTCGTCCTCGCGGCAGCCGACCAGCCAGACCTTCGTCCACATCCGCTCCCATTCGAGCTTCATGAACTCGGGCGAGATGTAGCGGTCCTTCGGGATGATCGCGTGGCCCATGTCGGGCTCGGGCGCCTTGGCGACCGGCGTGCCGCCCGGCGTCTCGATACGCGTAATGGCGTTCATGAACAATCTCCCCGATCAGTTCCATGACCACTGTCGCAAAAAAACAGGCGGCCGACCAGATGGCCGACCGCCTGAATTTTCGATGGATCAGCGCCGCGCTTACGCGTCGTTGGCGTACTCGCCGTTGATGTAGTCCATCAGGGTCTTGTGCATGTGCCGGATGCGGCGCTCCTGGCCGGAAATCCACAGACCCTTGTAGGCCGACGAATTCATGCCCTTCTGCACGTGCGGCAGGTTGACCGAATCCTGGTCGAGCACGAGACCGAGCGAACGCTCGCCATGCTTGACGTGCTCGTGGTCGGGCAGCGGCGGACCCGCGTCGCCCATGAAGTTGGCGGCGATCGCCTTGCCGGTCTTGGGAACGGTGACGTACATGGTCACGTCGTAATACATCTTGTTCGGGTCGGTCTCGTGCGGCCGCTGGCGGAACATCATCATCGACTCGGCCATCACGTTCATCGTGATGTTCGGGAAGATGAAGTAGTGATAGTCGTCCGACAGCTGATCGTCGTTGAACTCGGAGTAGTCGATTCCGATCGTCTCGGCGTTCGCGCGCTTGTACTCCTGCACCGCCCGGCGGATCTCGGGAACGCGGCCATGGAACTCATCCGGGTTCATGCCGATGGCCCGCAGTTCGTCGGCCAAGCCTTCCGGCACCTCCTGCAGATCCTCGCCGAGGCGCGGGCTGTAGGTCTTGAACGGCACCAGGTAGCGGTTGTGGCGCTCGTACAGGTCGATCTGAATGTCCACGTCGTCGATCGTGTAGGACAACTCCGGATGGATGCACTGGACGTGATAGACCTCGTTGAACGCATCGACCGAGGTCTTCCAGTTGCAATCCCAGTCGACGGTGACGTTCATCACCATCGCCATGTTCTCGAAGTGATACGGATTCAGGTGCTGCGGAACCATGCCGAGATAGTCCATCAGCGGCTCGGCATCCGGGTTCAGGTTGAACCACACGAAGCCGCCCCATGTATCGGTCTTCACCGCCTTGAGGCTGAGCTGGTCCTTCGGGCAGCCCTGGGTGAAGTCCTGCTCGTCCGGCACGCTGATCAGCTTGCCGGTCAGGTCGTATTCCCAGAAGTGATAGGCGCATTGCAGCGTCCGGGAGTTGCCGCACTCGTCGAACTTCACCTGGTTGCCGCGGTGGTTGCAGACATTGTAGAAGGTCCGCGCCTTGCCGTCCTCGCCGCGCACGATCAGCAGCGATTCATTGCCGATCTCAGTGGTGAGGTAGTCTCCGGTCTCGGGAATCTCCTGCTCGCGGCAGCCGATCAGCCAGACCTTGGTCCACATGCGGTCCCATTCCAGCTGCATGAAATCCTTGGAGATATAGCGCTCCTTCGGAATGATCTCGCTACCCAGATTCGGCTCGGGCGCCTTCTCGGCCGGCGTATAGACGCTTTCCTTGACCCGCGTAATCGCAACCATCTCTTACTCCTTCTGAACCTCGTTTCCCCTTGCGGGGCAGCTACTTACTCGGCAGCCTTGATTTCTTCCCTGAACTTCTCGGGCACGCCTTCGCGGCGGACCGCGCGCGTTTCCATCTCGTAGTTATGCGCATGGCACATATGGTGCAGGGCAATGACCGTATCCATGGTCGACCGCTGGCCCATATTGTCCTGCGCGACGTTTACCGCCTGTTTGGTTAACTTAAGCGCGAACGCCGGTTTTTCCGCAATTCTTTTCGCCATGGCAAGACTGAATTCCTCCAGCTCCGGCCGCGGCACCACGTGGTTGACCATGCCGAGGCGGTGCGCTTCCTGCGCGCTCCACCAGTCGGCGGTGAACAGCAGCTCCTTGGCCTTGCGGATGCCCAGCTCGTACGGGTGGTTGAAGTACTCCACGCCGCAGACGCCCATGGCGACGACCGGGTCCATGAAGGCGGCATCGTCGCTGGCGATGATGATGTCGCACACCCAGGCCAGCATCAGGCCGCCGGCTATGCACTTGCCCTGCACCATGGCGATCGTCGGCTTGGGGAAGTCGCGCCAGCGGCGGCACATGCCCAGGAACACTTCCTGCTCGAAGCTGTAGCGGCTGTGGACGCCGCCTTCGGTCGAGGGCACCCAGGTGCCGATCGCCGTGTCCTCGCGCGGGCCGAAGCCGCGCAGATCGTGGCCGGACGAGAAGTGCGGCCCCTCGCCGCCGAACAGGACCACCTTGATGTCCTCGTCCCGCGCGGCGAGATCGAAGCAGGCGTTCATGTCATAGGTCAGCCGGTTGTTCTGCGCGTTCCGCGCCGCCGGCCGGTTCTGCATGATCTTGGCGATGTGCGGCGCCACGATCTCATAGGTCGCCGTCTCGAATTCCTTCTTCATTCCCCGAACTCCTATCAGTGATGGCGCCGCCCGCCAAAGATCCCCGTCAGAGGGCGACGGCCACGGATTTAACCTCAGTATAGGCCTCGATGCCGTCGAAGCCCATCTCCCGGCCCCAGCCGGATTCCTTGTAGCCGCCGAACGGCAGCGACATGTCGGACGCGCCGTGGCAGTTGATCCAGACGCTGCCCGCGCGGATCTGCGCCGCCAGCCGATGCGCCCGGCTGATGTCGCGGGTCCAGATGCTGGCCGCCAGGCCATAGCGGGTGTCGTTGGCCAGCCGCGCGACCTCGTCCAGGTCCGCCACGGGCTGCACCGTGATCACCGGCCCGAAGATCTCCTCGCGATTGACGCGCATGTTCTGGGTGGTGTTGACCAGGATGGTCGGCTCGATGAAGTAGCCGGAATTGCCGACCCGCTTGCCGCCGCTGGCGATCTCGGCGCCCTCGTCGAGGCCGGCCTGGATCATGGACGACACCTTGTCGTGCTGCTCCTGCGAGACCAGCGGGCCCATGCGGGTGTCGGCCGCCATGCCGGGGCCGACCTTGAAGCTCTGCGCCGCGGCGGACAGGCCCTCGACGACACTGTCGAACGCCGACTTCTCCACATAGAGGCGGGTGGCGGCGATGCAGACCTGGCCGCTGTTGAAGAACGCGGCGTTGGCGAGGCCGGGCACGGTGCGCTTCATGTCGGCGTCGGCGAAGACGATGGTCGGCGACTTGCCGCCCAGCTCCAGCGTAACCTTCTTCAGATTGCTCTGCGCGGCCGAGGCGGCGATGATCCGGCCCACTTCGGTCGAGCCGGTGAAGGCGACCTTGTCCACGTCGGGATGCGACGAGATCGCCGCGCCGGCGGTGTGGCCGAAACCGGTGACGATGTTGACGACGCCGGCCGGGAAGCCGGCCTCGACGATCAGTTCGCCCAGCTTGATGGCGGTCAGCGGCGTCTGCTCGGCGGGCTTGAGCACCACGGTGCAGCCGGTCGCCAGCGCCGGCGCCAGTTTCCACGACGCCATCAGCAGCGGGAAGTTCCAAGGCACGATCTGGCCGCAGACCCCGATCGGCTCGCGGCGCACATAGGCGTGGAACTGCTGGAACGGGTTGGACGGCGTGACCGTCTTGCCCTCGATCTTGGTGCAGTAGCCGGCGTAGTAGCGGAACGCCTCGGCCGACGACATGACGTCGACCATCTTGGATAGCGAGAACGGCTTGCCGTTGTCGAGGGTCTCCAGCTCGGCCAGTTCCTCCAGGTTCTCCTCGATCAGGTCGGCCAGCTTCCAGATCAGCCGGGCGCGCTTGGACGGCGGCATGGCGGCCCAGTCCGGCGTTTCGAAGGCGCGGCGTGCGGCCTTCACCGCCTCGTCCACGTCGGCCTTGTCGGACGCGGCGCAGCGCGCGATGACGCCGCCGGTCGCCGGGTTGATGACGTCGAAGGTCTCGCCGCTGCGGGCGTCGACCCACTCGTTGTTGATCAGGTTCTTGCGGTTCTGGGCGAGAAACGCGCCAACCTTCGGGTTGGTCGCCGCCAGCTCGAGCGCTGCATCCGCCATCGTCTTCTCCACGTTCCGGGGAAGGCTGTCGCTTCCCTCTGCCTATGTCTGGAAAAGCCGGCGTGGGTCTTCCCTCCCCACCCTGCCTCGCGCGGCAGTCTACGGCCCGGTACGGCCAAATTCCATATTTATCGCCTCGCCGGCTTGCTAATGTAGCCGCCGGTTTCCTTGGCAAACTAGGCCATGGAGAACAAAAGTCAATCGTGAATGGAAATTTAAGGGGAGATCGTTCAATGGTCGGCAAACCCATCATCCCGGACAGCATGCGGGGCAGCTACGAGGCGTTCCAGTTCGCCCCCGCGACACGGGTCGGCGACCTGCTGATCCTGTCCGGCCAGATCGGCGTCGGGCCCGACGGCAACGCCATCGCCGACCTGGAGGCCCAGTTCACCCGCGCGTTCGAGCTGATCGGCCAGATCCTGCACGAGGCCGGCCTGTCGTTCGACAACATCGTCGACCTGCACACCTTCCATGTGGGCCTGCAGGCGCATCTCGGTACGTTCATGAAGGTGAAGGCGAAATACATCACCGAGCCGTTCCCGTCCTGGACGGCTATCGGCGTGGTGGAACTTGCGCTGCCGGGGATCGCCGTCGAGATCAAGGCGACGGCGGCTTACAACTAAAAAACTTCGTCATCCCCGCGCAAGCGGGGACCCAGTCGGGGCAGGTACGCACCCCATCAACCGCTCGGTTACGAAGAATTTCTTTCTACGTCCGCGCCCTACGAAGAGCTGGATTCCCGCGTGCGCGGGAATGACGATATTTTGAGGAAGTGCGCCCTACCCCACCCGCCTCACATGCCCTGCCCAATAGGGCTCCCGCAACTCCTTCTTCAGCAGCTTGCCTGAGGGGTTGCGCGGCAGTACGTCGATGAAGTCCACCGACTTGGGCACCTTGTAGCCGCCGATGCGGGTGCGGGCGAAGGCGATAAGCTCCTGCTCGGTCAGCGACGCGCCCGGCTCCAGCACCACGACGGCCTTCACCTCCTCGCCCCAGCGCTCGCTGGGCACGCCGATTACCGCCACGTCGGAGATCGCCGGATGGTGCGACAGGGCGCTTTCCACCTCGGCGGGATAGATGTTCTCGCCGCCCGAGACGATCATGTCCTTCACCCGGTCGTGGATGTAGATGAAGCCCTCGTCGTCCATGTAGCCGGCGTCGCCGGAATGATACCAGCCGCCCCGCATGGCCTGCGCCGTCGCTTCCGGCATGTTCCAGTAGCCCTTCATCAGCCACGGCGCCTGGATCAGGATCTCGCCCACCTGACCGCGCGGCAACTCGATGTCGCTCTCGTCGCCGATGATCACCCGCGAGCCGGGGAACGGGATGCCGCAGCTGCGCAGCCGCGGCGAGCCCGCCACATGCTGTTCGGGCGGCAGATAGGTGATGGTCCCGCTCGCCTCGGTCATGCCGTAGCGCTGCACGAAGGGACAGTTGAAGGTGGCCATGGCGCGCACCAGCACGTCCTCGGGGATCGGCGACGCGCCGTAATGCACCACGCGGACATGGGAGAAATCGGCGCCCCTCGCCGCCTCGTGCAGCAGCATCGTGCGCAGCACGGCTGGCACCACGAACACGTTGTTGACCTTATGCCGCTGGATCGCGTCGATGATCGCGCCAGCCTCGGCCTGCGCCAGGATCACCTGCGTCGCGCCGTGGTAGAACCCTTGGAAGCCCCAGCCCGTGCCGCCGACGTGGAACACCGGCATGGGGATCATCGCCACTTCCTCGTCGCTCCACTGCGCCCAGGCCTCGCCGGTGGCGAGATAGCCGAGGCGCTGGGCGATCAGGCCGAGATGCATGATCTGCACGCCCTTGGGCAGGCCGGTTGTGCCGGAGGTGTAGAGCTGGACGCAGACGTCCTCGGGCACCGACGGGACCATGGGATCAACGTCGGTCTGCCGGTCGCGCCAGGCATCGTAGCTTTCGAGGCCGTCCTGCGGATTGCCCATGACGATGACCTTGCGCACGCTGGGCGATGCGATCCGGTGCACCAGGCCGAGATATTCCGGCTCGACGAACAGGATTTCCGCCTGGGCGTCACCGACGATGTATTCGATCTCCGGCGCCGCCAGCCGCGAGTTGATGGCGACCATCACCACGTTCGCCTTGGCCGCGCCGAACAGCAGCTGGAAATACAGGTCCGAGTTCTTGCCCAGATAGCCGATCCGCCCCTGCGGCCCGACGCCCTCGGCGATCAGGCCGGTCGCGACGCGGGTACAGTACCGGTCGAAGTCCACCCACGACACGAAGCGGTCCTCGAAGATGGTGCATGTCCGCGACGGGCGCAGGCGCGCCCAATGGCGCGGAACGTCGGCGAGCACGTTGATGCCGTCGATGAGCATCGAGGGGGTTCCTGCGGGAGGTTAGCGTCGGTTCCTAATACGGGGAGGTCAGCGTTCCAGCAATAAAATCCTTGTCATCCCGGCGAAAGCCGGGACCCAGATGGGGAAAGAGCTGCGCGTTCTCCACCCGCCCGATCCACCGAAAAAATTCCTCGTTGTCGAAGCGCACAATCGCCTCGTGGTGGCCCCGTTCTGGGTCCCGGCTTTCGCCGGGATGACAGAGTTTTTGGAGGTTTACCCCACCCGCCGCTCACGCCCAGCCCAATACGGCTCGCGAAGTTCCTTCTTCAGCAGCTTGCCGGACGGGTTGCGCGGCAGGCTGTCGACGAAATCCACGCTCTTGGGCGTCTTGAAGCCGGCGATCTGGGTGCGGGCGAAGGCGATCAGCTCGTCCTCGGTGACATGCGCGCCCTTCTCCTTCACCACGACCGCCTTGACCTCCTCGCCCCAGCGGTCGCTGGGGACGCCGATCACCGCGATGTCGGCGACGGCGGGATGCTTCGACAGGGCGCTTTCGACCTCGGCGGGATAGATGTTCTCGCCGCCCGAGACGATCATGTCCTTCACCCGGTCGTAGACGTAGATGAAGCCCTCGTCGTCCATGTAGCCGGCGTCGCCCGAATGATACCAGCCGTCCTTCACCGCCTCGGCCGTCGCTTCCGGCATGTTCCAGTAGCCCTTCATGATCCCGGGGGCGCGGATCATGATCTCGCCGACCTGGCCCGGCGGCTGGGCGTTGCCGGCGGCGTCGCCGATGATGATCTCGATGCCGTGGAACGGGATGCCGCAGCTGCGCAGCTTGGTCGAGCCGGCCACATGTACCTCAGGCGGCAGGAAGGTGACCGATCCGCTGGTCTCGGTCATGCCGTAGAGCTGGACGAACGGGCATTTGAAGGTGGCGAGCGCGCGCACCAGAACGTCCTCCGGGATCGGCGACGCGCCGTAAAGCACCACGCGGACATGAGAGAAATCGGCGGTCTTCGACGCCTCGTGCTGCAGCATGAACTGCAGCACGGCGGGCACCACGAACACCTTGGTGACCCGGTATTTCTGGATCGTCTCGATGATCAGCCCCGGCTCGGCCTGCCCCAGGATGACCTGGGTCGAGCCGTTGTAGAAGCCCTGGAAGCCCCAGCCGGTACCGCCGACATGGAAAACCGGCATGGGAATCATGATGACGTCGTCGTCGTGCCACTTGCTCCACTCGCCGGCGATCTCGTCGCCATAGCGCTGGACGATGAAGCCGCGGTTGGGCAGCTGCACGCCCTTGGGACGGCCGGTAGTGCCGGAGGTGTACAGCTGGACGCAGATGTCCTCGCTGTCGACGGGCAGCATGGGATCGGCGGCTGACTGGCCGTCGCGCCATGAGACGTATTCCTCCCAGCCGTGGCCGCGTCCGGACATGGCCACGTAGAGCGTCACCGTTGCCAGCCGCTCGCGGATCTCACCGATCAGGCCGAAGAATTCCTCCTCGACGAACAGCACCTCGATGCGCGCGTCGTTGACGATGTACTCGACCTCCGGCGGCGCCAGGCGCCAGTTGATGCCGACCATCACCGTGTTGGACTTGGCGGCGCCGAACAGCAGCTGAAAGTACAGATCCGAGTTCTTCCCAAGGTAGGCGACCCGCGCCTGCGGCTTCACGCCGGCCTCGATGATTCCGTTGGCGACCTGCGTGGCATGGCGGTCGAAGTCAGCCCAGGAAACTACCCGGTCCTCGAACACGGTGGCTGCCTTGCCAGGACGGTTCGCGGCCCAGTGGCGCGGAATGTCGGCGAGCACCTGTAGCTCAGCGATCGGCATGGTCGGTCCTCATTGCGATGTCTCCCCTGGACCGACTGTACGAAGTCGCAAGGGCCGCGGCAACACGCTGCGCGGATCGACGGCCCGCCGTGCTGGTCTCAGAACTTCTCGATTTCGAGATGCAGTTCGCCCAGGCCATGCAGCAGTGCGTTGGGCAGATAGACCAGTTCCTCGTGGCCCTTGGCCATCTTCCAGCTCTTCAGCTCGTCGAGGATGATGTTGAAGGCGATGTTGAGCTCCTGCCGGGCCAGCACGTGCCCAAGGCACATGTGGATGCCGTAGCCGAACGCCAGGTGCTCCATGCTGTTGGTGCGCTCCAGGTCGACATCGTTGGGACAGGCGAACACCTGCTCGTCCCGGTTGGCGGAATCCCAGCGGATCATCACCTTGGCGCCGGCGGGAATCATCACGCCATGCACCTCGGTGTCTTCGAGGGCGATCCGCCACATGCCGGCCGACGGCGATTCCAGCCGCAGGATCTCCTCGACGAACCGGGGGATCAGCGAGCGGTCGGACCGAATCTGCTCCAGCACGTCCGGGCGCTGGATCAGATGGACCATGCCGGCGGCCAGCGTCGCCGTGGTCGTCTCGTTGCCCGCCACCAGGATCTGCTGGATGATCGAGAGCATCTCTGGAACGTCGAGCGGACCCTCGCCGTCGATGCGGGCGTGGACGAGGGCCGACACGACGTCGTCGGAAGGATTGACGCGGCGTTCCTCGATCCGCGCGGCGAAGTAGTGCTGAAACTCGACAATCTGCTGGGCGATGTAGATGTCCTGGTCGGGCGTGGTGACCAGCGAGAACTGGGCAACGGAGCAATCGGACCAGTGCTTGAACTTCGGCAGGTCGTCGCGCGAGACGCCCAGCGCATCGGCGATCACCCAGACCGGCAGCGGCACGGCGACGGCGGCGAAGAAATCCACCGGCCCGCTCCGGGGCAGCTTGGCCATCAGCTCGTGAACGATTTCCTCCATGTGCGGCCTGAGCTCGCGCACCCGCTTCTCGGAGAACGCCGGATTGACCAGCGCCCGGTAACGGTTGTGGGCCGGCGCATCGCGCGTCAGCATCGTCGCGACGCCCGGATAGCCCTTGGCGTATTCCGCCGCGACGCGGGGGTCCGGCTCGGCGGACTGCATCAGCTGGCCGAACTCGCTGGAGAACTGCTTGGGCTTGCGGGCGACCAGTTTCACATCGGCGTACTGGGTGATGAAATAGACGTCCGCGCCCGGCATCTTGTAGACTGGCGCCTCGGCCCTCGCCTTCTCATAGAAGGCAAACGGGCATTTCATCACTTCCGGATCGAAGAAGTTGAATTCTTCGAGGGCCTTGCTCATCCGTCGCTCCTGGCTTTGACATTAAGTTCAGCAGCGGTGCTTTTATCACGCTGGCGCCTGTCGATGCGCGAAAAATCCGCGGTGCGCGGCTGCAGAGGGTGCGTGCCGATATGCCGGCTTGCGCCAGGCGTGCAATTTCATGCAGGAAATGTCACATGATACTGGATGCCACATCATAGAAGGGGGAGACCATGACCGTTATCGTCGCCGGAATTCTGGAGTTCGACCCGGCTGTCGCCGAGCAATCGATCCTCACCGCCCGCAAGCACATCGAGGGCGCCTATACCGAAAAGGGCTGCGTGCACTATGCCTGGACGCTGGACCCGCTCAATCCGGGCCGTGTCTACGTGTTCGAGGAATGGGACACCCAGGAGGATCTGGCCGTGCATCTGGCGGACCACTGGTACACCGACATGGCCGCCCATCTGGGGCAGTCGGGCCTGAAGTCCGCCGCCGTGAAGAAGTACCGGGTTGATCTGTCGGAACCCGTCTACGACCCGCAGGGCAAGCCGCGCGCGGACTTCTTCACCGCCGGCTAAGCTTCAGCATCCAATCGACCTGCCCGCCGGAGCGGATCGCATGCTGCGATCCGAACGGCCCCTGCTGCCCGGGAGTGATGAGACATGGAAAGCTATATCTACGTCGGTATCGTGAGTTGCGTGGGCCTGCTCGTCTATTACTTCACTCTGTTCAAGGCCGGCAGCGCCCGGTCCAAGTTCAAGATCAAGGCGCCGTCGCACAGCGGTCCGCCCGAGTACGAATGCTATGTGCGGGCGCACCAGAACACGCTGGAGCATCTGGTGCTGTTCCTGCCCGGCATCTGGCTGTTCGCGTGGGCGGTCGACCCGCTCTGGGCGGCCGGGATCGGCGCCATCTGGCCGATCGGACGCCTGTGGTACGCGCTCGGCTATTACACCGCGCCGGAAAAGCGCGTCCTGGGCCTGCTGGTGAGCATGCCGCCGATCTACATCCTGGTGCTCGGCGCGCTGGTCGGCTTCGTGCTGAAGCTGATGTGACGGCCCGGACCGGGCGGCGCAGCCGCCCGGCCGCACGCCATTACCCGATGCGGATCAGCTGCTTGCCGATGTTATCGCCGGTAAACAGCCGGATCAGGCCCTTCGGCAGATTCTCGAAGCCTTCGAGCATGTCGATGCGGTACTTCAGCTTCCCGTCGGCGATCCACTTGCCCATGTTCTCGGTCCACTCCTTGTAGCGGTGGACATGGTCGACGATGATGAAGCCGGTCATGGTCGCGCGCGAATAGACCAGGTTGAAGTAGTTTTTCGGCCCTTCGATGGGGCCGGATTTGTTGTAGCGCGAGATGCCGCCGCAGATTACGACTCGGGCGTTCATGGCGAGGTTGGCCAGCGCGATGTCGAGGATTTCGCCGCCGACATTGTCGTAGTAGATGTCGAGGCCCTTGGGGAACAGCTCCTTGACCCGCGCGGCCACGTCCTCGGTCTTGTAGTTGATGGCGGCGTCGAAGCCGAGTTCGTCGGTCAGCCAGCGGCACTTCTCGTCCGAGCCGGCGATGCCGACGACGGTGCCCGCGCCGAGAATCTTGGCGATCTGCCCGGCCAGGGAGCCGACGGCACCCGCCGCGCCCGACACCAGCACGTTGCATCCCGGCGTCGGCTTGCCGACCTCGGCCATGCCGTAATAGGCGGTGAAGCCGGTGCCGCCGAACACATAGAGCGCCGCCTCGCCCGCGACGCCGTCCGGAATGCGGCTGACCATGCCCTTGCCGTCCGACACCAAATAGTCCTGGAAGCCGAACAGGCCCTGCACCCGCTGGCCCACCTTGTAGTCCGGATTGTTGGACTCGACGACGGTGCCGGCGCCCAGCGCACGCATCACGTCGCCGATCTGCAGCGGCGCGGCATAGTTGGCGCGGTTCTCCATCTGGCCGCGCAGTGCAGGCTCGACGGCGACGATCTCCTGGTGGATCAGGAACTGGCCCGGACCTGGCTCGGGAACCGGCGTCTCGACATATTTGAAGTCGCTTTCCTTGACCATCCCTTCCGGCCGGGCGGCGATCAGAAACTGGCGGTTGCTGCGGTTGGACATGTCCCGCTTCCCTTCATTCATGACTGTTGTTCCCGGTCGGGAACGTAGCACGAAAGCGGCGGTCCACAAGGCGAATTGGCTTCCATTCCCGCTTACCCTGTTGCCATACTCGCGCCGCGCAGGAACCACGAAACGGGAGAAAATCATGGGACGCGTTCAGGGAAAGATTGCCATCGTCACAGGCGCCGCCTCCGACCCCAGCCTGGGCCGGACCACCGCCATGACCCTCGCGCGCGAAGGCGCCAGGCTGGTGGTGACCGACATCGACGAGCAGGGCGTGCAGGACTGCGCCCAGAAGATCCGGGACGCCGGCGGCGAAGCCATCGCGCTGCGCCAGGACGTGGTGTCCGAGGACGGCTGGAAGGAGGTCATCGCCCGGACCATCGAAACCTATGGCCGGCTCGACGTGCTGGTGAACAACGCGGGCATCGCGGTGCTCAAGCTGCTCGACGAGTTGTCGCTCGACGACTGGAACCGCCAGATCAACGTCAACCTGACCAGCGTCTTCCTCGGCACCAAATACGCCGTGCCGGAAATGCGCAAGGCCGGCGGCGGCTCCATCGTCAACCTGTCGTCGGTGGCGGGCCTGATCGGCCTCCAGCGCTGCATCGCCTATTCGGCGTCGAAGGGCGGCGTCCGGCTGATGACCAAGTCGATCGCGCTGGAGGTGGGCAAGGACGGGATTCGGTGCAACTCGGTCCATCCCGGCGTGATCTGGACCAACATGCAGGCCGGCGCGCGGGACAGCCTCAGCAAGGAGGCCGGACGCGCCGCGACCGCCAGCTTCCCGATCGGCCGCCTGGGCGAACCAGAGGACATCGCCAACTGCGTCCTCTACCTGGCGTCCGACGAGTCGAGCTACGTGACCGGCACGGAGTTCACCGTCGATGGCGGCATGACGGCGATGTAACGCCTATTTCCCCGGCCCCAGTTCCGCCAGGCACTGCGCCGAAATCCGGTCGATCATCCGCGAGGCCCTGGTCTCGAAACGGCGACCGGCGGTCAGCTTGAAGAAGAATTCGTCGAGGTCCTGTTTCGGGACCTCGGCGCTGATTCCCTTCCACTGGCAGCGGCACAGCGCGTCGGCGTTGGTGTACTTCTCGCCGATATACTGGGTGCAGATCTTGACGTAGCGCTTCTCGTTACGGGTCTCGCGCGGATTGACGCCACAGCCGGCCAGCAGCGCGGCAGCCGTCAGCGCCAAGATCGCGAACCGAACGTCTCGAAGCCCCATCCGTTTCCCCAAAAAACGGCACGATTGTCGTAGTTTAGCAGGCATCCCGGCGTGTACGGCAGAAAATCATTGATGCCGTCGCCTCACGGGCGATCGCGCAGCTGGCGGGCGCAGTCGGTGGACACGCGGCTCATGAACTCGGCCCTTTCCCGCGCGGTGCCGTTCTTCAGCGCTATCAGGCGCTTCAGCATGTCCAGCCGATTTCTCCCCGCACCTCGCGCCACAGGCACCTGCAAAGTTCCGCCGGCTTGCGCATCCGGGCGCCGAAAGCCTCGGTGCATTGCCCATGAAACTCCGCTTCGATCTCCTGAAACTTGTCGTCTGTCGCACGCAGGCCTCGGAAGCCGAAGACGAGCAGGCCCACCGCCACCGACAGGAACAGCAGCACGAGGATCAGGGTCTTTCCTATCATTCCGCGTCAACAGTCAAAAAAGAAGGGAGCCGGCTGGCTCCCTTCTGAGACCAACGTGCCGCCAGGCCGTTACTCGGCGGCCTTTTTGGCGTTGAACTCGCGCGCCCAGACCTTCGCCTCGTCGGAGCAGGCCCAGTTGATGGCCTGCCGCAGGATCTTGCGGAACGTCTCGTTCTTGTAGGTGGCCGGACCGTCGCCGAACTGCAGATAGACGATCGGGCTGTTCTTGTAGGTCTTGACCCAGCCAACCAGGTTGCTGCTCGGCGGATGGGACCAGCCCTCGTTGGAATAATACTTGCCCTGCAGCGCCAGCTTCGACGAGAAGAAATTCTGGTCGGTGAAGTCCCACGAACTGCGGAACAGCGGCACCACCGAATCCTCGAACACCTCGGACATGTAGACCTCGTCGACGATGTCGAACGGCTCGATACCTTCGGTGATCGGGTGGTTCGCGACGGGCGTCACCTTGTGGGGCACGTCGATGTTGTAGCCGCTGTCCTGCTTGTCCACGCCGCGCGACTTCATCGGGAAATAGAGGAAGTGGCCGCCGACGATCTCGGACCATTCCGGCCATGCGGGCCAGGCGGCGCAGGTGTGGTGCATGATGACCAGCGGGAAGCCCGCCTCCAGCATGGCCATGACCCCGTCCTTGTAGGACTGGGGCGGCTCGACGAAGCGCGGCCTGCCGTCACTGTTCGGGTCCCGGTTGAACTCGATGCCCGGCATGTCGTACTGCACGTAGCAATCGAAGTTCTTGGCGAATTCCGGGTTGAACATGAGCTGGGCGGCCGGATGCTCGACGGCGGAGTATTCGATGTCCGGATTGGATTCGAAGATGTTGTAGAAGGCGTCGCGCGCGAAAGGGTGGCCGCGCGTCACCAGCAGCACCTTCTTCTTGCCCTCGGTCCAGAACGTCTGGCCGGTGGGTGACGAACGGCCGCTCTCGTGATAGTCGGCGGGATCTACATCGTCTGCCATTGGTCTTCCCCTTGGATGGTATCGGTTCGGCTGCAACGCTAGAACAAGCCGCAGGACGGTGCAACCGTCCGCCGTCGATTTCCATTACCGGCGCTGGAAGCGCCGGGCCAGCGAGCCACGCACCTCGGCAAGCTGTTCGAGGATACCGCTCTCGGCGCCGTCTGGCCTGCCGGCCAGCCGCCACAGCGCGAGCACCGTGAAGACATAGACCAGTGCACCCAGCGGCACGTTGAGGCACAGCGACTGGATCGGGTCTAGCGGCAGCAGCGCCTGGCTCGTCCGCACTGCGGCCACCATGACGACGCCAGCCAGCAGCGGCCGGGCAAAGGCCCGGCAGACGCCGCCGAGCAGGCCCTTGTACGGCGCGAACGCCAGGGTCATCGACACGCCGGCGGCGACGATTTCCATGACGGCGCGGGCCCCGGCCACGCCCTCGCCGCCCGCGAACCGGTAGGCCAGTGGCAGCAGCACCGCCAGGCCCGCCACCTGCGCCCAGGAGGCGATGTTGGTCGCCCGCTGGCGGCCCTGTGCGGTGAGCAGCGGCAGGGTGACGGTGCGGATGCACGCACCCAGCGCCGACAGCGCCAGGATCTCCAGCAGCGCCACGCCGCCCACCCACTGCGGGCCGTAGACCGACAGGATGAACTCGCGCGCCACGGCATAGAGGCCCAGGCTGGCGCCGAAACCCAGCAGCGCCGCCGCGCCGACCGATTTCCTGACCGCGGCGAACATCCGCTCGCCATCCGTATGGATGCGGCTGTAGGCCGAATAGACCACCGGGCTGATCGGCGCGACCAACTCGCGGGTCGCCATCTCGGCCAGGTTGCTGGCCAGGTAGTAGAGACCCAAGGTCGCCGGCCGGACGATGCCGCCGAGCACGATCTGGTCGAGGCGCTGTTCCAGGAACCATGCCAGGCTGCTGAGCGAGGCGTGCGTGGAGAATCCCAGCATCTCCTCGCGCGCCCCCAGCGAAATCCTCGGACGATAGGGATGCATCACATAGCTGACGACAAGCTGCGCGATGGAGCCGGCCAGCCAGCCAAGGATCAGCGCCCAATAGCTGCGCCAGACAACAGCGATCGTTACGGTGACGACGAAACCGGCGATGCGAGGCCAGAACTGCAGCCAGAACTGCTGGCCGAACCGGAAGTTTCGCCGGAAGTCGGCGGTGCCGATGTTGGAAAAGCCGGCGATCGCCGTGGACAGCGCCGTTACCAGCAGCACGCCCGTGATCCTGCCGTCGTTGAAATACAGCGCCGCCAGCGGCGCCAGCAGCGCGATGATCACACCGGCTACGAACCCCAGCAGCACGTTGATGGTCCAAGCGGTATCGTAGTGGACGCGCTGGGGGTCGGGATGCCGGATCAGCGCCTGGGCCGCGCCGGCCTCGGTCAGCGCGAGGACAAAGCCGGTTGCCAGCACACTCATGGCGATCAGGCCGAAATCGTCGGGCGTCAGCAGCCGCGCCAGGATGATGGTGCTGACGAAGCCGAGCAGCCGCATGGACCAGCGCAGCCCGATCATCCAGATCGAGCCGGCGACCACCTTCTTTCCCAACGGCTCGATGTCGGAGGACTTGGGGTTCCTGAATGCCGAGCTTTCGCTCCCTTCGCCGGGATGACGGCTATGGATGGAATGATAGCGATCAATAAGGCCGGAGCCATACTCTCAATACGACTTCGGCAGTCCCAGCACCCGCTCGCCGATGAAGTTCAGGATCATGTGCGGGCTGACGGGCGCGATGCGGCCCAGCATGCTTTCGCGCATGTAGCGCTCCACATGGAATTCCCTGGCATAGCCGAAGCCGCCATGGGTCAGCACCGCGTTCTGGCAGGCGGTGAAGCCGGCCTCGGCGGACAGGTACTTGGCGGTGTTGGCCTCGGCGCCGCAGGGCTCGCCGCGGTCGTACAGGGTGGCCGCCTTCAGCACCATCAGGAACGCCGCCTCGAGCTGCATCCAGTCCAGCGCCAGCGGATGCTGGATGCCCTGGTTCTGGCCGATCGGCCGGTCGAACACGATCCGCTCGCCGGCGTAAAGGGTGGCCTTGGCCAGCGCCGCCTGTCCAAGCCCGACGCACTCCGCGGCGATCAGCACCCGTTCCGGGTTTAGGCCGTGCAGCAGGTACTCGAATCCCCTGCCCTCCTCGCCGATCCGGTCTTCCTCAGGCACCGGCAGTCCGTCGATGAACACCTCATTGGAGTCGACGGAGGCGCGGCCCATCTTGTGGATCTCGCGCACCTCGCAATAGCGCCGGTCCAGATCCGTATAGAACAGGCTGAGGCCCAAGGTCGGTTTGGCGCAATGCTCGCGCGGCGTGGTGCGCACCAGGATCAGGATCTTGTTGGCGGTCTGGGCTGTCGAGGTCCAGACCTTCTTGCCATTGATGACATAGGCGTTGCCGACCCGTTCGGCCCGGGTCTTGATCGCCGTGGTGTTGAGGCCCGCGTCCGGCTCGGTGACGCCGAAGCACGCCCGGTCCTCGCCCTTGATGATCCGGGGCAGGATGCGCCAGCGCTGCTCCTCGGTGCCGAACACCACGACCGGGTTCAGCCCGAAGATGTTCATGTGCACCGACGACGCGCCCGAGAAGCCGGCGCCCGAGCGGCTGATGGCGTGCATCATCAGCGCCGCCTCGGTGACGCCCAGCCCGGCGCCGCCGACTTCCTCCGGCATGGCGATGCCCAGCCAGCCGCCGTCGATCACCGCGCGGACGAATTCCTCGGGAAATTGCGCGTCGGTGTCGCGGGCCAGCCAGTACGCGTCATCGAAAGGCGCGCACAGCTTCTCGATGGCGCGTCGGACGGCCTCTTGCTCTTGCGTCAGCGCGAAATCCAAGGCCGTCCTCCGTTTTCCAACTAAGCCGCGTAGTTCGGCTTGCGCTTCTCGAGGAACGACTTGATGCCCTCGGAGACGTCGCCGTTGGAGACGGCGAGGATCTGGTTGCGGTCCTCCATGGCGATGGCGCTGTTCAGGTCGTTGCCGTCCACGTTGGCCCAGAAGCATTCCTTGGTCATGCGCAGGCCCAGCGGCGCGGTGGCGATCATGTCGTCGGCCAGCGACTTGCCGGCAGCGACCAGCTCGTCCATCGGCACCACGTCCGACACCAGGCCGGTGCGCAGCGCGCGGTTGGCGTCGATGAAGCGGCCGGTCATCAGCAGTTCGGCGGCGACCGAGGTGCCGACCAGACGCGGCAGGTGATAGGACGCGCCCATCTCGCAGCCCGACAGGCCGATCTTGATGAAGGCGCAGTTCATCTTGGTGCCCTCGGCGGCGATGCGGACGTCGCAGCCCAGCGCGATCGAGAAGCCGCCGCCGGCCGCGTAGCCGTGCAGCAGGCCGATGATCGGCTGCGGGCAGCGGCGCATGCGCATGACGATGCCGGAGAAGTTTCGCTGGCTCTTCATGCCGGTGTTGGTGGTGCTGTCGAGCGGCCGCTCCGGATCCTTCATGTCGAGGCCGGCGCAGAACGCGCGCCCGTTCCCCTTCAGCACCACGACGCGCACGTCGTAGTTGGTCTCCAGGCTGCCGAAATAGTGGTTCAGCTCGCGCACGAACTGGCGGCTCAGCGCGTTGAGATTGTCCGGACGGTTGAACGTCACCCAATCGATGGCGCCGTCCTTCTCGATGATCATGTTCTTGTATTCCACGGAACTTACCTTTCTCTCTTTCCTGATATATTCAAAGTGCTTGCACGCCCTCTTTTACCTCTTTCAGCAGCTTGAGGTGAGCGGCGACATCCGTGTTCAGGCCGATCATGGAGGTGCCGATGGCGAGGTGCGTGGCACCCGCGCCCTTCCACATCGCAGCGCCTTTCAGCACTTGGTCCATGGTCGCGGCGGGCTTGTCGCGGAAGGCGTTCTGGAAGCCGGTCATGGCCTCGAGCCCGATGGACTTCGGATAGCGGCCGGCCTTCTCGGCGGCCTTGTGCATGATCTCGAACTGGGGCTTGAGCTGCTCCGGCGTACCGATGGGGATCCAGCCGTCGCCGATGCGGCCGACGCGGTCGGCGACGGCGTCCGACATGCCGCCGAACCAGACCGGGATCGGCTTCTGGACGGAGTTCGGGTTGAGGCCGCCCTCCTGCATCTTGTGGAACTTGCCGTCGAACGTGGTGGTGCGGTTCATCCACAGCGCCCGCATGATGGCGACCTGCTCCTCGGAGCGCTTGCCGCGAGTATGCCAGTCCATGTCGAGGGCTTCATATTCCATGGCCTGCCAGCCGACGCCGATGCCCAGCCGCAACCGGCCTTGCGACAGCACGTCGACCTCGGCCGCCTGCTTGGCGACCAGCACCGCCTGGCGCTGCGGCAGGATCAGCACGCCGGTCGCCAGCCCGACCTTTCTGGTGCAGGCGGCGATGAAGCCGTAAAGCACGAACGGTTCGTGGAACGCGTCCTCCAGCTTGTAGGGCGCGAAAATCTTGGGGTCGCCCTTGGGATCGACGCCCAGAACATGATCGGTCGTGGTGATGTAGTCGAATCCCAGGTCTTCCGCGCCCTGCGCGAAGTCCCGGATGGCGGCCGGATCGTTACCGATCTCGACGCTCGGAAAACTGGCTCCGATCTTCATGGCATTCTCCCCGAAATGGCTTCCACTCGTCCCCGCGGCGGATACTATAGCCAACCGAGAAATGAATGCATGCCGGATTCAGCGGCGGGGAGATGCACATGGCCGAGTTCGAGATCGACGTGGTGACACCGGACGGAAAGATGGGCAGCTTCGTCGCCCATCCCGATGGCGAGGGACCGTTTCCGGCCGTGATCCTCTACATGGACGCGCCAGGAATCCGCGAGGAACTTCGCGATTTCGCCCGGCGCATCGCCTCGCAAGGCTATTTCTGCCTGCTGCCCGACATGTACTACCGCAACGGCCAGCTCCGCTTCGACTTCTCCATGGACCGGGACAACGTGTTCAAGCTGGTGATGGCGACCATGGCCACCCTAAACGTCGACCGGGTGATGCGCGACACAAAGGGCATGCTCGACTATCTGGACGCCCATCCCGCCGTGAAGGCGCCCTATGGCTGCGTCGGCTACTGCATGAGCGGCCAGTATGTGGTCGCCGCGGCCGGCACCTTCCCGGACAGGATCGTCGCGACCGCCTCGCTGTACGGCGTCGGCATCGTCACCGACCAGGCGGACTCACCGCACCTGCTGGTCCCCGCCATCAAGGGCGAGCTTTACCTGGGCTTCGCGGCGCATGATCCCTGGGTGAGCGACAACGTGATCCCGGCCCTGACCAAGGCGCTGGAGGACCACGGCGTATCCTACGAATGCGAGATTCATCCCGATACCGAGCACGGCTTCTGCTTCCCGCAGCGCCCTGCCTATGTGAAGGACCGGGCCGAGATCGCCTGGCGGAAGATGTCGGAGATGTTCGACCGGCGGTTGAAACAGTAAAGCGGCGACACTCGCGAGGAACTCCAGCATTTGTGCGCATAAACGTATTTTAGATTGAGATTCGCACATATATGTGCGATTATTGCAGATAATGAATACGCGACAATTCATTAAGCGGGTCAAGTAGATCGGAAAGCGCGACGGCGTAAGCGTAATGGAAAGCCGCCAAGGCAAAGGGAGTCACGCCCGCCTTACCTACGGTAATCGCTTCACAATCGTTCCTTATCGAACTGGAGACATCCCGATCGGCACCATGCACGCCATGATCGAACAGCTTGGGCTTGACAAGGCCGACTTCTAGATACGGAGAGATACCATGCGTTACGTCTACGACGTCACCATCACCCCGCAGGAGGATGGAAGCTATCTCGTGCGATTCCCTCAGATTCCCGAGGCTATCACTGACGGCGATACGGTAGAGGAAGCCCGCGAACAGGCGGTTGACGCGCTGGTCGCGGCGTTGGGCGGATACATCGAGTTCGGCCGGCCGCTCCCTCAGCCGGGATCGAGGCCGGACGCCATCGCCATTCCACCGCTCCAAGCTGCCAAACTAGCCTTGTACGCGACAATGAAAGCCGGCCGAGTTTCCAATACCGAACTCGCCAGGCAACTCGGCGTGACCGAGAACGCCGTCAGGCGTCTGCTCGATCTCGACCACCGAAGCCACTTCGACCAGGTTACGCGGGCTTTGGCACTACTCGGGAGACGCGTGATCCTCGATGTAGAAGCGGCATAACAGGCAAAGCCAACTGCCAGATGATCGCGCGGGAGTCCGAATGATTCCCAATTAAATGCACTGTCACCGAAATGACCGAAATGCTGACCCGCAACGGCAGGCATTTCGCGCCGCTCGGCGTCTCGTTCATCGACCCATCCGACGGCCTGCCCGCAACCTGACCGATCGCGATCACCGTCGCCTTCCCTCAAACCGGCGAGCAGATCATCACCGGAATATCGCGGTCCGTCCGCCGCTGGTAGGCGCCGTAGCTGGCGAAGTTGGCGACGATCGCCGGCCACAGTGCGGCCTTCTCGTCGGGCGTGGCCTGGCGGCAATGCATCCTGCGCTTCACCGTGCCGACCTGGATCTCGATGTCCGGGTGCGCGACCAGATTGTAGTACCAGAGCGGATTCCTCGGCGCGCCGCCGAGTGAGGCGACCAGGATCACGTCGTCGCCGTTCGGGTTATACATCAACGGGATGGTGCGCTTCCTGCCGGACTTCGCGCCGGTCATGGTGACGAGGCAGATCGGCGTGCCGTACATCCGGTTCATCAGCCGGCCGCCCGACAGCCGGTAGACGAACACGTTGAGCCGCGTGAACAGGCGCATCAGGCCCTTGTTCATCACCGGCGCCACCTTCGGCTCGTTCATGCCCGCCTCCCCCCTTAACCCCGCCGAAACGCTGGCACCCGCGCCGGGCGGCGTCAACAAAGAGTCTTGAACGGGCGGCGCCCCGACCTTAGGTTCGCGGTTCATTCACCGGCGGCCGCGCGGCGTTCGCCCTTCCGGAAGGACGCATCATGGCCATCGCGAAACCGGGCGACACAGTCCACATCCACTACACCGGCACCCTCGACGACGGCAGCCAGTTCGACAGCTCCATCGGCCGCGAGCCGCTGGAATTCACGCTGGGCGCGGGCCAGGTGATCCCGGGTTTCGACCTGGCGGTCACCGGCCTGTCGGAAGGCGAGAGCCGCACCGTCCGGATCGACGCGGAAGACGCGTATGGCGAGGTCAACGAGCATCTGATCCAGCAGATCGAGCGCAGCAAGCTCCCCGGCCACATCAAGGTCGAGAAGGGCCTGCAGCTGCAGGCCGGCCGCGCCGGCGGCAGCCCGATGGTCGTCACCGTCATCGACTTCGACGACGACACCGTGACCCTGGACGGCAACCATGAACTCGCCGGCAAGGCGCTGACCTTCGCCGTGGAGCTGGTGAAGATCATCTGACGATCCGCTCGCCTGACTCCGCGCAAGCAAGGCGATCCGATCCGCCAACGGTAATTTTGCTTTAAGCAATCATGCGTTAGGATGGCGGGATGAAAAATTTCCGTCCTGCTTTCTGGCTGTTTGCCCTCCTTTTCCTCGTTATCGCATCACTTCCCGGGTCCGCCGCCGCCGGTGGCACCCAGGACGCGCTGCGGGCGCTCGCCCCGTCCCTCGCCGCCAGCCGCGCGCCGAGGATCGGCGACGCGACCCTCGCCGAGCCCGCACTGCTCGCGGCGCTCTACGCGCAGCGCGACTACAAGCCGTTGTGGACGGGCCCGGACGACCTTCGGGCGCTGACCGCCGCGATCGCCGGCGTCACCGAGGACGGCCTGCTGCCCGAGGACTATCACCTCAGGGCGCTGACCGCGCTGGCCGGCAGCACGGACCGAAGCAATCCCGAGCAGGCGGCACGCCTCGACCTGCTGGCGACCGACGCACTAGCGCGCCTCGCCATCCATCTGCACTATGGCAAGACCGATCCACGCGTCTTCGACCCGAACTGGAACATCAGCGCGCCGATCGCGAAGGGTGACTTCCTCGAGCTGGTCAGCCAGGTGACCGCCCAGGGCGACATCGTCGCCGCGGCGAAGGATCTGGCGCCGCATCACTGGTTCTACGGCCAGCTCAAGAAAGCGCTTGCCGCCCAGCGCGCCCATGTGGCCGAGGGCGGCTGGGGCACGGTCGGGGCCGGCGAGACGCTGAAGCCCGGCATGAGCGATCCGCGCGTGGCGGCGCTGCGCGCGCGTCTGGCGGCATCCGGCGACTACACCGCGGCAACGCCGGCGGATCCCAACCTCTTCGACGACGATCTGGTGGCGGCGCTGACCCGTTTTCAGGAATTGCACGGCATCGACCCGGACGGCGCCGTCGGCAAGCGCACGCTGAACGAGCTCAACATCACCGCCCAGCAGCGCGTCGACCAGCTCCGGCTCAACCTGGAGCGTGCCCGTTGGGTGCTGAACCAGCTCGGCGACGAGTTCATCGTCGTCAACATCTCGGGCTTCCATCTCTACGTGGTCAAGGATGGCGTGCCCGTCTGGGACAGCCGCGTGATCGTCGGCCGCACCTATCGGCAGACCCCCATGTTCAAGTCCAACATGCGGACGGTGGTGCTCAACCCGACCTGGACGGTGCCTCCCACCATCCTGAAACAGGACATGTTGCCCAAGATCGCCAGGGACCTGTCCTACCTCGCATCCCACAACATCGCCGTGGTGGACGGCAGCGGCGCCGAGGTCGATCCGGGCACCATCGACTGGCACCAGGCCCCGCGGCGATTCCCGTACAATCTCGTCCAGCGGCCGGGCGAGGACAATTCGCTGGGGCGGGTGAAGTTCCTGTTTCCCAACGAGCATGCGGTCTACCTGCACGACACGCCGAACCGCGCGCTGTTTGAACGCGCCGACCGGGCCGCCAGCTCCGGATGCATCCGGCTGGAAAATCCCATGGCGCTGGCCGATTACCTGCTGGCGGGCGACACCGACTGGCCCAAGGAGCGCATCGCGGAGGTGCTCGCCGCCGGCCGCACACAGAACATCATTCTCAAGCGCACCATGCCGATCGTCATCATGTACTGGACCGCCCAGCTCGACCGCGACGGCACCATGCGCTTCTTCCCGGACCTCTACGGCCGTGACCCGCCCTTGCTGCGGGCGCTAGGCGCGGAGAAAACTGCGACCGGGCGCTGATCAGCCAGTACCCGTCCTCCAACTGACCGTTTGCCATCGGCCGCTTGTCCGCTACGGTTGCGCCGACCGACCGTGGGAGGAACATGTGGACCTGAATCTGAGGGGCAAGACGGCGCTGGTGACCGGCGCATCCAAGGGCATCGGCCTCGCCGCCGCCGAGGCGCTCGCCGAGGAAGGCTGCAACGTTCATCTGGCCGCCCGCAGCGAGGACGCGCTCAAGGCCAACGTCGAACGGCTGCGCGCCGCCCATCAGGTACAGGTGACCGCCCATGTGGTCGACCTGCGCAACCGCGACGACCTGGACCGTCTCGCCGCCGACTGCACAGACATCGATATCCTAGTGAACAACGCCGGCGACATCCCGCGCGGCTCGATCAGCGACATCGACGAGTCGCGCTGGCGGCACGCCTGGGAGCTGAAGGTGTTCGGCTACATCAACCTGACCCGGCAGGTCTACGCCGCCATGAAGGCGCGCGGCCAGGGCGTGATCGTCAACGTCATCGGCGCGGCCGGGGAGCGGTTCGACTTCAACTACATCACCGGCTCGGCCGGCAACGCCTCGCTGATGGCCTTCACCCGCGCGCTGGGCGGCCGCAGCCTGCTCGAGGACAACATCCGCGCCGTCGGCATCAACCCGGGTCCGGTCGAGACCGATCGCATGGTCACGCTGCTGAAGGGCCAGGCCCAGGCCAAATGGGGCGACGAGAGCCGCTGGCGCGAACTCACCGCTTCGATGCCGCAGGGACGCGGCGCCAAGCCGCGCGAGATCGGCGACCTGGTGGCGTTCCTCGCCTCGGAGCGCTCGGGCTACACCAGCGGCGTGATCTACACCGTCGACGGCGGCATGAGCTCGCGCAACTGAGCATGCACGGAACCGCCGACACGCTGTCGCTGAGGGGCGAGTTCGGCCAGGCCGCGCTGGTGCAGGACCTTGAGGCATCGTTCGGCTTCAGCCTGCCGTTCGACGAGACGCAGATGTGGTATTTCGTCGGCGACATCTACCGGTCGCTGATCCTGCGGCTGGGACCGGCGACGGATGGCGGCAAGGCGAACGCCGGCACGCTCGCCTACTACTACCTGCGCCGCGGCATCCGCGAACTGGGCAAAGGCGACGGGGTAACGCCCGACATGCCGCTCCGCGAACTGGAGCTTCTCCAGCCGCGCCGATTCCTCAGGAACCTCGCCGCGCAGACCGGCCTGAAGCTGCCCGAGCACGACAGCTCGCGGCTGAGCTGGGGCGCGATGATGCTGTGCCTCGCCGGCGCGGTCGGCTTCATCTTCGGCATTCCGCCGCTGCCACTGAACTGGCCGGCCGCGCTGATGGCCCTGGCGCTGGCGTTTTTCCTGCCGCTGTTCGATCCGGGGCGGTTTCCCGCCGGATGCCGCACGGTCCGCGACCTGGCCGAGAAGGCCGCCGGCCTCAACTACGCCAGGCTGCGCGGCGACGGCGCGGCGGGCGACGCGGACGCCATATGGAAGGCGCTGCTCGGCGTCCTGTCTTCCCATACCGATACGCCGGCCCGCGAGATCACGCCAAACACGAGGCTGGTGACGGATGACATGCATCAGGAACAGGCGACTTACCATTAGCCTCGCGCCTGGCGTCAACGCGCCGTCATGCCGCCATCGACGACCAGTTCCGTCCCGGTCATGAACGAGCTTTCCCCGGACGCAAGGAACACCGCGGCGTCGGCGATGTCCTTCGGCCGGCCGAGACGGCCGAGCGGATGGCCGCCAACCATGAAGCGCTGGACCTTGTCGGCGTCCATGGCGCGGGCCTCCATCTGGCCGCGCGCCACCTCGACCGCCATGTCGGTGTCGATCACGCCGGGATGGATGGAATTGACCCGGATGTTCAGTTTCAGGTCGGCGCATTCCATGGCGAGCGACTTGGAGAACAGCCGCACCGCGCCCTTGGTCATGCTGTAGACGGTCTGGAACGAGGCGCCGATCAGGCCCGCAACCGACGAGAGGTTGACGATCGAGCCGCCGCCATCCCAGCGCGAGGCCCGGGCGGCGAGGAACGGCAGCGCCAGCTTGCTGCCCAGCATCAGCCCGACGACGTTGACCGCCAGCATGCGGTTCATGTCGTCGATGCTGGTCTCGGCGAGCGGCTTGCCGAGGAACAGGCCCGCATTGTTGACCAGCACGTCAAGCCCGCCGAATTCGACGTTCGCCGCTTCCAGCGCGGCGCGCCAGCCGTCCTCGGTGGTGACGTCGTGGGAGACATAGAGCGCCTGGCCGCCCTGCATGCGGATTTCCGTGGCGGTGGCGTCGCCCTCGATATCGAGGATGTCGGTCAGCACCACCCGCGCGCCCTCGGCGGCCATGGACGCGGCGATGGCCTTGCCGATGCCGCGGGCGGCGCCGGTGACCAGCGCGACCTTGCCGTCGAGGCGACCCGTCGCCACGCTCAGGGCCGCTTCTTGCGCAATTCGATCCCCTTGCCGACGACCATACGCGCCAGGTTGACGCCCGGGATCAGCAGGTCGGCCGCCTCGGCGCCGGCATCGAGCAGGAACCGCGTGTCCATGATCTTGCCCAGATAGGTCTCGAAGGTGGAGCCGCCTGCCTGGACCAGCCCGGTGAGCCCGTCGAACTCCACAACGGCTTCCTTGTTCTGGCGGCGGTAGCGGAAGGCGTAAACCGGCCGGTAGTAGAGATCGATCGCGTTGAAGATCACCGCCTCCTCGATCATCCGGTCGGCCTCGACCTTGTTCATCAGTGTCGTGAGCACCTGCCGGACAACCACGGACGACGATGCTTGTGGCGGCACGATCACCGTCCCCTGCCCCGCGATCTCCGCCATCCGCGCATCGTTGGTCAGCTCGGCATCATACGGCAGACGCGTCGCCAAATCGGGCGACGACTGCCCGGTGATGGCGTCGAAGGTCATGTCGCGGCGGAACTCCTCGCGGCAGGATTCGAGCACCTTCAGGGAAACCTGCTGGTTCACCACCGCCTGGGCGTCGCCGAGGATGGTGACATTGCGAACCTCGGGCGCCAGCAGGATCGCGTGTTCGCGCTGGCGCTCATAAGCGAAGACCGCCTCGCAGGTCACATGCCAGAACGGCTGCAACCGCCGCTCGCGGTAGACCAGCTCGAACTCGTTTTCCTTGGGCTTGGACAGGAAGCCGGCAACCTTCGCCATGGTCCCGAAGGCGTCGACCCGCTTGGTCGCGGCCCGACCCTCCGCATGATCCATCGTGAACTTGTCGTTCAGGACAAGCATGCGTTCTTCAGCGAGTTGCACGTCCATGGAAGTGATCCGTCTCTGGCCGCGCCCCCTCCGGGCGCGAAAAGCACAGTGCGAAGGTAAGTCCGCGAGCGGGCGAGCGTCCACTGCTAAGTGCTGGGCGCGGGGCGCCGTTTCCCGCGCGGGAACGTTCAGTGACTGTTCATGCGGCATTGCGATCATGACGTTTCTGTTACAACACTGCGGAGGCCGGCCGCCCGGCATGACCAGGACAGCGGAACCCTTGATGGATCGCCTCAGCCCCCTGCTGCACCAGTGGATAGCGCCTCTCGCCGCGGTCGCGGTGCTGTACGGCGCGTTCCAGTGGGCGGCTTCGGCGGCCTTCGGCATCGCCCTGAATTCCGGCGCGATCTGGGCCGACCTGGCCCTTCACCTGGGCCTCGGCGCGCTGTTGCTCGCCATGTCGCGCAACCGCCTCACCTTCCTGCTGCTGATGACGGCGATCATGGCGCTGCTGCATATCGGCAACGCCATCAAGCTGTCGGTCCTGGGCGGTCCGCTGATGCCCGACGATACGCTGGCGCTGCGCTCGCTGCTGCTGCTGCTGAAAGGCTGGTGGCTGACTCTTGCCGTGGGATTCCTGGTGCTGCTGGCGGTGGCGCTGGGGCTGGCGCTGAACTTCAGGCCGCGCCGGGCGCGAGCGGCCGCCGGCGCGCTGGCCGCCTTGGTCGCGGCGATCGCCTGCTGGCCCGAGCAGGTCGTCAAGGTCATGGATGACAGCTTCGGCAACGTGGTGTGGAACCAGCACGGCAATTACCTGTCGCGCGGCCCGCTGGTCCATCTGCTGCAGGAAAGCGCCCGCTATGCCGCACGCGGCGATTCGGCGCCCAGCCTGGCGAAGGTGGCCGAGGCCGCGCAGTCGCTGCAGCCCCTTGTCCATATGGCGGTGCTGACCGGCGACACGGACCCGGTTGCTGCAGCCATCGCACCCGATGTGAAGCGCAACGTGCACGTGATCCTGCTCGAATCGTTCTGGGACCCGTCGGTGCTGACCGAGGCCGATTTCTCGCAGGACCCGTTCGATCCGGAATTCCGCGCGCTCTGGGACGCGTCCGGTAACTCGCGCGGGCTGGTGCCGGTGTTCGGCGGCTATACCGCCAACTCCGAGTTCGAGGCGCTGTGCGGCTTTCCGGTCACCCAGGACTGGGTGTTCTTCGAAGCGAGGCTGCGCAACGCGTCGCCCTGCCTGCCGCGCACCCTGTCCGAAGCGGGCTACACTACCCTGGTGTCGCATCCCAACGTGGCCGCGTTCTGGAACCGGGTGAACGCCTATGACCGGGCGGGCTTCAACCTCTACTGGTCGGCTAAGGACTTCCGGCTCGACGACATGAACGGCGAGTTCCTGTCGGACGCCTCGCTCTACAGGCAGGTGCTGTCGAAGATCGATCCGCTGCTGGAGACCGGCACGCCGACCTTCAACTACATCCTGACGTTTTTCGGCCACCTCGAGTACCCGCTGAACGACGACCGGCCGGTCGTGGTCAAGGCGCGCGCCGCCGACGCCGATCCGGTGGTCGAGCGCTACGCCAACACGGTCTACTACAAGTCGCGGGAGTTGATGGAATTCCTGAAGGAACTGCGGCGCAAGGACCCGGACGCCGTCGTCGTCATGTTCGGCGACCATTTGCCGTTCCTCGGCGGCAACCTGGAAAGCTACGCGAAGTCGGGCGTGCTGGCGCAGGACCGCGCCAGGTTCGACGACCGCATGTTCCGCGACCAGTATTCCACGCCGCTGATCGTCATCGACGGCCGCAAGGGCCCGGTGGAACTGGGCAGCGTGCCACTCTACCGCGTGCCGTCCATCGTCCTCTCGCTGCTGGGCGAGCCGCAACCGTCGGTGATGGACATGACCCGCATGCCGCAGGGCCTGGTGGTGCGTCCCCTTCCCGGGATGAACGTGGTGCTGGCGCCGGACGGAACGGTTGCCGCCTGCCGGGGCCTGGCCACGGACAGCGAGGTGTGCGGCGAGGCCAGGGACTGGCTGAACGCGGTGTCTACCGTCGGCGCCGACCTGTTCTGGGGCAGGCAGCATGTGCTGCGCGACGACCTGGTTCCGGCCCGGCCGGAAGGCCGTCAGTCCGCCGACCTGGCGATCTGAGCTATGTCGCGAACAACTTGCCGATATCCCGGAATGCCTTGAACTCCAGGGCATTGCCCGAAGGATCGAGGAAGAACATGGTGGCCTGCTCGCCCACCTCGCCCTTGAAGCGGACATGCGGCTCGACGACGAAGTCGACGCCCGCCGCCTTCAGGCGCGACGCCAGTTCCTCCCAGTCGTCGGGCGACAGCACGACGCCGAAATGCGGCACCGGTACGTCGTCGCCGTCGACCGGGTTGTGATGGGCCCGGTTGCCGGGCTCCAGCCCGGGATGCAGATGGGCGACGATCTGATGGCCGAACAGGTTGAAGTCGACCCAGCTATCGGCGCTGCGCCCTTCCGGACATCCAAGTAGCCCGCCATAGAACGCCCGCGCCACGGCAATGTCGTGGACGGGAAACGCCAGGTGGAAGGGTTGCAGCGCGTCAGCCATGGGCCTGATCCGGGTTGCTCCGACCGCCGGAGCATAGTGCAAAATCCCGCGCCCGCCACGCGGCCATAATGCCGCCTTGATCCGTCCCGAGACTGGCCGCAGGGACGAGGGATGCGCTGGCATGCAACGGATTGATCTGGTTCGTGGACTGGCGCTCGGGGCGCTGGCCGCGCTGACGCTGTGGAGCCCGCCTGCGTCGGCGCAGGACGAGCCGCGCCGGGTTCGCGAGTTTACCGCCACCGAAACCGTAAGAACGCCGGAGGAGATTCGGGCGCTGCGCCAGCGCATCCTGCGCCAGCGCGCCGTGGTGCTCGAGACCCCGGCCATGTCGCCCGCCGAGGACGTGCGGCCGGCCGAACCCGCCGCGCCCGAGGCCACGCCGGTCGCGCCGACAGCGCCGCTGAAATTGGGCGACACCCGCTACATCAAGCTCGACGCCGTGGCCGAGCAGAACACCCGCGATGTCGTCAAGCTGGCGATCCCGGACTCCATGCGCACCCAGGCGGCCGTGTTCCAGGGCGTGGTGCAGACCACCGACACCCAGGCGAAGGAGTTGATCCTCAAGGCGGTGGCGTTCCCGCGCGCGCCGCTGCGCTTCAACCCGGCGACCAGCCGGTTCGAGGGCGGCGTCAGCGTCGGCGTCATCGAGGTGGACGGCAGCGGCACCCGGACCCTGGCGGCGCCGATCGCCTTCCAGCTGCTGGGTCCCGTCGCAAGCGATCCGGAGACAATCACCATCAACCAGACCGCGCCGCCCTACAGGGATATCAAGGTCGCCGCCGACGCACCGGACGCCGAGGTCGAGGTCATGGTCGTCTCCAATGTGGCGCCCGCCGGCGAGAGGCTGGTGCTGAAGGTGCGGCCGACGCTGGGCGTCACCATCACGCCGCCGCGCATCCAGGGCTGGGGACTCGAGACCGCAGACGTGCTGGTCAGCGCCCAGGCGGTGGACTCGGCCCGCGACAACACGCTGCAGCTGTCCAGCACCATGGGACGCCTGTCGGCCACCGAGGCCACCCTCGACAAGGGCGGCAATGCCAAGGTGTCGATCCGCTCGGAATCGGTCGGCACCGGCAAGGTCACCACCCGCGGCGGCGGCCTCGACGGCGCGTCCGCGGAGGTCGAGTACGTCTTCCCCTGGCGGTTTCTCGGCGCGGCGCTGGTCGGCGGCATTGTCGGCGGCCTGCTCCGCAAGCGGTCCCGCTCCAGGACCGCGGGCGCGTTCGTCAAATCCATGGGTATCGCCGTCCTCAGCGCGGCGGTCGTCGTCGGCCTCTACGTCCTCGGCATCAACCTGGTCGGCTTCGCCCTGCCCGCCCATGGCGGCGAGGTGCTGGTGTTCGTGGTCGCGGCGCTGGGCGCGCTCTACGGCACCAGGCTGTTGGCGCCCACGACGACGACAAAGCCTTAAGCTGATTACTGACAGTTCCCCTGGACTGAAAACCGCGCTAGGTTTTTTCCGTCATGAGTGCTTGCGACCAACGGGGAGAGTGGGATGCAGCTTGCCGAACAGACCGCGCCGACCAGCGCCAAGCCATGGGACGATCCACTGGGGCTGATCACGCCCGCGGTGATCGAGCAATACAAGCGCGACGGCGTCGTCTACCTGCCCCAGGCGCTGCACCCGGAATGGCTGACGCTGATCGATTTCGGCATCCGCCGCATCCTCGCCAGCGGCAGCCCCAACATCCAGACCTTCTTCCCGGATATGCCCGGAGAATTCAAGGACATGGTGCGTCATTTTGCGGTGACGCCTGAATTCCAGCGCCTGCTCTACGACAGCCCGATCGCCGACATGATCGCCAGGCTGATCGGCTCGGAGAACATCTGGCTGCTGTTCGACCATGTGTTCGTCAAGGAAGGCGGCTTCTGCCGCAAGACGCCGTGGCACCAGGACCTGCCCTACTGGCCGGTCGGCGGCGAGCAGATCGCCTCCATGTGGATCACCCTCGATCCGATCCCGAAGGAGGAGTGCCTGGAGTTCATCCCGGGGTCGCACCGCCGGATCATGTATGACGGGTTTAGCCCGCCGGATGCCCACATCGATCCCACGAAAGGGTTCTACGGCAAGGAGTTGCCGCGCCTTCCCAACATCGAGGAAGAGCGCGAGAAGTGGGACATCGTCTCGTTCGACATCACGCCGGGAGACGTGGTGCTGCTGCATCCGGGCGTCCTCCACGGCGGCGGCCACACCACCAACGGACGCCGCCGCCGCACCCTGTCGGCGCGGCTCTACGGCGACGACATCGTCTTCGCGACCCGCCCGGACAGCCGGCCTACGGTGCCGTTGACACCGGGCCTGAAGCTGAAGCTGAAGCCGGGCGATCCGCTGCGCAGCCCCTACTATCCGCGCATCCGCCCGGTGCCGGCACGCGAAGCGGCGCTGTGGCAATAGCTACGTCTTCGGGTCGAGCTTCAGCGACGCCGAATTGATGCAATAGCGCAGGCCGGTCGGGCCGGGGCCATCGTCGACGACATGGCCCAGATGGGCGTCGCATTTCGAGCACATCACCTCGACGCGGACCATGCCATGGCTGCGATCGACCTCCTCGTCGATCACGCCGTCCTTCAGCGGCGCGGTGAAGCTGGGCCAGCCGCAATGGCTATCGAACTTGGCGTCGGATTCGAACAGTTCCTCGCCGCAGTAGATGCACTTGTAGACGCCCTGCGCCTTGGTGCTGTTGTACTCGCCGGTCCACGGCCGTTCGGTCGCCTTCTCGCGGGTGACGGCATACTGGATGGGCGACAGTTGCTCGCGCCATTCCGCTTCGGTTTTCCTGACCTTCTCGCTCACTGCATCTCTCCTCGTTCAACCGCCGCTTGAGGGCCGCATCCTGTTCCTACATGATGCGGCATTCGCGGGTTTGAAGGGATTGTTTTGATGTCGCAGCCATTGTGGGGCGACGGATTTGTGCTCACCCCGTGATGTTGTGACCTGCGGTTACAAAAAAGTTACCGGACCGCGACGCGTCCGGCACGGAAACCATTGCGCGACCGCAACGGCCCTCTACATTCCATCGGGGGGCGCACTCACATACCGAGACACATCATGAAACAGGGAACTCTGCTTGGTTCGGCGCTTGGCGCCGTGATCGCTCTCGCCCTTTCCGGGGCGTCGTACGCCGCCGAAATGGACAAGAGCACGCCTAAACTGATGGAAAAGCCCGTGAGCAGCTCGTCGTCGAGCAGTTCATCGTCGAGCAGTTCGTCGTCGAGCAGCTCGGTCTGCACCGACGCCAGCGGCAAGCCGGTGACCGATGCCTCGGCCTGCGCGTCGGGCATGTGCACCGACGCCAGCGGCAAGAAGGTGACCGACGCCTCGACCTGCGACGTCAAGTCGCCGCGCGACGCCGCCAGCGGCCTGGCCACCGGCAAGCGCCAGCACAGCCCGTGACACCGTAGCGACGGGAGCCGGTTCGCCGGCTCCCGCTCCGCTTCTACAATCCTTTCAGATAGTCGATCAGCGCCAGCTTCTGCTCGGGCTGCAGATCCGTGCCCCATTCATGGCCGCGATTGCCATTGCCGCGCAGCCCGGTGTCGTAGCGGAAGCCGGCCTTCTCGGTTTCGGGGCCTGAGGACACGAACCCTACACGATCCTGGTCCACCAGGTCGTAGCCGCGCCAGAATATGCGGGGACGCTCGTGCGGCGGTGCCAGCAGATCCATCAGCGTCGGCACCGAGCCGTTGTGCAGGTAAGGCCCGAGCAGCCAGACGCCGACCAGCGGCTTGGCTACGTAGCCGGTGGCCGCGATCATCGGCGCCTCCTTGACGCCGAGCGCGGCGCCGACCTTCTTCATCCGCCGCGCGTCCTTTTCCTGCCAGGTCTTCACGTGTTCCGGATCGGTGCCGATCTCGGCGAGCGGAATCGACGTGCCGGTGCGCTCGCCGCCGATGGCGTGGCACCCAGCGCAGTGCCGGGCGAACACCGATGATCCCTCCGCCGCTCTCGCCGGATCGGTCTGGCCGGGAAATGGCGGCGGCGCCAGATCCTGGATGAAGGCTTCGGTCCAGTCGTTGTGGCGGTCGAAGCCCGGGCCGGGCAACGCGCCGGTGCCCAGCGCCGAGGTGGCCACCACGGTCGACAGCTCGGTCGCCTCGCCGCCCGCTTGAAAAAGCCCGCCCTTGCGCTGGCCCAACTTCCACAGCGACGGGAAATCCGTGGTCGACAAGGTGCCGTCGTCGTCCGCCTGGGTCAGCACGAATTTCGGCAGGCCGAACGCATCGTCGCGGCCGGGTCCCCAGTCGGGCCGCTTGTCCATCCAGGCGAGCTGACGCTCGGCCTCGAGCAGCGCGGCGCGCATGCCGGGGATTAGCACCATCTTGTAAAGCGCCACGTCGGCCGCATCCATGGGGAAGTGCAACGCCATTTCGGGCAACAGCCGGTCGGCGGTGAACCGTTCGTCATGGGCGCAGGCGAACAGGAACCGCAGCAGCCGCTGAATATCGACCGTGTGCCCGGGCCCGCCGACGGCGAAGCGCGGGTTCTCGCCGGGGACGAGCCGGTACTGGGTGGTGTGGCACAGCGCGCAGTTCACGGTGACCCGCTCGAAACCCTTGCGCTTGATCGAAAAGCCCATGGGGAGGCGCTGGCCCGGCTCCCACGGCAGGCCGAACGCGCCGTAGCCGCCACCCTCGCCGATCTTGTCGGGAAACACGCGCGGCAGGATGAACAGGATCGGATAGGGAATGCCGGCGATCAGGTCGCCGCCCAAGGTGCCGTACTTGAAGCGCTGCAGATCGGCGCTGGCAGCGGTTTCGGGATCGGCGGTGAACGCCTGGTCCTCGGTCTTGAGGAACTTCCACCAGAACAGGACGCCCGCCAGAACGCAGCCCAGCAGCACGACGGCCAGCGCGATGAGGGCGCGGCGGCGCCACTTGGGCGGCGTGGGTCTCGCATCAGAAGGTCTTGAGGTACTCAACGATGGCATCCTTGTCGTCGGGCGGCAGGTCGGTGCCGTATTCAGGACCGTCATGGCCCCGGTTGCCGTTGCCAGCCCAGGGACCGGCGACGCAGCGGTTGTCCGGGAACAGGTTTTCCGGATTCAACTCCTTCGCGCAGGCGATCTTGCGGTCGGGACCGTCGACGCAGCGGGTTTCGTAACGGAAGAATGTTTCGTTGCTCTGCGACGGCAGGTCGGAGACGAAGCCCAGTTTCCGACGGTCGATCACGTCGTTGCCCCGGTAGAACACGGCGGGACGGCTCTCGGCGGGCTCCAGCAGATCGCGGATGGTCGGGACCGAGCCGTTGTGCAGGTACGGCGCGCGCAGCCAGATCCCGTCGAGCGGCATGTTGGCGTAGCCATGGGTCTTGCGGAAGCGGCGGAACCGCTCGTCCGAATAGGCGGCGTAGAGGTTCGACTGCTCGACGGCAAGCGCGTAGGTGTAGTTGTCGAGTCGGCACGGATCGGTGCGGATCTTGTCGATGGGCACCACCGTGCCGACCAAATCGCCGGAGAAATCCCGGCCGGTTGTGCCGTGGCAGGCGGCGCAATAGACGCCGTAGAGCTGCTTGCCCCGCGTCGCGCGCGCCGGGTCGATGGGAAACGGATACGCGGGCGGCACGGCCTGGTCACGCAGCCATCCGGCGATGCGCTCGACCGAGTCCCGATCGAGCGTGGTCGGTACGCCGCCGCTGCCGAACGAGGCGCTGCGGTTGCGCTCCTCGACGGAATCATTGTTGCCGTCCCAGTGCAGCCGCATGCCCTCGCGCTTGCCCTGCAGCCACAGCGAGGGATAGTCCACATTGCCGATCATCTCCTCGTCCGGCAGCGTCTCGAGCGGCCAGTTGAGCAGCGCCTTGGCGGGGTTGAAGGTGTCGAACCGCCCGACGCCGGATTCCGGCTCGCGGTCGAAGAAGCGGAAGCGGTGCCGCGCCAGGATCAGGAACTCCTTCATGACCGGCACAGCGAGGGTGAGCTGGTACTTCTCGATCGCCGAATACTGCGCGCCTGCGTCCTCGGCCGCCTGGATAACCTGCCACGGATTGAACCGCTCGTCGGCGGCGCAGGCCCCGAGCCCGCGCGCGAACCGCGCGAGGTCCAGCCGGTTTGCCGGCATGCCGACCACCAGCGTCCGCTTGCCCGCGGGATCGGCACGCCAGGTGCCGGTATGGCAGGCGGCACAGTTGAGGAACACGCGGTCGAGGCCGACCGTGCGCCGCATGGTGGTGCCCACCGGCCGGTCCATGCCGGGCTCGAAATTGAAGCCCAGCGCCTCCCAGGTGTCACCGCCGAAATAGGGTGCGCAGAGCTTGGGCAGGCCCTTCCAGATGCCGATGGGAATGCCGGCGATACGGTCGCCGCCGGTAGAGCCATATTTGAAATGCTGCACGGGATCGTCGAATACCTGTGGCTCGTCCCGGCTGAAATGCCACCATATCCAAAATCCCAGGGCGAGCAGCATCAGGACGACGGCGAGAACGATCCACCAGCGGCGGCGCCACAGCCAGAGGAACAACGCGGCGATCCGGCAGGCCAGCCGGGACAACCATGTCTTCATGACGGCGCCCGCGCGATGGAAGCGGCCAGCGCGGGCGCAATCGCCGACGCCTGCAGCGGGCCGTCATCCGACAGGTCCAGCGCTGTGACGGCGTGTCGCAGGGCGGCGATGTCGTCGGTGACGGTGATTTCCGCCCTGCCGCCCGCGAGCCGCAGCGGCGACAGGCGCTCGCCGGTGGCGAGGCGTGCCGGAAATCCAAAGGCGTTCTCGGCGAGGTGCAACTCGCCGCCATTCTTGCCGGATAGCACCGTCAGTCCCGAGAGCGGCGCGTAGCCCTTCAATACCAGTCGGGTGACAGCGCCACCGCCAGCCGCCGCGTAGCCCGACAGGCCGAACGATGGATCGACGCACTCGAAGCGCATTTCGCCGGCCGCATTCTCGACAATGCAGGCAGCCGCGAAGCTGACGCTGTGGCCGCCCTGCCCCGCCAGCACGGCCGCCAGCCGGGCGATGGCATCCGGCGCGAAGGACTCGCCGACAATCGCGACTGCCGTCGCCAGCACATCATCCGATGGCGCGGCCAGCAGGCGCGGCGGGCGCGGTGCGGCCGGGTCGTAGACGCCTTCAGGCTCTACGACCTCCATGGGCTTCACGCCGGCGTCGAGTTCGATCAGCGGATTGCGGTCGGGCAGGCTGGGATTGGGCACCGCCAGTCCGGCGGGCGCCAGCGTCGCGACGGCAGCGTGGAGGGCTTTCGCCAGATCCGCGTCCTCGACCGCTTGCCACGGGCCGCGCGATCCGCCGAGCCGCCAGCGCAGCGCCGCGAGCAGCAGCCGGGCGCGGCAATCGGCGGGCTTCATGGCCGTTGCGGCGGCGCAGACCCGTTGCCAGTAGAATTGGGCGAGGCTCAACCGGTTGGCGCGCAACACCGCCTGGTCCAGCGCGTCGGGCTCGTCGATGCCGCGTTTCACGGGCACCCCATGAAATGCCGCGCCCAGCCCGGCCATCCGCGCGGCGATGCCGGGATTGGCGTTGGTCTCGTTCCACTGGGCGATGGGAAAGATCGGGCCGTGGCCCTGATGGCAGCTGGTGCACAATTCCCGGTCGGCGTATTCGACCAGCGGCTGGCGCGCATCCGTGTAGTTGCTGACCACCTGGAATTCGAAGCGGCCGGCCGACTCGTTGTAGCTGATCACCTCCATGGACGCCGATGCCGGCTGGTAGCCGATGAACAGCCGGTCCTTCAGATAGGACACGGCCCTTTCACCCGCCGCATCGACGCCCAGCACCACGCGCGGCGAAGCGAAATAGTCGGGGTCCGCCGACAGCCGCTGCAGCGAACGGCCCAGCGGGATCAACACCGCCCGCGGCCGCACGCCGCCATTCCGCTGCTCGATGGCGGCGCTCAGCCGCGTGAACGGATAGGGCAAATCGTAGGTTCCGCCAGGCTTGAACAGTTCATCGAAGAGCGACCGCCCGGGCGCGGGCTGCGTCTCGCCGGGCCGCGCCGGATCGGCCAGCAACAGCGGCGCAGCGCGGGAGACGGAAGGCATTGCCAGGATCGTGGCGATTGCAGCAGCCATCGGCAAACCTCCTCCCGTCCCCTTTGCCGCCCCCTTCATGGCCGGTCAGTTCTGACCGGCCTGCGCAACCTGTTCGCCGGCCCAGCAGTCCTCCTTGATGAGTGCGCCGTCGCGGAACGCCTTCTCGCCCGCCTTGGCGTCGGCCTCGTTGTAGACGGTGAAGTTCAGCAGGAAGATCCGGTTCATGTAGGCGCGGCCCAGATAGAAACCGGGCCGGACCATGCGCACCTCGTCGCGCACCCTCAGGCCGTTGCGGCCTGCCAGACTGTCCGGTCGCTCCTGGTAGCCCGCGATCTCGTCGCCATAGTTGTAGTCGACGATGACGGACTCGCGCCGGCCGTCCAGCAGGCTCTGGCCGCAATAGAGCTTGGCCGGGAACATCAGGTAGACGGTGGTCTGCTTGTCGATCATGCCGAGCCAGCCCTTGCGGGCGATCTCGGTCTTCATCATCGCCTCCGGGTTGTCGATCAGCGCATCGAGCGATTTCGGGTCCTCGATGAAGTTCCGCAGCACGCCCTCCTCGCGGTAGAACATCTTGCCCTTCCACAAATGGCGGCCGACATTCTCCAGCGTCTTTACCTTGGTGTCGGCGATGCGCCCGCCGATGCCGCCAACGATCTCGTCCAGGCGGGATTTCAGGTCCTCGCCTCGGGCAAAGAACAGGTCGCCCTCATGGCCGCCGTTCGGGATCGGCCCGGCGGTCAGTCGGCCATAGATCTGGTCGATTTCCTCCTGGGTGAAACTCTTCAGGTTCTCCGGCGTCAGCGCCAGCCGCTGTTCGCGGCTGAGCGGGTAGTCATGCTCGACCCGGGCCATGTCGGTGTAGAACACCTTGGTGGGATTGTCCGGGTCGCGCAGGCTGGTGTCGGTGGGCGCGAACGGGAGGTCGGGCTTCCTGTCGCAGGCGGCGAGGCCGGCGGCGGCCAGCGACAGGACGACGGCAGTACGGATGAGCGCGTGCATGGCCGGCCTCCTCACAACGTCGCCATGAAGGCGATCAGCGCCTTCTTGTCGGTGGGCGACAGGTCCTCGCCGAAGCGGTGGCCCTTGTTCTCGACCCGGTCGAGCACGTTCGAATAGTAGCGTTGCACGAAGGTGTTGGGATCGCCGGTGATGTCGACGATAGCCTTCTCCCGCTCCCGCAGCAGCCGGTCGCGCAGTTCCTTGAGCCCGGTCTTCAGGTCGGCGTATTGCGCCGGCGTCAGCACGCCCTTGTACTTGCCGTCCAGCTTGTCCCCGTGGCGCTCGAGCAGCACCATGTCGTGCATCAGATCCTTGTAGCGCAGGCTGTTCAGCGCCACGGCCGGGAAGCCCTTGGGGATCTTCAGGGTCAGTCCCGTGGTGACGTCGCCGATCTTCAGCTCGGGCGCCACGTCGACGATGATGTCGTCCTGGGTGATGAACATCTTCGGCACCCGCGACCCCGGGTTGAGCAGTTCCTCCATGGACGCCTTGTAGAGCCTGTAGCGGCCCTCGACCGACGGATCGAACGGCCAGCAGGCCGGCGGATTGGCCAGCGCCTTGCCGGCGGCGTCCACATAGGGCGAAGTGTAGAGGTCGTAGTCGGGATCGGTCGGCTTGCCGCAGATTTCGGGGCCGACGGCGTTGTTGTGCATGAACGGCGCATGCGCCCAGACGCTGAGCAGCGAGATGTTGCGGTAGTAGCCGCGGCCGTTGCCCTTCAGCAGTTCCTTCAGGTTGGGATCGGCCGTCCGCTGGTGCAGCGTGTTCGACGCATACTGCGCCCAGACCCGGCTCTCCATGTGGTTGGAGTGCAACGCACGGGCGTTGTAGGTGCCGACCTCGGAGGCGAGCGTCGGTTCTTCATTGCCGAGCCAGTCGACCCGTAGCGTCGGATCGGCCGGATCGACGGCGCGGAAATCGACGTTGTCGTAGGGTCCCTTCTGGCTGGAATGGCAGCGGGCGCAGCTCTGGGCGAACACCTTGCGGCCCTGGGTGACCGCGCCGGGGCCGAACTCACGCTCCAGCGCCACTTCCAGGTCGCGCTCGCTGCCCATGCCGCGCGCCTTGTAGAGGTCGGTCGGGCGCGCGGTGAGGAAGAACGCCACCACGTCGTCGAGCCGGTCCTCGATGGCGCGGAAGCTGGCGCAGTCGCGGCGGCACTGACCGATGTCGAACGGCGTCTGGCCGTAATTGCGCTGGGCTGGATCAATGGCGCGCAGGTCCGGGATATGGTTCATCCAGCACTGCTCGGCGCACGACCCGATGTTGAAGTAAACCCGCTGGATGGCTTCGTTGTAGCCGATGGAGTCCTCGCCGCCCTTCAGGACGTGAGCGACCTTCTCGGACTTCAGCGACCGCTCCCAGCACTTGCCGGGCTTGCCCGGCTCGCACCAGCAGACCGCGGGATCAGCGCCCGAGGCGCAGGTCGAGGCCTTGCGCCACTTCAGCACCTCGTGGTCGTGCAGCGGCCGCTTCATGAAGTTGATGATGGCGTTCATGGTGCCCGGGTTGGAGGCCGTGTCCATCGGCAGCGCCGAGGTGTCGACCGTGCCGGGCCGCGCCCAGCCGATGAGCTGCCACTCCAGCCGGTGCTTCTCCATGCCCGAGGCGAGCAGCTGCGAGATGCGGCTGTACTGGTTGCCGACCAGGCCGTCGATGTTCTCCCACTCGGGATGGTTGGGATCGGCGGGCGGATTCTCCGGCTTGTAGCTGATGTGGCAGGCGCCGCAGGCCATGCCGATGCGGAACGGCGGCTCGATCGAGCCGTCGAACAGCCGGTTCATCCGGCTGTCCGCCTTGGCCGGGTCGTTCGACAGGAACTTCCGGTAGCCGTCCCATGACGCCAGCGAGCCGTTGAGCGCCTTCCATTTCTGGGCGTCGAAGCGCGGATTGGGGAATTTCCGCAACCCGAGCGCGCCGGTCGAGGTGCCGAACCGCAGGTCGCAGGCGCTCTGGCGCTGGTCCTTGGCGCCGTGCGGCGTCGACATGTTGTAGGGGCCGTCCTGGAACAGGCAGGCGGGATCCTTGTATCCCTCCTTGCCCACATGGTTCAGCAGGTCGGCGTCGCCCGGGCAGTAGGGGAAGCCATAGGTCTGCTCCAGGCTCTTGGCCGGGCAGTCGGCCTCGCCGGGAATGCAGCAATCGGGATCGGGAATGGCGCCCCAACCCTGGAACAGCTGGTCCTGATGCTCGGCCGCCAGCACCTTGTACCAGTCGATGGCGGCGCCGAGGCGCTGCGGATAGGCATAGGTGAAGAAGCGGTCGTTGAACGCGGTCGCGAAGAACCAGACCTCGCGCCCGGCCCGTTCGCTTTCCGTGTACGGGGCATTGGTGGCGACATAGTCGCCGCTGAGCATGCTCTGCGCCCGGGCCTCGCCCGAGACAGCCGCACCGAACATGAAAATCGCGGCCAGAGCCGCCATCAGCCGAAACCGACACCACTGCATTGCCCATCCCCTCGCGAGCGGCACTTCACAACGATGCTGGCCTCTAAGATGCGGGACCGGCCTGCTCTCCCCCCGGAGATGCCGGTCTAGGCAGCGCGTCGGCCCAATGCGAAATATCCGCCGCGCTGCAGGACGTCAGGTTACCACGTTTCGCGCCGCCGGAAAGAGGGATGTAAACGGTAAGACTATCGACCAGACGCCTCCGGTTCCACGTGCGTCGGCAAGAAATGCGTGCGCCACTTCGCCACCGCCCGCGTTCTCCATGCCGGCTTCTCGGGCCATAACCTGCCGCCTCTGACCGCAACCAAAAAATAGTTCAGACTACTTGGCAGACGGATTGGCTGGTGGGTTCAACCCTGCCTCCTTGCCAATATCGGCCCACTTGGTCATATCGAAATGTTTACCGAAGTCAGACAATCCCGCGCTGACGCCAGGATCGTTCATGAGGCCCCGCATGGCGACCTGACCGAGCACGTTGAACGACGATTCCAGCGCGCTGCCTCCCTCATATTTCATCGCCTCGACGGCTTCCGTTCGGCAATCGACGAAGACGAGGCGCTCCATCATCGCGGCAGCCGCCTTGTTGGTTGCATCGCGCTGTTCGGGCGTGATCGTGGCATAAGGCTCTACGTCAGGGTGAAGGGCCATGGCCTGAAATACCCATTCCACCAACCTGGACTGATCCTTGGCACTCGACGATTTGACGAGGCACTTTCCCAGGTCATCCGTATACACCCCTGCCATCGCCACGGAACTGTACATATGGAAAAACAACAATCCTATTAAAATCCGAACTTTACGCACCATTCTACACCCACTCTATGAAGATATAGCCATTGTTGATCGCGTTCAAACCACGGGTGCAACAACCCGTAAACTGCAGACGTCAGGCAGAGTACACCAGCTGTTCGTGAACATCTCCAGTGTTTGGAACACTGTCCTGCTGGGACCACACCTTTCAACTGATCCCCAAGCCCTGATCTCTCGCTATTCCGATCCCTTGAAAATGCGATGGCTATCCCGCGCAGACCAGGCCGGAACCAACCGGCGGTTAAGCCGTTGCTCCTACTCACAACACAAGGAGAGAACGATGTCGGATCAGCAAGAACTATGGGATCTGCTCGACGATTTCGCGTTCTGCATGGCGACGACCCATGACGGCGACACCATGCGCTCGCGGCCCATGTCGCCGAGAGCGGACAAGGATGCCGGCGTCATCCGCTTCCTGGTCGAGAACGCCACTTCGATGACGGCGCAACTCGAGCAGGACCAGGACATCCTTCTTGCCTTCATCGCCCCCACCGACCGGAACTTCATCTCGGTTTCCGGCCGGGCGTCGGTCAGCACTGATCGCGGCCTGATCAAGGACCTCTGGAACAAGGCGGCTGACGCCTGGTTCGTCGGCGGACCCGAGCGCGCCAATGTGGTCGCGGTCACCGTGACGCCGTCCTACGCCGAGTTCTGGGACGGCACGAGCAGCAACATCAAGACCATGTGGGAAATGGCCAAGGCGCGCGGCAAGGACCGCAAGCCAGACCTTACCGAACACAAGAAACTTAATTTGTAGGTTGCCGCTCCCGTCACGGCGGGTCGCCTTGTGTTGGATCCTGGTATGCGAGTAGTTCGATTTTGAATTGAATTGGCATATCATGATGCCATGGTCAGGGTAGCGGTCGTCGGCAATGTGGGTGGTGGCAAGTCCACGCTTTCGCGCCGCCTCAGTGCGGCGCGATCGCTGCCCTATTTCTCCGTTGATATCCTGCGGTGGGCCGACAACGGGCGGTATGTCAGGGACGACGAGTTCGTCGAGATCCACGCATCGCTCCTGGCCCGGGGTACCTGGATCATCGATGGCCTTGGCCCCTGGCGCACCATCGAGACACGTTTCGACGCGGCCGACACCATCGTCATGATCGACCTTCCGCTATGGCTTCATTGCTGGCGGTGGACGAAGCGCCAGGTCGGGAGGCTGTTCCTCGGAACGCCGGTCGCACCCGCGGATTGGCCAGCTCGAACTCGCCCATTGAGCGTTGTGCGTCTCGTCTGGGATGGACATCGCCTTGAGCGTCCCAGGCTGCTGGCGGCACTTGAATCGCGCCGGTCCGCCAAGACCGTTTTCCATTTGCGGACACCGCGCGACATCGACGATTTCCTCGCGCGCTTCGCCTAGCGCCGCTGGGCGCACCCGCGTTCGCGCAGGGCGACTGCCCCGATTTAGCGCGCGACGGTTACCTCGACGGAAATACCGGTCATATGGGCCTGGTTGGACACCGGCTCGAACGTGCCCGGTCCGGACGGCAGCAGCGCGTTGGCGTTGACGCCGGCGGTGGCGCTGGCGACCCGCATGCCCGCCGCGGTGCCGTGGCCCCAGCCATGGTTGATCGCGACCACGCCCGGCATCATGTCGGCGTCGAACTTCAGCTCGATGTCCCGCTCGCCCCATTGCGACCGCACATTCACTTTTGCGCCATCGAGGAGTTGCCGGGACCTGGCGTCGTCCGGATGCATCAGCAGGAAGTTGCGGTCCCTGCCCTTGCGCTTCATCCGCGGCAGGTTGGCGTACCAGGTGTTCATCATGTAGCCGTCGCGGCGGGTGATCAGCTTGAGCTGGCCGCGCGGTTCGGCGTCGAGCTCGCGGAAGATCGCCTCCATCCGCTCGCGGGCTACGGCGAGCATGGGCGGGAAGCACTCCACCCGCTTGTCCTCGGTCTGGATGACGCTGTCGAAGAATGCCTCAGGGTCGGGCTGGGCGAGCACGATCACCTCGTCGCGCCTCAACTCGTCCATCGAATGGCCGCTGGAGCGCAGCATGGCGTTCATCCGGCCCCAGAGATCCGGGTGGTCTCCCTCGTCGAGGATTGAAGGCAGGCCCATGCGCCGGGCCAGCTGGCCATAGATCCACCATTCCGGCTTCCGCTCGAACGCCGGCGCGACGACGGCGTCGGTATATTGCACGAAGGGCTGGTGCTGCAGCCCGATACCCAGCGCGTTGACGTCCTCGCGCTCGAACGCCCCGGCGGCGGGCAGGACGTAATGCGCCATCTCGGCCGTCGGGCTGCGGTAGATGTCGACGCAGACCAGCAGCTCCAGCGACTCCAGCGCCCGGCGGGTTCGCGCCTCGCCGCCCACCGACAGCACCGGATTGCCCGCGTTGACGATCATGGCGCGGATCGGGTCCCCCTCATCCAGGATCATGTCGGCCATCAGCACGCCGGGCAGGGTGATGCCGACGCCGCCGGGCTTACGAACCGCGCCGAACGGCGTGTCCAGGTACTCGGCCTCGTCAGTGCTGCCGCGGCCCGCCGACGCGCTGCGGGTATAGAAGCCGGGCGAGAAGATGTTGCCGCCTTTGCGGCCCAGATTGCCGGTGACGAAGGCCAGCATGTTCATCAGCCAGTAGGCCTGCGTGCCCTGCCGGCCCATGTTGACGCCGGTGGCGATATGGATGCCGGCGCTGGCTGCCGCCGCGTAGTCGCGGGCCAGCGCGCGGATGGTGCCGGCGTCGATGCCGGTGATGCCCGCGACACGCTCGGCGGGATAAGCCGCCACGAAGGCGCGCAGCTCATCGACATTCCGGCCGTGCCGGGCGACCGCATCGGCGTCGAAACCCACGGTACTGTCGATCTCGTGCAGCATGGCCGCCATCAGGTAGGCGTCGGTGTCGGGGCGGATGTGGAGCACCTTGCCGGCGAAGCGGGCGGTCTCGATGGTGCGCGGGTTGACATAGACGATCCGCGCGCCGCGCGCCTCGGCCTCACGCAAGACGCCGACCGGATCGGCGATCGACATGTAGGTCATGTGGCTGACCGCCGGGTTCTCGCCGAAGATCAGCAGGAAATCCGTGTGGGCGATGTCCGGGATGGTGTGGACCGTGCGGCTGCCGAAACTGGCCTCGGCCCCGACCGGCTTGTTGGCCGCGTCCTGGGTGCCCGAGCTGAACATGCGGACGTCGCCCAGACCGGCCATGAAGCTGCCCCAGGCCGGTCCGAACAACGCATTGAACGCGGACGGATTGCCCCGGTAGCCGGCAATCGCCCGCGCGCCGTCCCGGGCGATGATGCGCTGCAGGCCGGTGGCGATCCCGTCCAGCGCTTCGTCCCAGGAAATTTCCTCGAACTTGCCGGGGCCAACCCGCCTCAGCGGGACGTTCAGCCGGTCCGGATCGTTGTGGATGTCGAGGCCGTAGATGCCCTTGTGGCAGACGAAGCCTTTGGTGACCGGATGCTCGCGGTCAGGCTGCAGCGCCGTCAGCCTGCCGTCCTCGACGGTGGCGATCATGCCGCAGGACGGCTCGCAGACTCGGCAGAAGGTCCGCTTGTGCTGGATGGTCATGACCCTTTTCCCCGTTCTGCCGTCCGGCCCCGAGCTTACCGACCCGCATGTTCGGTGCAAAGCCGCAGTTGCCGCCTGCCCGCAACACGGTACTGTAACGATGCAACGAACGGGCGGGGCTGCGGGAGCAGATGATCGAGGGCATTATCGACATGCGGACGGCGGCGCCGGAGGGCGTCATCGACACCGACATCTGTATCATCGGCGCAGGACCCGCGGGCGTGACGCTGGCGATGGAGTTGGCCGACGGCAACCGGCGCATCTGCCTGGTGGACAGCGGCGGCCTCGACGGATCGGGCGACGCACTGCGCGGGCCGCTCGATGTCGTCGGCCGTCCCTATCGCACCGAGAGGGCGTCCCGTGCCTTCCGCCTCGGCGGCACCACCGGCCTCTGGGGCGGACATTGCGTGCCGCTCTCGCCGCTGGAGATGGAGGAGCGCGACTGGATACCGGAAGGCGCCTGGCCGATCGCCCATGGCGAGCTCGCGCGCCACTACCCAAGGGCGCTGGAGATACTGGGCCTGGGCGGCGTCACGTTCGATGCAAGCGCCGCCGCCACAGCGATCGGCGCACGGTTACTGCCGTTCGGAAACGGATTCGCGACCACGGTCTCGCACTACAACGCCGTGGATTTCGGCAAGGACCACAGCGCGGCGCTCGCCCGCGCGGGCAACGTCGCCATCCTGCTGAACGGCACGGCCACCCGGCTGCTGCTGGACGACGGGCTGGACCGGATCACCGGCGTGACCGTCCGCGTCGAGGGCTCCCGCTCCCACACGATCCGGGCGGGCACGGTGGTGCTCGCCGCGGGCGGCATCGAGAACGCCCGGCTGCTGCTGGCATCGAACGACCGGATCACGGCCGGCATCGGCAACGGCCACGACCTCGTCGGGCGGTATTTCATGGAGCATCTCGGCTGGACACGGGGCATCGTCGCCGCCGGTCCGGGCTATGACTTCAATGCCGACTATGCCCACTACTGGCGGCAGGTGCCGTTCGGCGGCCATGAAGTCCGCTTCCATCTGGCTGCCACCAACGAACTGGCGAGGCGCCTGCGCATCCCCCAGTTCCGGGCCGAGCTGTTTTGCCGGCCGACGCTGAGCTGGGCGGTGCGGAGCGTGCTGATGCGGCCCGGCACGCACAGCGCTGCGACGGTCGTCGCGGCAGCCGCGCAGCTGGCCCGGCATCCGGCCGGGCTGGCGAGGCTCGCGCTGGGCCGGCGCGGCGCGCCGTGGTGCCTGCAGATTCACAACTACACCGAGCAGGTGCCGAACCCGCACAGCCGGGTGACGCTGTCGGCGCGCCGCGACGCGCTGGGAGAGCCTCTCGCGGCGCTCGACTGGCGGCTTTCGCCGCTGGACCGCGAGGGCATCGCCAGGGCCCACGAGGCGCTTGGCGTGGCAGTCGCCCGCACCGGCCTCGGCCGGTTGATCCCGGAACCGGAGACCGGCGACGAGATCATGCGGGGCGCCGGCAGCGGCAGCCATCACATGGGGACGACACGCATGAGCGGCGTCCCCCGGCAGGGCGTCGTCGATCCCGACCTCAAGGTCCACGGCACCCGAAACCTCTATGTCGCCGGTTCGTCGGTGTTCCCCAGCGGCGGCTGGGCGAACCCGACGCTCACCATCGTCGCGCTGTCGGTCCGGCTGGCGGCGCATCTGCGGCGAACAGGTCAGGTGGGATGAAGCACCGGGGCGCCGCGCGCAACGCCGGCGGACGCTTCTGGACTCGGCGCAGCCGAAGGCGCAGCGTGGGCCGCAACGCGGGGGTATTCGGATGTGCTTTTCGGCCACGGCCAGTTTCGTTACCGCCGGCGTTACCGGCATCGCCGGCCTGCTTGCCATGACCCGCGTCACCCACAAGCGCGAACTGGTGCTGGCCGCCATGCCCCTGGTGTTCGCGGTGCAGCAGTCCATCGAAGGACTGCTGTGGCTGCATCTGCCGCAGGGCGCGGGCGATCCGGCGGTGCGTCCCCTGACCATGGCGTTCCTGTTCTTCGCCGAACCGTTCTGGCCGGTGTTCGCACCGCTCGCCGCGCTGCTGATCGAGACCGACCGCAACCGGCGGCAGGTGATGCTGGCCTGCGCCGCCCTCGGCGCGTGCGTCTCGGCCTATCTGCTTTGGTCGCTTCTGACGCGCATGCATGGCGTGGTGATCGAGGACGGCCACATCATGTACCTGAACGATCATCGTTCGAGAGAAGCGATCGGCTTCGCCTACCTGGCCGCCACGGGCGTGCCGTTCCTGGTGTCGTCCCGGCGCGCGATCGCCGCCATGGGCGCGGTCCTGGTGGTCGGATCGGTCACCGCCTACGTCTTCTACTGGAATCACTACGTCTCGGTATGGTGCTTCTTCGCGGCGGCGGGCAGCGTTGTGCTGCTGGTGCACTTCCAGCATGCTCAGCGGCGGCACCGGATGTCGGTCACAAGTCCAATCAAGTGGTAATGTGGGAAACTTGTTCCTTCCGATCATTACGCAGGCGGAAGGCTGGCACCGCTGCCCGTTTTGGCGGTGCATTTTTGTCCTCAGCATGTAAGCTTGCGCCTGCAATCAGGTGAACGGCTCCGCCGATCCCGCAAACTAGAGGTACAACTAGCGCGCTACGGTCGTGCGGAGGACGGAATCTTGGATCTATCCCGAAGGGCGCTCCTGGGCGCAGGTGTCGCAGCCATCGCAACCGCGGCTCTCGCGAGCCCCGCTCTCGCAGTCAACAGGCTGCGGGCGGATAAGTTCCCGGCCGAAGGCAGCCTCGATCCCGCGCTGCTGCGCCGCGCCCTCGCCGCGCTGGACAAGCACCAGGCCAGCATTCCCAACAAGGACCTGATCGCGGTCGCCGACTTCTCGCAGGCATCGCGCGAGGCGCGCTTCCATCTGGTCAATGTGGGCGACGGCAAGGTCAGCTCGTTCCTGGTCGCCCACGGCAAGGGCTCGGACCCGAAGCACACCGGCTGGCTGAAGAGCTTCTCCAACGTGGTCGGCTCGGAGGCCACCTCGTCGGGCGCCTATCGCACCGGCGCCTTCTATACCGGCCAGCACGGCCGCTCCATGCGGCTTGACGGGCTCGACCCGACCAACGACAACGCCTATGACCGCGCCGTCGTCATCCACGGCGCCTGGTATGTCAGCAAGGACATGGTCCGCGAGCATGGCGTGCTGGGCCGCAGCCAGGGCTGCTTCGCCTTCGAGCAGGACAAGCTGCACACCGTCATGGAGCGCCTGGGCCAGGGCCGCATGATCTACGCCGACCGGGCGTAGGCCCCTTCCGATAAAACGATCGACAGTTCAGACCGGCGGCGTGTAGGTGCCGGGTCTGGCGCGCGCCATGGCGTCCATCGCCTCGGCCACCGACAGCAGCACAGTCGTGTGCACCTTCCGCGTCGCGCCCGCCGAATCCGAGGCCAGCGACAGCGCGGCGGCGGCCTGGTTGTCGGGCAACTCGGCCAGCACCACGGCGTCGTAGTCGCCGAAACTGTAGAAGAAATGCAGCATCCGGCCGCCGAGCGAGGCGATCGCCTTGCCGAGCGCTTCCTCGCGATGCTGCGGGTGACCGGCAAGGCTTTTCGTCCCCTCGGTGCTGTAATCGGCCTGGATCAGATAGAACGGCATGGTGTTACCCCCTTCTCAGGCGGAGCACAACGGCCCGCGCTGCCGGCAAGCCTACGCAAGGAGGCGGTGCGTTGCTACCCTTTCAGGCCCCGGCGATCGTCTAGGTCACCCCGTCGTGCGGCACTTCATCATGCGCAGGGGCGTGTAGACCATCACCGTCTTGCCGTCCTGCTTCTTCACCGTGTTGCGGGTGCGGACCAAAGCGCGGTCGGGGCGCTTGCTGGTGCGGCGGGCCTCGATGACCTCGACCTCCACATGCAGCGTGTCGTTGGCGAACACCGGGCCTTCGATGTTGAGGTCCATGCCGAGGAAGGCGACGCCGGTTTCCTGAATCGAGGCGGTCATCACCAGCCCTTCGGCGACGGCGAACACCTGGGCGCCGGGGACGAGGCGTGCCGGGAAGTCGGTGTGGTTCTGCAGGTAATCGAGGTTGGTGAACAGCACCTCGGTAATGCCGGTGGCGCCGAGGAAGTTGGCGATGTCGGCCTCGGTGACCGAGCGGCCCAGGGTGCGGAAGGTGAACCCTTCGTGGATGTCCTCGAAGTAGAAGCCGATTCCGATGGTTTCCATGCGCGTTGCTCCCTGCTGCGGTCTGGCGGGACACTAAACCAGCGGATGCGGCAAAACCAAGCCGTCATTGCCGGCAGCGCGACGAAACGGCTCGGGTGCACGCTTGTCCCCTGCCCTCGCCGTTCCTACATGCCGTCGGCGTGCTACAATGACGCACCGTTTGGGAGAGGACCGTTCCATGATCCGTGCTTTGGTTACCGGCAAGAAGGTGTTCCTGGCCGTGGCGCTCGCCATCGGCCTGTCGGCCTGCGGCATCAACAACGTGCCGACCTATGACGAGGAGGTGAAGGCCGCCTGGAGCCAGGTGCAGAACCAGTACCAGCGGCGCACCGATCTAATCCCGAACCTGGTCGAGACGGTGAAGGGCTATGCGGCGCACGAGCAGGAGACGCTGACCGCTGTGATCGAGGCCCGCGCCAAGGCGACCCAGATGACCCTGCCGGCGAACATCACCGAGAATCCGGAGGCGTTCGCGCAGTTCCAGCAGAGCCAGTCCGAGCTGTCGAGCGCCCTCGCCCGGCTGATGGTGGTGGTCGAGCGCTATCCGGACCTGAAGGCCAACCAGAATTTCCTCGCCCTGCAGTCCCAGCTCGAGGGCACCGAGAACCGCATCTCGGTGGCGCGGCGCGACTACATCCAGGCGGTGCAGAAGTACAATACCGAACTGCGCACCATTCCGGGCCGCTGGGTCGCCGGCATCTTCTATCCCGACGCCAAGGTAAAGGAGACCTTCGCCGCCACCGCCGAATCCCAGGCAGCCCCGAAGGTGACCTTCCAGTGACGCACGCTTTCCGCAGGAGCGCCTGGGCCGGCCTGGTCCTGGTGCTTTTGTGCATCGCGCCGCCGGTGTCGGCGGCGACGCCGGACTATCCCAAGCTGACGGGGCGCGTGGTCGACCAGGCGGAGATCCTGTCGCAGCAGAGCGAAGCGCAGCTGACAAGCTGGCTGGAAAGCCTCGAGACCACGTCCGGCAAACAGGCCGTCGTCGCCACGGTGAAGAGCCTGGGCGGACTGGAGATCGAAGACTATGGCGTCGGCCTCGGCCGGAAATGGGGCATCGGCCAGAAGGACAAGGATACCGGCGTCATCCTGATCGTCGCGCCGAACGACCGGCAGGTACGGTTCGAGGTGGGCTATGGCCTCGAGGGCGAGATGACTGACGCGGTGAGCCGGGCGATCATCGAGCAGCAGATCATCCCGTCGTTCAAGCAGGGCGACTACGAGACAGGAATCGTCAACGGCACCGCCGCCATGCTGAACGCTCTCGGCTGGAAAGGCGCGCAGCCGACCGCCCAGCCGCTGGCCGGCCCGGCACCGGCGGGCCGGCTCGACTGGATCCCGGTGCTCTATTTCGGCGTGTTCTTCCTGTTCGTCATCTTGCGCATGATTTTCGGCCGCCGGCGCCGGCGCGGCTTGTGGGGCACCACGTCCAGCGGCTGGGGCGGCGGCTGGAGCAGCGGCGGCGGCGGGTTCTCGGGCGGCGGCGGGTCGTTCGGCGGCGGCGGCGCGTCGGGACGGTGGTGACATGAAGCTGCAGGCCGAAGACCAGTCACGCATCGAGGCCGCGGTCGCCGCCGCCGAGACGCGCACCAGCGCCGAGTTCGCGCTGGTGCTGGCGCAGGTGGCGGACGGCTACGAGGCCTGGCCGGCGCTGTGGGCGGCGTTGCTGGCGTTACTGGCCGGCGGCGCCGTGTCGCTGCTGCACCCGGCGCTCGACGCGACCCACGTGTTCGGCGCCCAGGTGGCGGTGCTGGTCGTCGCCGGCCTGCTGCTGCATCTGCCTGGTGTAAGACCATTGCTGGCGCCGCCGTCGCTGCGCCACGAGGAAGCGGCCAAGCTGGCGCGGCTGCAATTCGCCGCCATCGTCCAGCGCCGCACCGCCGAGCGCATCGGCGTGCTGCTGTTCGTGTCGCTGGCCGAGCATCATGTCGAGATCCTGGTGGACCGCGCCATCGGCGAGCGCATCCCGGAACAGGCGTGGCGCACCGTCATCGACGGTTTCACCGCGCAGATCCGAGAGGGCCGGCTGGCGGACGGCTTCGTCGAGGCCACCGAACGCTGCGCCGACTTGCTGGAAAAGGAGTTCCCGCTGCGTCCCGGCGACCGCGACGAACTGCCGAACCGGGTAACGTTTATCTGAACGTTACGCGGTAACCTTCACGCCCTTCCAGAACGCGACGCGGCCCTTGATCTCCTTGGCCGCCGGCTTGGGGTCGGGGTAATACCAGACGGCGTCCCTGTTCTCCTGCCCGTCGACCACCAGCGTGTAGTAGTGCGCGGTGCCCTTCCATGGGCAGACGCTGGTGGTGTCGCTGGGCTTGAGCAGCGCGCTCGGCAGCGCCGCTTCGGGAAAGTAGTGGTTGCCCTCCACCACCACCGTGTCGTCCGACCGCGCGATGACCTGCCCGTTCCATACCGCCTGAACCATGCTCGTCCCTCCCGGAAATTGTGCGTGCGGCCTTCAATTAGATCGACGGTAGCGCGGAACCAACCCGTCCGTGATGACGTTGAAGCTTCAAGTAAAATGGAGGACTCAACCATGCTCAAATGGGCTCTGATCTTTGCCATCGTGGCGGTTATCGCCGGCCTGCTCGGCTTCACCGGCATCGCCGGCGCCGCAGCCGGAGTCGCCAAGTTCCTGTTCTTTCTGGCGCTGGCCATCTTCGTCATCTTCCTGCTGATCGGACTTTTCATCGGCAAGGCGATAACATAGCGGCACGACCAGCCGCGCGGAGACAAGCGCACGCGAACCGAAACGGCGGGGCTGGCGAAACCCCGCCGTTTTCCCGTATCCGGGACAGCATTCGAGGCCGTCCATGCAGCCCATCCAGTACAGCTCGAGCACCAAGCTGCTCGTCATCGTCAATTGCGGCTCGGGCAGCAATGACAAGGACGCCACCGTCGCAACCATCGAGCGGGTGCTGACAGAGGTCGGGCGGGCGCATGAGATCATGCTGATCGACGATCCGTCGCGGATCGACAGCAAGATCGAGGAAACCATTGCACGGGCCCGGGCCGAGAACGCCGCCGTGGTGGTCGCCGGCGGCGATGGCACCATCAACGGCGCGGCCCAGGCCATATTGGGCAGCGGCTGCGCCTTCGGCGCGCTGCCGCAGGGGACATTCAACTATTTCGGCCGCTGGCACGGCATTCCGCTGGAGATCGAGGCCGCGACGCGCGCGCTGCTGACGGCTGAGGTCCAGCCCGCCCAGGTCGGCTTCGTCAACGACCGCATCTTCCTGATCAACGCCAGCGTCGGCCTCTATCCGCAGTTGCTGGAGGACCGCGAGGCGTTCAAGAAGCGCCACGGCCGCGGCCAGCTGAAAGCGCTGATCTCGGGCATCGCCACGCTGATCCGCCGCGAGCACCGGCCGCTGCAGATCACCCTGGAGGCCGATGGCGCCAGCCAGACCGTTCCGGCCGTGACCCTGTTCGTCGGCAACAATCCGCTGCAGATGCGGCAGGTGGGCATTCCGCTCGACCGGGCCGTGGATGCGGGACGCCTCGCCGCCGTCCGGCTGCGCCCCGTCGGCACCCTGGAGTTTCTGTGGCTGACCGTGCGGGGCATGGTGGGCAAGCTGGGCGAGGAAGCCAACGTCGCGTCCTTCAGCTTCCGGCGGATGACAGTCCGGACCAGCCGGACACCCGGCAAGCCGGTCAAGGTCGCCATTGACGGCGAGATCATGTGGCTGCGCGGCCCGCTGGAGTTCCGCGTCGCCGACGAGCCGCTCTGGGCGCTGCTGCCGCCGCCCGGCACGGCCGAGCCGCCGAAATGAAGATCATCCAGATCTCCGACCCGCATTTCGGCACCGTCCGCGCACCGGTGGCCGACGCGCTGCTGCGGCTGGTCGAAGCCGAGGCGCCCGACCTGGCCATCCTGTCGGGAGACATCACCCAGCGCGCCCGCGACCGCGAATTCGACGAGGCGCGTGCCTTCATCGACCGGCTGCACGTGCCGGCGTGGCTGGTGATCCCCGGCAATCACGACGTGCCGCTCTATAATCTGCCGGCGCGGCTGTTCGCGCCCTATGCGGGCTTCCAGCGTGTGTTCGGCGACGACCTGGAACCAGCCTTCGAGAACGACGCGCTGGTGGTGCTGACCGTCAAGACCACCCGCCGCTACCGCCACATCGACGGCGAGGTCTCGCATGAGCAGATCGAGCGGGTGGCCGCCCGGCTGCGGGCCGCGACTCCCGGTCAACTGCGCATCGTGGTGACCCACCAGCCGGTGTGCGTCGCCCGCAAGGAGGACGAAAAAGACCTGCTCCACGGGCACGAGCGGGCGATCGGTGCGTGGGCGGCGGCCGGCGCCGACATCATCATGGGCGGCCACATCCACCTGCCCTACGTCCTGCCGCTGCACGACGCCTACCCAGGATTGCCGCGGCCGGTCTGGGCGGTGCAGGCCAGTACGGCGCTGTCCTGGCGCATCCGCTACGAAGCCAACAACTCGGTGAACCTGATCCGCTCCGACGGGCCGGGGCGCTGCGCGGTAGAACGCTGGGACTATGATCCCAAGAGACAGCGTTTCGAACCCGCCGCCCTGCACGAGCTTTCGCTGGCGACGGCCTAGCGTCGATCAGCCGCCGCCGTCCTGCTGCCCGGCGGCTTTCTGGCGCGCCCGCGCGCTGAGGGGTATTGCGGGCGTCGACCGGGCGGCGAAACCACGGTTCGAGATGCGCTCGGCAGTCGCAGGCCGGAAAAGCGCGGCGCTGGTGCGCGGGCTCGTGTCCGCTCCGGCCGCCGCGTCCGTGCCAGGGCGCACGCGGACGCCGGTGACCGTTCCTCGGACGAACCGGCCGACCCGATAGACGTCGTCGCCCTGCGGCACGATCGCGCCGTCGTCGCGGTCACGGTAGACCGGCTCGCTGAACGAGCCGCCAGAGGTCAGGAAGCCCTTCATCGCCGGCACGTAATAGGGCCGGTTGGACGGCATGTAGCGCGCCTCGCAATTGCCGACGCCGAAGTCGTTCTCACATTCCTCCTCGAGCAGCGAGACCGGTGCGTTGTTGAGATGCGACAGGATCGCCTGCTCCGATGCCACGGCGCATGTCTCCTCGCCGAACCGCGCCGCACACGCGGACGGGTCTTCAAAGAAGACGGCGTCCTCCGGTGGTCCGCTGCAGGCGGACAGGACGAGGCCGATGCATCCCAGCATCACCGGGCGGATCGAGCAGAACTTCCGCATTGCTGACCTCAAATGGGCTGGTATCCCGCCTATTTGTGACACAACGGCGATTTCCCGGCGAGCAATTGCTGCCAGCGGCCACAACGACCGTGACTCATGCACGGATGACTTTTATGATGGCGCCTCGCATCGGTCCGGCCTCGCCGGGCTGCCGACATCGGGGAGAAGAGTGCCGTGAACAAGGAAGCCGCCGTCAGCCCAGCCACCGCCGATCAGGGCGCCGCATCGGGCTGCCCGTTCAAGTCCGCCGCCGAGATCAGCTTCATGGATCCCGTGGTCCAGGAGAACTGGTTCCCGGCCTATGACGTCATCCGCGAGGAATCGCCAGTGTATTTCATGCCGCAGATCGGCATGTACGTCGTCACGCGCTACGACGACCTGGAATACATCATCCGCCGGCCGGAGATCTTCACCACTGGCGGCGACGTGCAGTCTACCGAGCCGCTGATCAAGTTTCCCGCCAACCGGGCGCTGTACGACACCAAGGGCTGGCGCCGCTACACCTCGCTGGGCGAGAACGTGCCCAAGCACCAGCACTACCGCGCGCTGGTCGATCCCAAGCTGACCATGGGAGCGGTGCGGCAGAAGGAGCCGTTCATCCGCGCCACCATCAACGAACTGATCGACACCTGGATCGACAAGGGCGAGATCGAGTTCATGAAGGAATTCGCCGAGCCACTGCCGATGATGGTGATCGCCGAGCTGCTGGGCTTCCCGCGCATGGACCTGCCCAAGCTGAAGGAATGGTCGTTCGCGTGGGTGTGGCCGTTCTCGCGCGGGCTGACCGAGGAGCAGGAGAAGTGGGCGGTCGAGCGGCACATCGAGCTGCAGCACTACATCCACGACACCATCAAGGACAAGCTGAAGAACCCCAAGGACGACATCATCACCCATCTGACGAAGACCGAGCTGTTCGACGTCGAGCTGGGCAAGCACCGTCCGCTGATGGAACACGAGATCATCGGCATCATCGACCACCTGCTGATCGGCGGCAACGAGACCACCACCTTCGCCCTCTCCAACGGCATGTGGCTGCTTTTCCGCTTCCCCGAGGTCTACAAAGAGCTGCAGGCGGACCTGTCGAAGGTAAAGAACTTCGTCGAGGAAGTGCTGCGCATGGAGAGCCCGACCCAGGGCCTCTACCGTTTCGTCAGCCAGGACGTGGAGATCAATGGCGTCAAGGTGCCGAAGGGCGCCACGCTGAGCATCCGCTTCGGCGCCGGCAACCACGACTTCCGCATGTTCCCGGAGCCGGACCAGCTCCAGCTGAGCCGCAAGAATGCCGGCCGGCACCTGGCGTTCAGCCTGGGCGAGCACCACTGTCCCGGCGCGTCGCTGAGCCGCTTCGAGCAGAACTGCGCCTGGGACATCCTGCTGCGCCGGGCCCACGATTTCCGCCCAGCACCGGAGAAGAACACCTACGACCACGTCCACGGCATGTGGGTGCGTGCGCTGAAGGAACTGCACGTCCAGTTCGACAAGGTGGCTTAGGGATCAAATAGGGTTGTCATCCCGGCGAAGGCCGGGACCCAGCCTCTACCTACATCTGATTTGCCCTACGATCACTGGGTCCCCTAAGTTCACAAACGAAGTGCAACACCAGCATAAGGTG
>CAMDTB010000005.1 GCA_945907245.1 Rhizobium sp. Q54
AGGCGTTCGAACCGTTCTTCACGACCAAGGACGTGGGCGTCGGCAGCGGCCTGGGCCTCGCCATGATCTACGGCTTCGTCCAGCAGTCCGCCGGCCACATCTATATCGACAGCAAGCCGGGCGCCGGCACTACGATCCATCTGTATCTGCCCCGCGCCGCGCAGTCCTACCCGGCGCGCCACGGCGGCAAGCCCAAGAGCGCCAATGCCTCGGGCAACAACGAAGTCGTGCTGGTGGTCGAGGACGACAGCGACCTGCGCGACCTGGCGGTGCTGCTGCTGAACCGGATGGGCTACCGGACCCACGAGGCGGCCGACGGCCAGATGGCGCTGGCGCTGCTCGAGAAGCTCCCGCATATCGACCTGCTGTTCACCGACCTGGTGCTGCCGCAGGGCATGAGCGGCGCCGAGATCGCCAAGGCCGCCCGCAAGCGCTTCCCCGGACTGAAGGTGCTGTTCACGTCGGGCTACGGCGAGAGCGCGTCTTTCGAGGACGTGCTGCCCGACGCCAAGGTCGAGATGATCAGCAAGCCCTATCGCCGCGAGGTCCTGGCCAAGCGGCTGCAGGAAGTCCTGGCAAGCTGATCGCTGCCGACCTGATTGGTGGTCGACCGATCAGGCGAACCGGAACGCCATCCTCGACGAATCACGATTTCCCGACGCAGGATGGGCAGGGCTGCACACGAAATCCTTGCGCCGACACCGGCGCTCGTGCATCACTTGCCTGTATTCACGAAATGTTCTCGTGCCGCCGACGATGAGGAAGACAACCATGGACGCCAGCAACGTCCAGCAAAGCAGATGAACCAGTTCCGCAGACATCGACCATATCCCTTTGTTCCTGTTTTGTTCTAATCTACCGGCGATTCGCCCTCTTGGCAAGCTTTTCCGTCGCGGCCTGACGTTCGCCCCTGCCATGGTCCTCGCGACCGGCCTGACGCAGGCCCTGGCCACACCGCTCGACGCCACCTCCGTGCATGGTTTCTGGCGGCCGCCGGATGAGGGCCGCATCGAGATCCAGGCGTGCGGCGACCGCCTCTGCGCCTATGTCCGGGATGACGGACAGGGCGAAATGGAGATCCATCCGGGCCACGTCTTGCTCAGGGACCTGCGCTATCAGGGCGCGCTGACCTGGACTGACGGCACCATCCACAACCCGCGCGACAACCGCACCTACCGGGCAAAACTTCGGCTGGTGACCCGAAACCAGTTGAAACTCACCGGCTGCGCGTGGATTTTCTGCGGGTCACAGACGTGGACCCGGATAGAGTAGAGCCATGGTCGAGATTCCCTTCGTTCGCGACATCAAGTTCGAGTACGGCGTGACCCAGCAGGTCGCGCCGGGCATCCGCCGCGTCATCGCGCCCAACCAGGGGCCGTTCACCTACACCGGCAGCGGCACCTACATCATTGGCGAGGGCGAGGTGGCGGTGATCGACCCCGGCCCCAACTTCCCGCCACACATCGACGCCATCCTGGCGGGGCTGGAGTCGGGCGAGACGATCTCGCACATCCTGATCACCCACACCCACATGGACCATTCGCCAGGCGCCGCGCCGCTGAAGCAGGCGACCGGGGCCAAGACCTACGCCTACGGCCCGCATGGCGGCGACCGCGGCAAGGGCGACAGCGAGGAAGGCGGCGACTGGGACTTCATGCCGGATGTCCGGGTGCCCCATGGCGGCGTTGTCGAGGGCAAGGGCTGGTCGTTCGAGGGCGTGTTTACGCCCGGCCACACCTCCAACCACATGTGCTGGGCCTGGCGCGAAGGCAAGGCGCTGTTCACCGGCGACCATGTCATGGGCTGGTCCACCTCGGTGATCGCGCCGCCCGACGGCGACATGCACGCCTATATGGACAGCCTGCGTCTGCTGCTCGACCGCGACGACGACATCTACTGGCCGACTCACGGCCCGGCGATCCTCGACCCCAAGCCGTTCGTGCGCGCCTTCATCGCCCACCGCGAGGAACGCGAGGCGCAGATCATGGCGTGCCTGAAGTCCGACGTGCGCTACATCCCGGCCATGGTGAAGATCATGTATGCCAACGTCGCCGAGTCCCTGCATCCCGCCGCCGCCCGATCGGTGCTGGCGCATCTGGAGCACATGATCGAAACCGGCCGCGTGGTTTCCTCGACCACGCCGCCCGGCCAGAAGTCCCTCTACACCGCGGTCAGCCAGTAATGCCCGTCCTGCCGAACTCGCTCGAGGCCCGCGACATCGCCAGCCTCGTCCACCCGTACACCAACCTGGCGAAACACGCCGAGAACGGGCCGCTGGTCATCGACCGGGGCGACGGCATCCATGTCTGGGATACGGACGGCAAGCAGTACATCGAGGGCGTCGCCGGTCTGTGGTGCGCCTCGCTGGGGTATGGCGAGAAGGAACTGGTCAAGGCGGCCACGGCGCAGATGGAGAAGCTGGCGTTCAGCCATCTGTTCCAGAGCCGCAGCCACGGCCCGGTGATCGAACTGGCCGAGAAGCTGAAATCGGTGGCGCCGTGCGATACCGCGCGGGTGTTCTTCGTCGGCGACGGATCGAGCGCCAACGACACTGCCATCAAGCTGATCTGGTACTACAACAACGCCGTCGGCCGGCCCGAGAAGAAGAAGATCATCGGCCGGCTGAAGGCCTATCACGGCGTCACCGTCGCCTCGGCCAGCGTCACCGGCCTGACCCATAACCACCTGGACTGGGATCTGCCGCTCAAAGGCTTCCTGCACACGGACTGCCCGCACCATTACCGCGAGTCGCTGCCCGGCGAGACCGAGGACCAGTTCGTCGACCGGATCATCGGCAACCTAGACCGGCTGATCAACAAGGTGGGGCCGGAGACCGTCGCCGCGTTCTTCGCCGAGCCGATCCAGGGCGCTGGCGGCCTGATCGTGCCGCCGCGGAACTACTTCCCCAAGCTCCAGGCGGTGCTGAAGAAGTACGACATCCTGCTGGTGGGCGACGAGGTCATCACCGGTTTCCTGCGCACCGGCAATTACTGGGGCTGCCAGACCGTCGACATGCAGCCCGACATGGTGACCTGCGCCAAGGCGCTGTCGTCGGCCTATCTGCCGATCGGCGCGGTGACCATCCCGTCCTTCATGCACGACGCCATAGTCGAGCAGTCGAAGAAGATCGGTACCTTCGGCCACGGCAACACCTATTCGGGCCATCCGGTCTGCGCCGCCGTCGCGCTTCGGACGCTGCAAATCTACGAGGAGCGCAACATGCTTGAGCATGTGCGCGGCCTGATCCCGCGCTTCCAGCAGCGGCTGGCGGCGCTCGCCAGCCATCCGCTGGTCGGCGAGGCACGCCTGGGCGGCGGCCTGATGGGCGGCGTCGAACTGGTCGCCGACAAGGCGACCAAGAAGCCGTTCGATCCCAAGCTGACCGTGGGCATGAAGGCGCTGCTCGCCTGCCAGGAACAGGGCCTGATGATCCGCGCCGTGGGCGATGTCGCCATCCTGTGCCCGCCGCTGATCATCACCGAGCCGCAGATCGACGAGATGTTCGACCGTCTGAAGCGGGCGCTCGACGGGCTGCAGGTTCACTGACACGCATCCCAGCCCTTCGTTGAATTTCCTTGTTATCGGGTCGGCCATGGCCAACATAACGCGCCACGTTTGAGGTCATCTCGCGGGAGCGGACGCAAGTCCGGATGATGCTATGAACACAAGTGTCCTCGACCGGCCCAAGGGCAACCTGAAGCCGCTGAACGTCACCGAGATCGATCCGTTCATCGATCTAAGGGCGGAGATCGACCGGCTGCGCACGGAGCGCAACGCCGTCATCCTGGCCCATTACTATCAAGAGGGCGAAATCCAGGACATCGCCGACTTCGTCGGGGATTCGCTGGATTTGTCGCGCAAGGCCGCCGCCACCGACGCCGACGTCATCGTGTTCTGCGGCGTGCGCTTCATGGCCGAGACGGCGAAGATCCTGAGCCCGCAGAAGACCGTGCTGCTGCCCGACATGAAGGCCGGCTGTTCGCTGGAGGATAGCTGCCCGCCCGACCAGTTCCGCAAGTTCCGCGAGCAGCATCCGGACCATGTCTCGCTGACCTACATCAACTGCTCGGCCGAGGTGAAGGCGCTGTCCGACATCATCGTCACCTCGAGCAACGCCGAATACATCGTCGACCAGATTTCGAAGGACAAGCCGATCCTGTTCGCGCCGGACCGGTTCCTCGGCGGCTACCTGGCCAAGAAGACCGGCCGCGACATGCTGCTGTGGCAGGGCTCGTGCATCGTCCACGAGCAGTTCTCGGAGCGCGAGCTGGTGAAGCTGATGGGCGAGCATCCGGGCGCGCCGGTGATCGCCCATCCGGAATGCCCGGGCCACATCCTGCAGCACGCCGACCATGTGGGCTCGACGTCCTCGATCCTGAACTATGCGCTGACCTCGGAGGCCGACACCTTCATCGTCGTCACCGAGCCGCATATCATGCACCAGATGCAGAAGAAGGCGCCGCACAAGACCTTCATCGGCGCGCCCAACGACGACGGCAAGTGCAACTGCAACAACTGCCCGTTCATGGCGCTGAACACCATGGAGAAGCTCTATCTGTGCCTCGCCAACATGACGCCGCAGATCGAAGTGCCTGAAGACATCCGCGTCAAGGCGCTGCGCTCGGTGCAGCGCATGCTCGACATGTCGCCGCCTGTGCAGCCCGCGAAAAATGGCTGAGCCGCTGCCGCTGTCGCGGGAGGCGCTCGACGACTTCATCACCCGGACGCTCGCCGAGGACGTCGGCACCGGTGACGTGACCGCCGAGGCGACCATTCCCGAAACCGCCCGCTTCCGGGCCCGGATCGCCGCGCGCGAGACGCTGGTCGTCGCCGGCCTGCCGGTCGCCATCGCCATCGTCAAGCGGCTGGCGCCCGACGCGGTGGTCGAGACGGTGCTGGGCGACGGCAAGACCGCCCGGCCCGGCGATGTGGTGGTGCGCATCGAAGGCCCGGCCCGCGCGCTGCTGACCGCCGAACGCTCGGCGCTCAATGTCCTGCAGCACCTGTCGGGCGTGGCGACGCTGACCCGCTCCTATGTGGACGTGATCGCCGGCACCAAGGCCAGGCTGCTCGACACGCGGAAAACCATCCCCGGCCTGCGGGTGCTGGAGAAATACGCCGTGAAGATGGGCGGCGGCACCAACCACCGCATGGGCCTCTACGACGCCGTGCTGATCAAGGACAACCACCTGGCCGTGGCGGGCGGCGTGACGGCGGCGGTGAAGGCCTGCCGCGCGCGCACCGGCCTGCGGGTACAGGTCGAGTGCGATACCCTCGACCAGGCGCACGAGGCCATCGCCGCCGGTGCCGACAGCCTGTTGCTCGACAACATGACTTTGGACCAGCTCCGCGAGGCCGTCGGCTTCTCGCCCATTCCGCTGGAAGCTTCGGGCGGCGTCAGTCTGCAGACCATCCGCGCCATCGCCGAGACCGGCGTCGACTACATCTCCGTCGGCCGTCTCACCCAGTCCGCGCCGGCCATCGACCTGGGCATGGATTTCGAGAGCCTGGGCTGAGCCACGGCATAACGCCAGCGCGGCACTCCGCCCGTCAGTCGTCGAACCCGACGAAAACCGCGGCCTCGTCCACCGGCTTGCGGAGAGACACCACCGCGTTGGCCGGAAACGACTCGTCGGGAAATCCCATGGCGATGCAGGTCATGATGACCTGGTCGTCGGGAATCCCGGCGTGCTCGCGCACCACCGGGGACTGCATGATGCCCTGGCTGTTGATCACGCATCCCAGGCCGCGGGACCAGGCCGCGTTGACGATCGCGTTGGCGACGCCGCCGCAGTCGAACGGGCCGTAGTCGCCGCCGAAGATCGACCGGTCATAGGTGACGACGATGGAGACCGGCGCGTCGAACTGGCGGAAGCCGCGCAGCACCCAGTCCTGCCGTCCATCCTTGTCGTCGCGCGCGATTCCCATCGCCCCGAACAGCTGCTTGGCCACTTCGATCTGCCGGTCCCGGTGGATGCCCGCATAGGCGCCGTGGCTGCGGAACTCACGCGATTCCGGCACGCCCGCCAGGATCCGCTCGGTGTTCCCGGCCCGGATGCGATCGAGCGGCTCGCCAGAAACCACATAGAAATTCCACGGCTGGGTATTGAACGAGGACGGCGCGCGCATCGCCATCTCGATCACTTCCCGGACCAGCGCCTTCGGGACCGGGTCGGGCTTGTAGCCGCGGATGCTCCGCCGTCCCCGGACAACGTCATCGTACTGCATAACCGGACCTCCAGATTGCCCACCGGCATGCCCGCGACGAGCCGCCTCTGCCGCCAGCATGTACGAATGCTGACCGGGCAAGTCAACGCCTCGAAGACAGACGCCCGCCGCATCGAAAGCCAACGCCTGTTACAGATCGGGGCTGGCCCGTGGGCCGCAGCCGGATTACTCTGCCCTCGATCAATGCGCTCTTGGGGAGCGATCGACAGGGGAAGACGAGCTATGGCAAGAGACTATGACGTTATCATCGTGGGTTCGGGCGCGGCCGGCCTGTCGGCCGCCGTCGCGGCGGCGGATACCGGCGCCTCGGTGCTGGTGGTGGAAAGCGAGAAGAAGGTAGGCGGCTCGTCGCGGCTGTCGGGCGGCCACTTCTACGCCGCCGGGACTTCGGTCCAGAAGGCCGCCGGCGTGACCAACGACACCGCCGACGCCATGTTCGAGGAATACATGACCTTGAACCAGTGGCTGGTCGATCCGGCCGTGGTGCGGCGCTATTGCGACCTGTCCGCGCCCACGCTCGAATGGGCACTGGGCCTGGGCGTGAAATATCCCAAGGAAGGCCTCTACTGCTCCGGCGTCGGCTCGGTGCCGCGCGGCCATCCGCCGGAAGGCGACGGCGAGGAGGTCATCAACGTGCTCGACGCCCATCGCAGCGCCAAGGGCGTCGATGTGGTGCTGGATTCGCGGGTCACCGGCCTGATCACCAATGACGAGGGCCGCGTGACCGGCATCAGGATCGGCGACGACGAGGCGACGGCGGGCGCGGTCATCCTCGCCACCGGCGGCTTCGGCAACAACCCGGGGATGATCGAGAAGTACCTGCCCCGGGCGGCGGCGACCGGCGACTGGCGCTGGTATATCGGCGCCGACGGCGCGCGCGGCGACGGCATCAAGATGGGCACCGCCGTGGGCGGCATCGTCGATGGCCACGACCGCGCCCTGATGCTGGCGACACCGGGCTTCAGCCGCGACCTCGAGGTGGCGCTGCCGGGCTGGCTGGTGATGGTGAACCAGCACGGCCACCGGTTCTGCAACGAGTCGGCGCCTTACACGGTGATCGCCGGGCTGCTGAACAAGCAGGGCGGCAAGGCTTGGGCGATCTTCGACGAAGATTCGCGCGCCGCCGCCAAGCGCACGCCGCAGTTCCAGGCCTACTGGGTGAACGACGTGCTGCAGCAGAAGGCCGAGGACGGCCGCATCTTCCGCGCCGACAGCCTCGCCGAGCTGGCGGACAAGGCCGGTATCGACCCGGAAGGGCTGCAGGGCATGGCCGAGCGCTACAACGCCGACGTCGCCGCGGGCAAGGACACCGCCTTCCTGAAGAAGGCGGCGATGGCGCCGATCCGCAAGGGGCCGTTCTATGCGGTCGAGATCCGGCCCGCCATCCTGTGCTGGACCGGTACGGGCCTGCGCATCAACGCCGACACCGCCGTGATGAACAAGGCCGACAAGCCGATCCGGGGCCTCTACGCCGCAGGCGAGACCGTCGGCAACCTGCACGGCGACGTCTACATCGGCGGCGGCGGCTCCTATGGCCCCTGCATGGTGTTCGGCAAGCTGGCCGGCGAGGTCGCTGCGAAATATGCGAAAGAGCTGAACGACTAGACGTTTTCCGGATCGGTACGGTGGCAGCATTTCAGATGCTGTCGCCGTATTACCGGGTACTGCGCGTTGCGAGGACACTGGCCGATCTGGCGGACTCGGCGAGTGTCTGCCGTGCCCATATCGCAGGGGCGCTGTCCTACCGGCGATTCACGGTGCAGCGGTGAAGGGGAGCACTCCAGCACCCTCCCTTAGATCGGCGTCATCGCAAGGGTGACCAACCCCAAGAGTATTGCGCCGACAACGGCTAGAAGGGTTGCGGGCATACGGCTTAGGTGCGGCGTTCCGGCCCAGAGACGTTCGATGATAAGCAACATCGTCACCGTCGTCAGGGCAAAGAGTGCTCCCGTCGCACCCGATCGCGTATTCCACCCAGTAAAGAGGGCCATACTAATGGACCCAGCCGCTGCAGAGGCGACGAGCACCAAAATACTACCGCTCCATCTGGGACAACCGCGATCAAGCAGGAGGCCTTCAAGCCCTAATGCCATCGTTGCTCCCGGTAACGAAAAGAACATTGTTATCAGTGAGAAGCCTATCAGGGGCCCCATATCGCCCAATGTTAGCGTTCCTCCGAGCAAAGCGACCAATATCAGCGTCGCCGTCAAACTCCCGAACGCAGCCGCCAATGGAATCATCAGAAAGTACCGCCACATGCAGAGATAATGTTTCAGCATCGCCGGACAGACAATGCCCCTTCTCCACCCATAGCGCGTTGTCGCACCGACCCTATGGCCAAAATAGAAAGGGACCCGAAGGCCCCTTTCCAATTCTGCCTTACCCAAACCGCGGCTCGTCCCACCAAGGGAACCAGCCGGGCATGTCTTCGGACACCTTCAGCTTGTACTCGGCCGGGCGCTTTTCCAGGAACGAGGTGACGCCTTCGGCGGCGTCGGCCATCTTACCGAGCGTGGCGATGCCGCGGCTGTCGATGTTGTGGGCTTCCATCGGGTGCGAGGCGCCCAGCATGCGCCACATCATCTGGCGCATCAGCGCCACCGACACCGCCGAGGTGTTCTCGGAGATTTCGCGGCCGATCTCGCGGGCGCGCGGGATCAGGTCCTCGGGCGCCAGGATTTCGGACACCAGGCCGCCATCCAGCGCTTCCTGCGCCGGGAATACGCGGCCCGAGTAGCACCATTTGGTGGCCTGCTGGATGCCGACGAGACGCGGCAGGAACCAGCTGGAGCAGGCTTCCATGACGAGGCCGCGGCGCCCGAAGACGAAGCCGTAGCGCGCCTCGGTCGAGGCAAGGCGGATGTCCATCGGCAGCTGCATGGTGACGCCGACGCCGACCGCCGGGCCGTTGCAGGCGGCGATCACCGGCTTCAGGCACTCGAAGATCTGCAGGGTCACGCGGCCGCCGCCGTCGCGCCACAGGCCGCCGGGGCCGACCTTGTCGATGCTGGGGCGCTTGTCGGTGTCGAAGGTCGAGCCGCCCGCGCCCAGATCGGCGCCGGCGCAGAAGCCGCGGCCTTCGCCGGTGACGATCACCGCGCGCACCTCGTCGTCGTCGTTGACCTTCCTGAACACCTCGACCATCTCGGACTGCATGTCGAAGTTGAAGGCGTTGAGGCGCTCCGGCCGGTTCAGCGTGATGGTCAGGATGCGGTCCTTCACATCCGTCTTGAGCGACTTGTAGGTGGTCATGGCATCTTCCCCGATTCGTTAGGCGTGAATTTCAGTGCTTCGCTATGTATTGGGCGATGGTGAGAAAGTCATCCGCTTTGGTGAGGCCCTCGCGGGCTTCCCGCTCGGCGATCAGCGACGCCTCGGTCACCAGGCCGGCCTCGAGATAGGCGGAAACGCCCGCCGCCACCCGCCAGCTTCGCGCCAGCAGCCGCCGGACGCCGGCGGCGTCGTTCTTCGCCAGCCGGCCTTCGTACAGCGCCTTGTTGGCGCCGATCAGGCCGGCGATCACGCCCGGGCGCGCCAGTCCGTACGGGTCGGTCTGGACGGCGTTCTCCAGCTTCCTGATGAAGTGGATCGCCTCGTTCTCCTGGTCGAGCACCACCATGGCCCGGACCGTCCGCTCGAGCGCGATGGCGAAGTCGATCAGCGTCTGCGCCGCGCCGAAGTCCAGATTGACCAGCGGATCCATGATCAGCCGCGTCCGGCGCAGATAGGCGCCCGCTTCGGCCGGCTGGCCCGCCTTCATCGATTCGACGGACAGCAGCGCCAGGGTCGCCGCCTTGTCCTTGCTGTTGTTCATGGTCTCGATCATGGCGAGCGCCGGCGCGCCTTGCACGGCCTTGGCCAGCAGGGTGAACAGTTCGTCGAGCAGCCCCTGGTCGTAGCTGAGCGACGGCGGGAACCACTTCTGCGCGCCGGCGAAGTCGCCGTGCCGCGCCGCCAGGACCGCGAGGGCGAGCCGGGCATCGCCGGACCGGGGCAGCGCCGCGAGCTCCTCCAGCGCCTTCTGTGCGTCGGCGCGCTTGCCGAGCTGGTCCTGCTTGAGGGCGAGCCGCGCCTCGAGCCGCGGACGGTCCAGGTCCGGCAGCAGGGCGATCATGCGCCGCGCCGCGTCGAGCCTGCCGGCGGCGATGAACGCCATGGCGGTCGGCGAATGGACGATGATCGCGGTGCTCTCGGGCGGCGCACCCTTGCCGAGCGTGGCGGCGAAATCCCGCAGCAGCCGTTCGGCTTCCTGCAGGCGCTTCGCCTCCTGCTGCGCGCGCACCGCCGCGAGCAGGCCGTCGACGCGGCGATTGGGCGACAGGGAGTCCAGCCAGGCCTTTGTCCGGGCCGGATCGTTGAGCGCCGCAAGGATGCTTGCCGCCGCCCAGTCCACCTGGCCCACCGGCAGCGGCTGCTTCTGCATGGCATCGAGGATCGCCCCGGCGCCGGTACGGTCACCCTTCTTCGCCATCAGCACGGCGACCCGCGCCTCGGCCAGCCGGCGCTGGCCGCCGGGCGCGACCTTGTCGGCGCTGCGCCGGGCGCGCTGCAGGTCGCCCGCGTCCGCTGAAACCTCGTTGAGCTTGACCCAAAGCGCCGCGGCCTCTTCCGGATCCTTGCCGGGATCGGCCTTCAGCAACGCCTCGGCCCCGTCGAGCAGACAGGTCTGCATGGGCGTGCCGCGCGCCTGCCGGTAGCACGGCGTGTCGGCCGCGCCCTGCGCCGGCGCCGCGATGGCGACGGCAGCGGCGAAGGCGACAGCGGCCAGGACGCGCACGGGACTAGTGATCGGAACGGGCCGCGTTGAGCAGGCCGGTATCGTATTCCAGCCCTTCCTTGGTCAGGGTGATGGCGACCGGGAAGTGCGACTTTGCGAGGCCCTTGCGCTCCAGCGCGATCCAGACCGCCTCGTTGGAGAAGCCGGTGATGTCCCGGGTCGAGACCACGTATTCGCCCACATGGACGTGGTCGCCATGGGCGTGCGGCATGTGGGTGACGACGACGTCCCCGGTCTTCTCGTCGACGATGGAGGTCTCCCGGTGCCGCGCCAGCTCCTGCATCAGGGCCAGCGTCTTGTTCTGCAGCGGGTTCAGCTTGATCTTTTCCTTGGCCATGATGCCTTCCTCGTATGTGTTTCTGGCCTAGACGTGCTGCCCGCCATTGACGAACAGTTCGGTGCCGGTGACGTAGCTCGCCTGTTCCGAACACAGGAAATAGATCGCCTTGGCCACTTCTTCAGGGGTGCCGAGCCGCCGCATCGGCAGTTGCTCGACGATCTTCTCGGTGCCGGGCGACAAAATCGAGGTGTCGATCTCGCCCGGCGCGATGGCGTTGACACGGATGCCGTGTGGCCCGAAGTCCGAGGCCATCTCGCGGGTCAGCGCCGCCAGCGCCGCCTTGGACGTCGCGTAGGCGGTGCCAGCGAACGGATGCACCCGGCTGTCGGCGATCGAGGTCACGTTGACCACCGCGCCGCGCGCGGCCTTCAGCTCGTCCATCAGCCCGCGCGCCAGCAGCAGCGGCGCGACCAGGTTGACCTCGTAGACCCGGTGCCAGAGGTCGACCGGCGTGTCGATGGAGCTGAGGCGCACGCCGCCCGGTCCCTTGGGCGAGACGCCGGCATTGTTGACCAGCGCGTTGAGCGGGCTGCCATGGAGGCGCTCGCGCATCTGCTCGATACCCTTCGACCGGCTTTCAGGGTCGGCCAGATCGATCTGCACGTGGTTATCGCGGCCGCCGAGCCAGGGGCAATCCTCCGAAAACGCCATGCGCGAGCAGGTGATCACGCGCCAGCCCGCGCTGGAGAATCGCTTCACCGTGGCGTGGCCGATGCCCCGGCTCGCGCCGGTCAGGATCAGCGTCTTGCGTTCTTCGTTCGACGACAAAATGTCTCCCGTCAGTAGTGCAAACGATTCTTACCGATGCGGATATCATAATACGCGGGTTGCACCAATTCGATATCCCCCGCGAGGAAGGCCCACCACCCTCCGAAAGGCCGCAGGGTACCACTACAGGGCCTTCAGGGCCTGCCTTTGTTCGTCGCCGAAGCCGGCGGTGAGCATCTTGCCGGTGTCGATCACCGGACGCTTCACCAGCGACGGCAGCTCGACCACCAGCTTGACCGCATCGGCATCGCTGTTGACGACCTGCCGATCGGGCGACAGCTTGCGCCAGGTGGTGCCGCGGCGATTGAGCAACGTGTCGCGCCCCAGCACCTTCATCCAGCGCTCGGCGGTCGCGGCATCGAGGCCTTCCACCTTGAAGTCATGGAAGCGGTAGGAGATCCCGTTCAGGTCCAGCCAGTCCCGGGCCTTCTTGACGGTGTCGCAGTTCTTGATGCCATAGACGTCGATCATGAAGTCACCTCTCGAAATGGTCGCGCCGTTCGACGACGCCTTGCGGATCGGCGTGGATGATCACCTCGGCGCCGGGATATTTTTCCAGCAACTCGCCTTCGATATCGTCGACGATCCGATGCGCCTCGATCAGGGACAGGTCGCGGTCCACCTCCACGTGGAACTGGATGAACACGTTGGGCCCCGACGAGCGGGTGCGCAGATCGTGCAGGCTGATCACGCCGGGATGAGCGCGCACCAGCGCCTTGATGGTGTCGCGGTCCACATCCGGCAGTTCCTTGTCCATCAGCACGTTGAATGACACGCGCAGGATGGAATAGGCGCTCCACGCCAGGTAGAGGGCGATGCCAATGGCGAACAACGGATCGGCGTAGGCGAAGCCGGTATATCCGGCGATGACCAGGGCGGCGATAACGCTGAGGTTTGTCAGCAGGTCGCTGACATAGTGCAGGGAATCGGCCGAGACGGCGGTCGAGCCGGTCTTGCGGACCACATGGCGCTGGTAGATCACCAGCGCCGCGGTCGCCGCGATCGAAACCGCCATGACGCCGATGCCGGCCTCCGGGTTGCGCACCTGCGGCGGATCGAGCAGGCGGGTCGAGGCTTCGAACACCACGAACGCCGCCGAGCCGGCCATGACGGCGGCCTGCACCAGGCTGCCGATGGCCTCTGCCTTGCCGTGACCGAAGCGGTGCTGCCGGTCGGCGGGAGAGACGGCCTGGCTGATGGCGAACAAGTTCACCGCGGACGCCACGAGGTCGAGCACCGAATCGACCAGCGACGACAGGATCGCGACCGATCCGGTGTAAAGACCGGCGGCGAATTTGATCGCGATCAGCAGCGCCGCGACCGATAGCGACGCCCAGGCCGCCCGCTTCATCAACGGCGCCGCGCGACGGATGTCGATGGCGGCCCGGTCCAGCTCGCTGTGGATCGGCGCGGTCATGCCCGGCTCAAGGGTAGAGCCACTGCACCGTCCAGCCATCGCCCGCGCGGATGAACAGCTGGCGCTCATGCAGGCGGTGGTCGCGGTGCTGCCAGAACTCGATGGCCTCGGGGATGACGCGGAAGCCGGTCCAGTAGTCCGGGCGCGGGATGCTGCCGATCGCATGGCGCGCGGCATAGGACGCCACCGCCTTCTCCAGCGCGAAGCGACCCTCGAGCGGACGGGACTGCTTCGACGCCCAGGCGCCGATGCGGCTGCCCCGGTCGCGGCTGTCGAAATAGGCGTCGGCCTGTGCGTCGGAGACGCGTTCGACCCGGCCGCGCACACGCACCTGCCGGCCCAGGCTCTTCCAGTGAAAGCACAGCGCGGCGCGCGGGTTGGCGGCCAGCTCGCCGCCCTTGGCGCTCTCCGTGTTGGTGTAGAACACGAAGCCTTCCTCGGGCCCGCGCGCCTTCATCAGCACCATGCGCACATCAGGCATGCCGCCGCCGTCGGCGGTGGCGAGAGCCATGGCCTCGGGCACGTCGGGCTCGGAACGGCGCGCATCGGCGAACCATTCCTCGAAGCGAACGAAGGGGTCGGTTTCGGAAGTCATCGGCCGCACCGGAACATTGAGAGCAATGCCGTGTTGTAGCGGTTCCTCGGGCAACGTCCAAGCGCGCGGCGCGCATAGGGTATGATGCGTTTTCATTCTGGCTGGCCGCGCCGCGTCCGTCGCCTATACTGCCGGTCTGCAATTCGAGGATGGACCCATGCGCATTCAACGGCTTCTGTGCCTCACGCTCCTGTCCGCAACGCTGGCGGCGTGCGCCGGCGACTACCAGGAGCCGGTGAGCGAGGCGCCGCCGCCGCCGCCCGCTCCGGCGCCGCAACTGCCGCCCCCGCCACCTCCGCCGCCGCCACCGACCGTGGTGCCGCGCGAGGCCGGCAAGGTCGCCGGCCGGGACGTGGGCGGCGCCGCCGCCCGGCTGCTGCAGGAAGAGGACCGGGCGATCATGGAGAAGACGACGCAAAAGGCCCTGTCCACCGGTGTGGCGGGCAAGCCCATGGCCTGGTCGAACGCCGGGACCGGCGCCAGCGGCTCGATCACGCCCCAGCCCAAGTTCAGCATGGGCGGCAAGAGCTGCCGCGAGTTCCAGCAGGTGGTGAACGCCGGCGGCAAGAAGTCCACCGGCTACGGCACCGCCTGCGTGTCGCCGGACGGCACCTGGCTGATCGACGAGAACGGGTGACCTTACCCAACAAAAAAGGGGGCCGAAGCCCCCTTTTCCGCCGGGATGGTCCCGAAGTTTACTTCGCCAGCTCGAGCAGCTTCGACGGCACCCAGCCGCGGTCGCCATTCGGCTCCTCGACTTCCCAGAACAGGCCGGCCTTGTTGCCGGTCGGGTGCAGGACCATGCCTTCGCGCAGGCCGCGCACCGGGGCCGCGTCGTCGCGCGGCTCGGACAGCAGGGCGGTGCGCTCCAGCAGCCGCTGGGCGGGGAGTGGCGCCGCCATCTTGGCGTTGCCCGACAGGCCGCCCATCTGGGTCACCATGTTGCGGTAGGCCTTGATGTAGGCCAGCGTGATCACCTTGCCTATGTCGGTATCGGCATAGCCGCCGCCCGCCGCCGCCAGCGCCAGGCCGAAGCCGCCCCAGCCGCCGCCGCCGAAGCCGAACGACACGTCGGTCTTCTTGTAGGTGCCCTCGGCGATCAACTCCTGCACGCCGGTGCGGGCGTTGGTCAGGGTGAGCAGCGCCTGGGCTTCCAGCTTCTTGGTCTTGATGCCGCCCAGCGCCGCGCCCCAGCCGCCGCCGATGGCGCCGCCGATACCCGCGCCGATGGCGCTGCCGCCGGTGTTGCTGTCCTGGGTCACCAGGTCGGGCAGGATGAAATAGTCGGCGGCCACCATCTGGCCCTTGCCGATGTCCGAGCCGCGCTGCAGCTCGTCCTCGCCCATCAGCTCGCGCTCTTCCTTCATCATCTGCATGCCCTGGCCGCGATCGACCAGCTGGAAGCAGCCCGACTTCATGACGATCAGCTTGATCACCGCCGCCGGGTTGCCCAGGTTGTACTGGCGCCACCACTCGTTCTGGCTGTCCTTGATCGCGACCGTGCCCATCACCTGCGGGCACATGGGAATCTCGAGGTTCTCCTCCGGCGTCTTCTTCTTCGCCAGGGCCGGACTGCCGGCCAGGACCACGGCCGCCGCCACGGCAAATGCAATCGCGCGCATGTTCAGAGAACCCCCTCGAATGTTGGACCGGGTTGCCACCGGGCAGTTATCGATCGGCGGCGCAGTAAACGAACAGGTAAATGCTCGCCTGTTGGGTGTCAATCGCAACGCCCCCACCCCCGCCTTAAGTGTCTGGAAATCTACCCAGGTCGGGGTATGGCGCGCGTTGTCCGGCCCGGTTTGACGACCGCTCCGGTTGGTGTACGATGCGGCTCTCTTCACTCCAGGTAGCAGCAGCAAAATCGATATGACTTCACCGAACGGCCTGATGACCGGCAAGCGCGGCCTCATCATGGGTGTGGCCAACAATCGCTCCATCGCCTGGGGCATTGCCCAGAGACTGCGCGAGCACGGCGCCGAGCTGGCCTTCACCTTCCAGGGCGAGGCGCTGGAGAAGCGCGTGCGGCCGCTGGCGGAGTCGGTCGGCAGCGCGCTGGTGCTGGAATGCGACGTGACCAGGCCCGAGCAACTCGACGCCACCTTCGCGGCGCTGGAGCAAGCCTGGGGAAGCATCGATTTCGTCGTCCACGCGATCGCCTATTCGGACAAGGACCAGCTGAAGGGCCGGTACGTCGACACGACGGCCGAGAACTTCGCCATGACCATGAACATCTCGTGCTTCTCGTTCACCGCCGTCTGCCAGAGGGCCGAGAAGCTGATGCCGAACGGCGGCAGCCTGCTGACCCTGACCTATTACGGCGCCGAGAAGGTGTTGCCACACTACAACGTGATGGGCGTCGCCAAGGCCGCGCTCGAGGCCAGCGTCCGCTACATGGCCAAGGACCTGGGCGAGAAGAACATCCGCGTCAACGCCATCTCGGCCGGTCCGATCAAGACCCTGGCCGCCTCGGGCATCGGCGACTTCCGCTACATCCTGAAGTGGAACGAGTACCACTCGCCGCTGCGCCGGAACGTGACCATCGAAGAGGTGGGCGGCTCGGGACTGTACCTGCTGTCGGACCTGTCGTCGGGCGTCACCGGCGAGATCCACTATGTGGACAACGGCTACAACATCATCGGCATGAAGGACGAATCCGCGCCCGACATCGTGATCGGCGGCGCGGTCCAGGAATAGACCCATGTCGCACAACACCTTCGGCCATCTGTTCCGGGTGACCACCTGGGGCGAGAGCCACGGGCCGGCCATCGGCTGCGTGGTCGACGGTACGCCGCCGGGCCTGCCGATCGACGAGGCGTTCATCCAGCACTATCTGGACCAGCGCCGGCCGGGGCAGTCGCGCTTCACCACCCAGCGTCGCGAGCCGGACGAGGTGAAAATCCTGTCGGGCGTGTTCGAGGGCGTGACCACGGGCACGCCGATCCAGCTGATGATCGAGAACGTCGACCAGCGATCGAAGGACTATGGCGACATCGCCGCCAAATACCGGCCGGGCCACGCCGACTATAGCTACATCGCCAAGTACGGCATCCGCGACTACCGGGGCGGCGGCCGCTCGTCGGCGCGCGAGACCGCCTCGCGCGTGGCGGCTGGCGCCGTCGCGCGCAAGGTGCTGGGCGACGGCGTCGTCATCCGGGGCGCGCTGGTGCGCATCGGCGAGCACGCCATCGACCCGGCCAACTGGGACTGGAGCATCACCGGCGACAACCCGTTCTGGTCGCCCGACGCCAACGCCGCCGCGCTGTGGGAAGGCTATCTCGACGGCATCCGCAAGGCGGGCAGCTCGGTGGGCGCGGTGATCGAGGTGCATGCCTCGGGCGTCCCGGCGGGCTGGGGCGCACCGCTCTACGCCAAGCTCGACGCCGACCTGGCCGGCGCCATGATGAGCATCAATGCGGTCAAGGGCGTGGAGATCGGCAGCGGCTTCGAGGCCGCCACCCTGACCGGCGAGGCCAATGCCGACGAGATGCGCGCTGGCAATGACGGCCAGCCGCGCTTCCTGTCCAACAAGGCGGGCGGCATCCTGGGCGGCATCTCGACCGGCCAGGACGTGGTGGTGCGCTTCGCGGTCAAGCCGACCTCGTCGATCCTGTCGCCGCGCCAGACCGTGACCGTAGACGGCGAGGAGACCGAGATCGTCACCAAGGGGCGGCACGACCCCTGCGTGGGCATCCGCGCCGTGCCGGTGGGCGAGGCCATGATGGCCTGCGTGCTGGCCGATCACATGCTGCGCCACCGCGGCCAGGTCGGCTAGCTTTGCAGGCCGGACCACTTACTTCAGATAGAGTTCTCGCCTCGGGTAGAGTCGTGGCTTCGCTTCGGAAGGATTCCGCATGAACAAGGGTTGGGCGGCTGTGGTCGGCCTGGGGCTGATTTGCATGGCCGCGGCGGCGGCGGCACAGAACATGGACCCCGAGGCGGTCAATCCCTCCACGCCGGACCTGATGAATCCGGCCACCAAGCCGATCGACGAAGGTTTCCAGAATCCGATCCCGCCCGAGCAGCAGCGGCCGACCGTGTCGGACTGGGGCGGCCTGCGGCCCGACTACGGCCGCGAGGAAACCTATTATTTCTGCAGCCCGTGCCATTCCGATGCGCGGATCAAGGCCGCCCGCAAGACGCGCGCCGACTGGTCGGCAACCATCGACAGGATCCTCGAGAAATACCCTTACGAGCCGCTGGAGGCGCAGGAGCGCGAGGTCATCCTCGATTATCTGGCCAAGCAATATGGTCCGAACGTGCCGTGAACCGCATGGCCGGGCCTGAAGTTTTCCGGTAGGATGAGGTTCGCCAAGGGGATATTCCGATGAAGACTTTGCTGATGGGCGCGGCGCTGCTGGGATTGCTGGCCGGCACGGCGATGGCCCAGCCCGAAACGCAATACCAGAGCCCGATCCCGGAGGAGCGCACCTTCCTGCGCAGCGACGACAAGTACGAGGGCCTCACCCCGGGCGAAGGCCGCGAGAGCACCTTCTACGCCTTCCAGAACTGCTTCAAGATTGGCTGGATCAAGCGCCAGAAGCTGACGCGTACCGAGTGGGATCTGGCGGTCGACCAGATGCTCAAGGACTGCAAGCAGGAACCGCTCGAGGCCGACGAGAAGGCAACCATCGTCGAATATTTGGCCACCAATTACGGCCGGCGCCGGTAGCCGCTCTCAACCCTTCCTGAACACGGCCGCAAGTTCCACGTGCGACGACCAGCGGAACTGGTCGATGGGCGTGACCTGCTCCAGCCTGTAGCCACCGTCGACCATGGCGCGCGCGTCGCGGGCAAAGGTGGCCGGGTTGCATGAAAAGGCCATGACCACCGGCACTTTCGAGACGGCGAGCATCTCGGTCTGCGCCTTCGCGCCGGCGCGGGGCGGGTCGATGACCGCGGCGTCGAACCGGGCCAGTTCCTTGACCGTCAGCGGCTCGCGGAACAGGTCGCGGCGCGCCAGCGTCACCGGGTGCAGGCCTCGCGCGTGGTTGAGCCCGCGGCGGCAGGCCTCGACCATCTCGACCGAGGACTCGAACGCGGAAACGGCAGATTTTTCGGCGAGCACCGCGGTGAAGGTGCCGCAGCCGGCGAACAGGTCGGCCACATGCTTCGCGCCCGCCACCGCATCGCGGGCCATGGCCATCATCCAGTCTTCGCTGTCTTTCGCCACCTGCAGGAACGCGCCGGGAGGCAGCGGCACGCCCGCCCTGCCCAGCTGCACGGTCGGCGGTCGGCGGACGGCGATGGCTTCGGGTCCTTCCTTCGAGTCCCAGGTGATCCGAGCCAGGTCCTGCGCCTCGGCGAAGGCGGAGAGGCTCTGCAGCCCGCGCATGTTGGGCCGGCGTTCGCCAGCGATCAGCAGGTCGATGCCCGTATCGGTCGCCGTCAGCGTGAGGTGAAGCGTGTCCTTCACGCCCAGCAGGACCGCCAGCAGGTCGCGCAGCTTCGGCATCAGCGCCTCGAGACGAGGCAGGATCACGGGACATTCGGTCACCCCGACCATGCGATGGCTGCCGCGCTCCAGATAGCCCAGCAGCACCCTGTCACCCGAGCGCCGCGCCGTCAGCCGCGTCCGCCGCCGGGCGCGGGCGGGGACGATAAGCGGCATGGCCACGCCGACATCGCCGAGCCCGTGATGGGAGAGCGCGCGCGTCACCTGGTCGCGCTTGAACGCCGCGTAGGATGCATCGTCCAGATGCTGCAGAGCGCAGCCGCCGCAGATGCCGAAATGCACGCAGGCGGGATCGATCCTCGCCGGGCCAGGCTCGAGGACCTCCAGCAGTTCGGCGGAGACGCCCTCGCCCTTCTTCTCGCCCGGCAGGATGCGCGCCAGATCGCCGGGCACCGTGAACGGCACGTAGAGCCGGTCGTCGCCCGCCTCGGCGATGCCGTCGCCCTGTGCGCCGAGCGCCGTGATGCGGACGTCGATGGGAACGGTCATTGTCTCAGGCGGCGGCGAGCACGAAGCGTTTGCGCCAGCGCCTCGCCAGCAGCAGCACCATGAAGCCGAACTGGGCCGCCGCCGCGCACAGGGTGAACACCGGCGCCGCCGGGGCAAATGGATAGAACACGAACATCACGTCGTCGTCGAACCCGGTGACGCCCGGCAGCACCAGGTACAGCAGCCCGAGCATGATCAGGGTGACCAGGTTGGCGCGGGCCGGGTTGGGTGACAGCCAGAAATAGAGATTCAGGGCGATGTCCCGGGCCATGAACAGCAGGCCGCCGATGATCGCCGCCCACAGGGTGACGCCGCCCACCTTGCCGCCACCGCCGAATACCAGCAGCAGCACCGCCAGAACGGCAGTGATCGCCAGCGACACCAGCCAGGTCGGCGTATAGGACGCGAATTCCCGCCAGCGCTGGGCCTCGTAGAGCCGGATCAGGCGGCGGAACATCACCGGATCCTTGTCGTCCCAGAACAGCGCGGCATAGGTCAGGCCGGCGGCGGTGACCGCGGCGATGGCCAGCCGCTCGGCGATCTCGAAGCTGACGAAGCCGCCCGTCGGCGCATCCACCGACGGCGGGAAACCGGCCATGAAGGCGCAGGTGAACAGCACGAAGGCGGGCCACGCCCATGGCCGGGTACGGTAGGACAGCTCGCGCATCATCAGCCGGTGCGCGCCCAGCAGTGTCCACCCCAGGAACGCGGCGATCCCGACGGTCGCCATGATGCTGGCGCCGACGGGAACGCCGTACCACTGCAGCAGCACGTCGCCGCGGCTTTCGCTGATCCAGCCGAGGTCGGCGCCCGGCACCATGCCGGCATATCTGAGCGCGGTATAGCCGACGGCGATGCCGATGATCTGGCTGACCAGGGTGCCGACCCTGGTGCGGTGACCGCGCAGGCGGACCGACTGCAATCCCAGCAGGAACGACACGGTCTGCGCCATCAGCGCGGCGCCGATCAGGTAGAGCGTGCCGTGCACCAGCGACACGACATCGTGATCCTTGAGCAGGGCGAAAAAGCGCACGCCCAGGCATATCAGCGCGCCGTACCAGGTGAACAGGGTCGCGCCGATCACCTTGCCCCAGGTGAGCTGCCAGGCTGTCAGGGTGGACAGCCGCTGCCAGTCCCAGGTGTTCTCGGTGACTTCCGACGCGACGGCGTCCGCCGCCTGACGCGTGCCCCACAGGATGGTAATGACGAAGAAGAAGCCGCCGGCCAGGTCGGCGACGAAGGAGTTCGAGCTCCACAGCATCAGCAACGCGCCCAGCACCAGCGGCATGGCGATCAGCCGGCGAATGGTCAACTCGTGCCAGACATTGCGCAGCAGTTCCGGGTTCATTGGCGCGCCTCCAGCCCGTCGACGAACGACAGATAGGATTCCTGCAGGCGTTCCCTGTGCTGGGCGAACGCGCTCACCGGCAAGCCGGCGGCAATCAACGCGGCGAGCGCGGCGCGGCGGGCTTCGGGTTCGACGCCGCAGACGACGATGGCCGACGTCTCGTCGGCGCTCTCGAGCGTGATCCCCGAGACAGCCGCCAACGCTGCCGCGAGGTTCGGCACGGCCTGGGCCATCTCCACCCGGATGCGCATGGTCGGCGACGACGCCGAGGCGCCGAGCGGCGCGTGCTGCACCAGCCGGCCCTCGCGGATGAACAGCACCTCGGTGGCGTAGTCTTCAAGCTCGGACAGGATGTGCGACGATACCAGCAGGGTCATGCCCTGGTCGCGCAGCACCTTCAGCAGTTCGGAGAGGTCGTGCCTTGCTTCCGGATCGAGGCCGGAGGCCGGCTCGTCGAGGATCAGCACGGTCGGGTCGTGGATCATGGCCTGGGCGATGCCGAGGCGCTGGCGCAGGCCGCGGGAGAGGGTGCCGGACAGGGCGCCCATGCGGTCGGACAACTCGACGCGGGCCGCCGCGCGCGCGACCGCCGCGCCGACATTCTCGGGCGGCACGCCGCCTGCCATGGCCGCATGGCGCAGGCAGCGCTCCACCGTCAAGTCGCGGTAGACGCCGAAGAAGTCGGACAGGTAGCCGATGCGCTTGTGCACCTCGCGCGGATGCTCGGCGGTGTCGATGCCATCGATCGCGATGGTGCCCGAATAAGGCAGCTCCAGCGCCGCCAGGCAGCGCATCAGCGTGGTCTTGCCGGCGCCGTTGGGGCCGATCAGCGCGGCGATGGCGCCCTGGCCGATGGTGAAGCTGACGTCCGAGAGCGCCCGCAGGTTCGGGTATTCGTAGGAGACGGCGTTGGCGACGATCATGGTGTTTCCGGCCAGATTGAGCGCACACAATATCAGGGAGCGCGGCGGGCCGCGATGAGGAACTCCTTGTTGCCTTCCGGCCCGGTGATCGGGCTTTCGGTGAGGCCGATGACGCTCCAGCCGGGCTCGGCGTCAAGCCATGCACGGATTTCGGCACAGACGGTCTCGTGCAATGCCGGATCGCGGACCACGCCGCCCTTGCCCACCTGCCCCTTGCCCACTTCGAATTGCGGCTTGATCAGCGCGATGAGGATCGCGCCGGGCGCGGCCAGCGCCATGGGTGCGGGCAGTACGGTCCGCAGGCCGATGAAGCTGGCGTCGCAGACCACCGCGTCGACCGGCCCGGGGATTTCCGCCGCGGTGAGGTGCCGGGCGTTGGTCTTCTCCAACACCACCACGCGCGGATCCTGGCGCAGCGACCAGGCCAGCTGGCCGTGGCCCACGTCGACCGCATAGACTTTGGAAGCGCCATGATGCAGCGCCACGTCGGTGAAGCCGCCGGTGCTGGCGCCGACGTCGAGCACGACTTTTCCGGCAAGGTCGACGTCGAACTGCTTCAGCGCGTGATCGAGCTTGAGGCCGCCGCGGCTGACCCAGGGATGGTCGCGCCCCTTCACCTCCAGCGGCGCGTCGTCGGAAAGGGTCTGCCCGGCCTTGGAAATGCGCTCGGTGCCGGTATAGACCGCGCCCGCCATGATCAGCGCCTGGGCGCGGCTGCGGCTTTCCACCAGGCCGCGGTCAACCAGCAGGACGTCTACTCGGACTTTCGGCATTTTATCTACAAGATATTGTCATCCCGGCGAAAGCCGGGACCCAGTGATCGTAGTTCCGTATCCCTTCCCCGTTCTGGGTCCCGGCTTTCGCCGGGATGACAACGAGAATGGAGAACTATGCGCTTTCCTGCCGGATCGACGCGGCGTCCATGCCCATGGCGCCAAGCGCCTTCTCGACGATCTGCTGGGCGTTGAGGCCAGCCACCGCGTACATCACCTCGGGCTTGTCCTGGTCGATGAAGATATCCGGCAGCACCATGGTGCGGACCTTCAGGCCCTTGTCCAGCCGTCCGTCCTCGGCGAGGAAATGCAGCACATGGGCGCCGAAGCCGCCGATGGCGCCCTCCTCGATGGTCAGCAGCACCTCGTGCTCCTTCGCCAGCCGGCGGATCAGGTCGTGGTCGAGCGGCTTGGCGAAGCGGGCGTCGGCAACCGTGGTCGAGAACCCGCGCGCCGCCAGCATGTCGGCGGCCAGCAACGACTCCTGCAGGCGGGTGCCGAACGACAGGATCGCGACCGACGAGCCCTCGCGCATGACGCGGCCCTTGCCGATCTCCAAGGGAATCCCTTTTTCCGGCATCTCGATGCCGATGCCCTCGCCGCGCGGATAGCGGAACGCTGACGGCCGGTCGTCGATGGCGGCCGCGGTCGCGACCATATGCACCAGCTCGGCCTCGTCGGCGGCAGCCATGACCACGAAGCCAGGCAAGGTCGCCAGATAGGTCACGTCGAACGAACCCGCATGCGTCGGTCCGTCGGCGCCGACCAGTCCGGCGCGGTCGATGGCGAAGCGAACCGGAAGCGACTGGATTGCCACGTCATGGACGACCTGGTCGTAGGCGCGCTGCAGGAACGTGGAATAGATGGCGGTGAATGGACGGTAGCCTTCCGAGGCGAGACCGGCGGCGAATGTGACGCCGTGCTGCTCGGCGATGCCCACGTCGAAGCAGCGCTCGGGGAAGCGTTCGGCGAACAGGTCGAGGCCGGTGCCCGACGGCATGGCCGCGCTGATGGCGACGATCTTGTCGTCCTTTTCCGCTTCCTTGATCAGCGCGTCGGCGAAGACGCGGGTGTAGCTGGGCGCGTTGGCCTTGGCCTTCACCTGGGCGCCGGTCACCACGTCGAACTTGTTGACGCCGTGATACTTGTCAGCGGCGGCCTCGGCGGGCGGATAGCCCTTGCCCTTCTGGGTCACCACATGGACCAGCACCGGGCCGTCGATCTCGTCGCGGACGTTCTTCAGCACCGGCAGCAGGTGGTCGACATTATGGCCGTCGATCGGGCCGATGTAATAGAAGCCCAGTTCCTCGAACAGGGTGCCGCCGGTCGCCATGCCGCGGGCGTACTCCTCGACCTGCTTGGCCCGGCGCTCGATGGACTTCGGGAACTTGCTGGCGATCTGCTTGGCGATCTCGCGCAGGCCGAGATACTGACGCGACGACAGCAGCCGGGCCAGATACGCGCTCATGGCGCCAACCGGTGGCGCGATCGACATGTCGTTGTCGTTGAGGATGACGATCAGCCGCTTGTCCATGGAGCCGGCGTTGTTCATCGCCTCGTAGGCCATGCCCGCGCTCATGGCGCCGTCGCCGATCACCGCGATGACATTGTTGCGGCCGCCCGACAGGTCACGGGCCACGGCCATGCCGAGGCCGGCGGAGATCGAGGTCGAGCTGTGCGCGGCGCCGAACGGGTCGTATTCGCTTTCGGCGCGCTTGGTGAAGCCCGAAAGGCCGCCGCCCGAGCGCAGCGTATGCATCTGGTCGCGCCGGCCGGTGAGAATCTTGTGCGGATAGCACTGGTGGCCGACGTCCCAGATCAGCCGGTCGCGCGGCGTGTCGAACACATAGTGCAGCACGGTCGTCAGCTCGACCACACCGAGACCGGCGCCCAGGTGACCGCCGGTGCGCGACACCGTGTCGATGGTGGCGGTGCGCAACTCGTCCGCCACCTGGCGGAGCTGCTGGGAGGACAGCTTGCGAAGGTCCTCCGGCGTCTGGATGGTATCGAGTAGCGGGGTCTGACTCATCGGGCGGCCAACTTTCAGTGCCGGCGGTTGATGACGAAATGGGGCAGCAGGCGGAGCAGCTCGGCCTTCTCGTCGAACATCTCCAGGTGGACGCCGGCCTGGTCAGCGAGCATCCGGGCCTGGGTGCGGGCGCGCTCGACGCCGAGCAGGGAAACGAACGTCGCCTTGCCGGCATCGCCGTCCTTGCCCACCTTCTTTCCCACTTCCGCCTCGGTGCCTTCCACGTCGAGCAGGTCGTCGACGATCTGGAAGGCGAGCCCGAGATCGTGGGCATAGTTCTGCAGCGCCTGGCGCTGGTCCTCGCCGGCGCGGCCCATGATCGCGCCCGCCTCGACGGCGAAGCGGATCAGCGCGCCGGTCTTCATCTGCTGCAGCCGGATCACCGCGCCCATGTCGAGCTCCTCGGTCTCGGCCAGCAGGTCGATCATCTGGCCGCCGACCATGCCGTGCGCGCCAGCCTCGCGGGCCATCGCATGCACCAGTTCGGCCCGCACCAGCGGGTCGTGATGGGTGCGGGGGTCGGAGACGATCTCGAAGGCGTAGGTCAGCAGCGCGTCGCCCGCCAACACGGCTGTTGCTTCGTCATACTTTCGGTGGGTCGTCGGCATGCCGCGGCGCAAATCGTCATCGTCCATGCACGGCAGGTCGTCATGCACCAGCGAATAGGTGTGGATGCATTCCAGCGCGCAGGCCACTCGTGTAGACCGGTCTGTCGGCACCTCGAACAACGCGCCGCTGGCCAACACCAGGAACGGACGCAGACGCTTGCCGCCCGCCAGGGTGGCATAGCGCATGGCCTCCATCAGCTGGCCTTCCTTGCCTTCGACGGGCGGGAGGATACGCTCGAGCGCCTGGTCGATGGCTTCGGCGACCTTGCCCATTTCGGCCTGCAACACCGCAATGTCGGGAGTCGTGCTCAACTGGCTCACCGGCTTACCCGATCTCGGCGGGCTGGGTGGACAGGCTGCCGTCGCCGGCGACCACGACCTTCTCGATCCGCGCCTGGGCATCGGCCAGCTTGGCCGCACAATGCTGTTTGAGCTGGGCTCCGCGTGTGTACATCTCGATCGATTCCTCCAGTCCGACGCGACCACCTTCAAGCCGGGCAACAACCGTCTCCAGCTCCTGAAGGGCCTGTTCGAATGTCATGCTGGCGATGTCGTCGGGTAGTGTCGTTTGCGTATCCGCCATCACGTTTCCTTGTGTGTCCGCCGCCTGCCGCCTTCAGCCGTGCCGCATGAGTGAACGGACATGCCCCGCGGCGCTCGCCGCTAGGTCTTCAAGATTATATCCACCTTCCAAAGTAGAGACGACTCGCCCGCCGCACAAGCGTTCCGCTGCTCCGCAAAGCATATCGGTGGCCGTCTCGAAGTCCCCGGTGGCCACGTTCAAGCCAGCGAGGGGATCGTTTTCATGGGCGTCGAAGCCCGCCGAGATCATCAGCAGGTCAGGCCGGAAATCCTCCAGCGCAGGTATTATCCTGTCGCCGATCGCGCGCAGGAATGCCGCACCGCCCGCGCCTTCCGCCAGCGGCACGTTGACGATGTTCCCGACACCGGTCTCGCCGGCCCGGCCAGTCCCCGGATAGAACGGAAATTGATGGCAAGAGGCGTAGAACAGGGTCGGATCGGCTTCGAACAGTTCCTGTGTGCCGTTGCCATGATGGACGTCGAAATCCACGACGGCGATCCGCTTCAACCCGTAGACCGCCCGGGCCTCGAGCGCGCCCACGACCACGTTGTTGAACAGGCAAAAGCCCATTGGCCGGCGCGATTCAGCGTGATGGCCCGGCGGACGCACCGCGCAGAAGGCGTTCCCCACCTCGCCCAGTGCGACCGATCCAACGGCATGGCAGACGCCCCCCGCCGCGCGCCGGGCCGCCATGTACGAGCCTGGAGACACGATTGTGTCCGCATCGATCTGCGCATAGCCCTCCATGGCCGACTCGTCGACCTTGGCGGCGAGGAGGCGCAGCACCTCCGGCGGATGGGCACGCAGCAGTTGCGCGTCGGTGGCGGACGGCGCCTCCTCCCGCAGCAGGGGCGCGAACTCCGCCGCCTCCAGCGCGCGCATCACCGCCCGCAGCCGGTCCGGCGATTCGGGATGGCCAGGCGAGGTGTCGTGATAGAGGCAGTCGCTATGGGAAACCAGCAGCGTCGTCATGCATCCGATCATAGAGAGCAACTGGCTCTGTTCAAAGATCGACGGGTCTGCACTCGCGGCTCAGGCGGTCAATTTTCAACCCATAAATTCGCCCGCTGCTCAGGAAGGCCTTGAACGAAAGATGCCGCGGCCGAAGAAATGCCTGACACTCTGGCGTCAAACTCAATCTTGTATTACATTGTATTTCAACATGACCCGCCGAGGCAAACCCATGCAGAAGCTTGAAGCGATCAATTTTCGGATCGAGGCGGAAAACAAGATCCGCCTCCGTCAACTCGCGGAAAGCACAGGGCGAGACCAGTCTGAATTGGCGAGGGAAGCCTTCCAGCAATATCTGGACATCCAGGAATGGCAGATCAACGGCATCCATGAAGCGCTGGCCGCCGCCGATCGCAGTGAATTCGCCGATGACGCCGACATAGAGGCGATCTTCGACAAATATACGAAATGAGGGTTCGGTGGTTGATGCATGCCCGTCTCGATCTGATCGAGATCGGTGAGTACCTGAGAAGCGATAACCCCGACGCGGCCGCGCGCATCATGCGGCGCATCCAGTCCGCCTCCAGGGCTCTTGGCCAGTTTCCCCATGCGGGCAGGAAGAGACGCGTTGAAGGGACCCGGGAACTTGTCGTCACCGGTACGCCTTATCTGGTCCCGTACAGGGTAACAGGACAAGCGGTCGAAATCCTGCGCGTCTTCCACGGCGCCATGCGGTGGCCAGATCATTTCTAGGCCGAGGCCTGCACCCGCTTGGCCGCCTCTTCCGCCACCAGTTCCTTCTTCGACAGCTTGCCGACGGCGGTCTTGGGCAGCTCCTTGCGAAATTCGATCTCGCGCGGCATCTCGTGCTTGCCGATCTGGTCGCGGAGGAATTCGGTGAGCTTGGCGGCGTCGAGTTTCTCATCGCCGTCCTTCGGCACCACGAACGCCTTGGGCACCTCGCCCAGATAGTCGTCGGGGATGCCGATGACCGTGACTTCCTTCACCGCCGGATGCTTGTGGATCGCCTCCTCGACGAAGCGCGGGAACACGTTGAAGCCGCCGACGAGGATCAGGTCCTTCATCCGGTCGATGATGAAGGTGTAGCCGTCCGCGTCCATGTAGCCCACGTCGCCGGAGCGCAGCCTGCCATCGATGATGGCGGCGCTGGTGGCGTCCGGGTTGTTCCAGTAGCCCTTCATCACCTGCGGTCCGGCGATGCAGATCTCGCCGGTTTCGCCTATGGGCAACACCTTGTGCGGGTCATCGCGGTCAACGATGACGATGTCGGTCCGCGGAAGTGGCAGGCCGATGGAGCCTTCCTTGTTGACGCCGACCTCCGGACCGCAGGTGGCGGTCGGCGAGCACTCGGTAAGGCCGTAGCCTTCCAGGATCTTCACCCCGGTCGCACCCTCGAAATGGTGGCGCACCTGTATGGGCAGGGGCGCGCCGCCGGACATGGCCCAGCGGACCGACGCGAACGACTGCCGGTTCACCTTGGGATGGTTGGCCAGCGCCGTGAACATGGTGGGCACGCCGGGCAGCGAGCTGGGCTTCTTGGCGATCACGTCGTCGATCACCGCGTCCAGTTCGAACTTGGGATGCAGCACGATGCGGCAGCCGGTCATCGTGCCCATCACCAGGATGGTGGTCATGGCGAAGGCGTGGAAGAACGGCAGCGCGCCGATGGTGGTCTCCCGGCCCGGCATGAAGTCGGGGAACCACGCCCGGTTCTGGCAGCCATTGATGTAGACATTGGCGTGGGTGAGCATGGCGCCCTTGGGGATGCCCGTGGTGCCGCCGGTGTATTGCAGCACGGCGACGTCCGCGAGCGGTTCGATATGCGCTGGCTCGAAGCGGCCGTCATTGTCGAGCAGCGTCTCCCACGTCACCTGGCGCTCGTCCCACACCCGCGCGGCGATGGCGGCGCGCTTGAACAGCCGGAACGCCGTTCCCTTGAGTAACGGCATCGTGTCGGACAGCCGCGAGACCACGAGCGTGCGCACCCGGCTCTTGTCGATCATGTCGCGCGCCTTCGGATACAGCAGCGCAAGGTCGAGCGTCACGATGATGTCGGTGTGAGAATCCTCGATCTGGTTAAGCAACTCGCTTTCGGAATAGAGCGGGCTGTAGTTGACGACGATGCCGCCCGTCTTCAGCACGGCGAAGTAGCTGATCACCTGCTGCGGGCAGTTGGGCAGGAACAGGCCCACCTTGACACCCGGCCCGACGCCCAGCTTCTGAAAGCCCTTCGCCGCCCGCGCGACCATGTCCAGGGTCTGGCGATAGCTGAACTCGCGGCCGAAGAAATCCAGGTGGACGTTGTCCGGCCACTGGGCCGCGGCGGAATCGAGCGCGGCATAGACGGGGCGCGGCTCGAATTCCTGATGCCAGTCCACATTGGGCGGGTAGTGCGCGAGCCAGGGGCGGTCCATGCCTAGACTGTCCCCTGCCGGCGAATCCCTGCCGCCTGCCACATCCCGAGGTCTCCTCCGTTTACGACAGCTGTCGCCGCATAACCAAAAGATGTAACGGCAGGGTCATCTTTTCCAGCCCTTTCGGGGCCGACCCCGCTACACCATCAACGGCGCCAGGTCAGGCGAATCGTGCCCTTCCGGGTCGGCGCGCGCGGGCAGGCTGGGGTCGATGCTGCGGTAGCGGTAGCGGCCGTCCTGGTCGAGGAACCGCTCCAGCCGGCCGCGACCCATCAGGCAGTGCAGGTGGGCGATGCACTCGCCCAGCGCCAGCATGATCTGAAACGAATCGAGCTCGCGCGAGAACATCACCGGCAGCAGGTCGTGCGCGGTCTGCGGCGTGACGCACTTCTCCTCGCACGCCAGCATGCGGTCCTCGTGGTGATCGATCAGGTAGAGCAGCCGCGCGTGCAGCCCGTAGAACGGCCGGTTGTGCGAGGGCAGGACGAAGGCGGTGTCCGGCAGCAGCGACAGAAACTTGTGGTGCGAGTCCAGCCAGTAGTGCAGCGGGTCTTCCTCGGGCTCGTTGGCGTTGACGCTGACGTTCGAGGTGATGCGCGGCAGCACCTGGTCGCCCGAGATCAGCACGTCGAGCTCGTCGCAATACAGGCAAACATGCTCCGGCGAATGGCCGCTGCCGGTGACGACGCGCCATTGCCGCCCGCCGATGGTCAGCATCTGGTTGTCGATCAGGCGGTGATAGCCGATCGGCAGCGGCTCCACATTGTTGCTGAAGCCGCCCCAGCCCCGCGACCGGATCTCGGCCAGGATGGGTTCGGGGATGCCGCCGCGCTCGTAGAACTGGATCGCCTCGGGCGGCAGCACCCGCGCGTTTTCGTTGGAGAAGGTGCGGGCGTAGAAATACTCGGTCCGGCTCATCAGCAGCGGCGCGTTGAAGTGCCGGCACAGCCAGCCCGCCTGACCCAGATGATCCGGATGCATGTGGGTGGCGATGACGCGGGTGATCGGCTTGCCGTCCAGCTCGTTGTCGAAGATCTGCAGCCAGAAATCCCGGGTCTTGTCGCCGCGGATGCCCGTATCGACCAGCACCCAGCCGTCGCCATCCTCGAGCAGGTAGAGGTTGATATGGTCGAGCGCGAAGGGCAGCGGCATCTGCAGCCACTTGATGCCGGGCGCGATCACGCGTGTGGTGCCGGGAGCCGGCAGGTCGTCGAATGGGTAGGTGAGGCTGGGCTTATCCACGTCTTTACCGAGCGGTAATCAGGTTGCGGGCATCCTAGAGAGGAAGCCAGGCGAAACCAACCGGCATTTGCCCCGTAACAGCAAGCGTTCCGCTTTGCGCGAAACCGCTTTAGATATACGCGGATGAACATACCAGCGCCGTCTGAGCACGCGATCTTCAAGGCCGGCCCGGCGACCACCGCCCGCGCCGTCGCCCTGTTGCGCGCCGGACAGCCCATCGGCCTGCCGACCGAAACGGTCTATGGCCTCGCCGCCGACGCCTGCGACGACCGGGCCGTGGCGCGCATCTTCGAGATGAAGGGCCGGCCGACCTTCAACCCGCTGATCATCCACGTGGCCGACATGGCGCAGGCCGAGGCGCTGGTCGAGATGACGTCGCTCGCCCGGCGTATCGCCGCGCGGTTCTGGCCCGGGCCGCTGACCCTGGTGCTGCCGCGTCGAGTGGGCTGCAAGGTGTCACTGCTCGCCTCGGCGGGCCTCGACACGCTGGCGATCCGCATGCCCGCCCATCCGGCGGCGCGGGAGATTTTGCGCGCCTTCGGCGGCCCGCTCGCCGCGCCCAGCGCCAACCGGTCGGGCCATGTCAGTCCGACGGTGGCCCACCACGTGATTGAGGAGCTGCCGGTGGCGATGGTGGTCGACGGCGGACCCTGCGCGGTGGGGCTCGAATCCACCATCGTCGGCTTCGAGGGTGAACGGCCGGTGCTGCTGCGACCCGGTGGGATCGCCGCCGAGGACATCGAAGACCTGGCCGGCGTACCGCTCCTGCACCATGCGCCCGAGGACGGCGTTACCGCGCCGGGCCAACTCAGCAGCCACTATGCGCCCGAGGCAGCCGTGCGGCTGGACGCGGTTGAAGTCCGTGACGGCGAGGCGCTGCTGGCGTTCGGGCCGCCGCTTCCGGGCGCGGCGATCACGCTCAACCTCAGTCCCGCCGGCGATCCGACGGAAGCAGCCGCCAACCTGTTCGCCATGCTGCGGGCGCTCGATCATCCCGGCGTCTCGGCCATCGCGGTCATGCCCATCCCGGACACCGGCCTCGGCCTCGCGGTCAACGACCGGCTGCGCCGCGCCGCCGCGCCGCGGGAGGAACGGCCATGAGCCTCGACGCGCTGAAGCAGATGCTCGGGCCAGGCGGCTATATCGACGATCCCGCCGACATGGCGCCCTACCTGACCGAGTGGCGCGACCGCTGGCATGGCGACACGCCGCTGGTCGCCCGGCCGCGCGACACCTATCAGGTTGCCGATGTGGTGGCCCACTGCGCCAGGAATGGGCTCAAGCTTGTGCCGCAGGGTGGACATACCGGTCTGTGTGGCGGCGCGATGCCGCGTCCCGGCGCGGGCGAGATCGTCCTGTCGCTGGGCCGGCTCAACCGGGTGCGCGGTGTCGATCCGCAAGGGTACATCATGACCGTCGAGGCCGGGTGCACGCTGGCGGCCGCCCAGCAGGCCGCCGCTGACGCCGACCGGCTGTTTCCGCTCAGCCTCGCCTCCGAAGGCTCGGCCCAGATCGGCGGCGTCCTGTCGACCAACGCCGGCGGCAACGCGGTGCTGCGCTATGGCAACGCCCGCGACCTCGTGCTGGGGCTCGAGGTGGTGCTGGCGGACGGGCGCATCTGGAACGGCCTTAAGGCGCTGCGCAAGGACAACACCGGCTATGATCTGAAGCAGCTGTTCCTGGGGTCCGAGGGCACGCTGGGCATCATCACCGCCGCGGTCCTCAAACTGTTTCCCGCGGCCCGGCAGCAGGAGACCGCGCTGGCCGCCGTGCCCGATGTCGCCGAGGCAGTGGCGCTGCTGTCGCTGGCGAGGGAAGCCTCCGGCGACCGGGTGAGCGGCTTCGAGCTGATCCCGCGCATCGGCCTCGAGTTCGTGGTCGACCACATGCCCGGGAACCGCGATCCGCTGTCCGCGCCGTCGCCATGGTACGCGCTGATCGACCTGACGACGGCCGCCGCCGGCAGCGACCTCCGCGCCGCGATGGAAACGCTGCTGGAGCGGGCACTGGAGGCCGGTCTCGTCACCGATGCGGCCGTCGCCCAGTCGAAGAGCCAGCGCGGCGACCTCTGGAAGCTGCGGGAGGACCTGTCCGAGTCGCAGAAATACGAGGGCGGCAGCATCAAGCACGACATCTCCGTGCCCATCGCCCGCATTCCCGAGTTCATCGCCACCGCCTCGGCGGCGGTCGAGGCGCTGGTCCCAGGCTGCCGTCCGGTCCCGTTCGGGCACATGGGCGACGGCAACATCCACTTCAACGTCAGCCAGCCGGTTGGCATGGATAAACAGGTCTATCTCGACGGCTGGGAAACCATGAGCGAGAGGGTCCACGACATCGCCGCCATGCTGGGCGGCAGCATCAGCGCCGAGCACGGCGTGGGGCAACTCAAGGTGGCCGAGATCATGCGCTACAAGAGCCCGGTCGAAATGGACCTGATGCGCCGCCTGAAGCGGACGCTCGACCCGCGGAACATCCTCAACCCGGGCAAAGTTGTCACACTCGGCGACGAATAGCGCGCCGCTGGCTTTCAACCCGTGGATATCGCTGACAAACAACTGGCGGGCGGGTAACAATGGGTAAAACAAGCCTGCTGCTGGGAGGGACTCGATGAAGCGTGGCGTCCTGGGCGCCATTGCCGCGGTCGGCATCGCGGCGGCGATCCTGCTCACGCTGCCCGGACTCATCGGATATTCGGCCGAGCAATCGCTGCGTTCGACGCTCAAGACTATCTCGCAGCAGGGCACCTACCGGATCGAACTCGTCAGCTTCGAGCGTGGCTGGTTCAGCTCCCGCGCAACCAGCAAGCTGGTGCTGGAAGGCCAGTACGCCGAGACGTTGCACCAGGCGCTGGGCCTCTTCCCCGGGACGGCTGTGGCGGTGCGCTTCGATCACACCATCAGCCACGGGCCGATCCTGGTGCGCAGCACATTCCCCTATATCGGCTATGCCTATGCCGAGACCGAGCTGCGCCTGCCAGAGATGATCGAGACGCTCCTCGCCCGCTATCTGCAGGGCAAGCCGTTCCTGACCTTCCGCACCACGTTCGGGTTGTTTGGGCGTTCCACGACACTGGTCAGCAATCCCGATTACTCCGGCGTCATGGGACCGCAGACATCAGTGCAGTGGGATGGCGCCTCGGGCCGCATCGGCACCGAGCGGCGCGCCTTAACCGTGCAGCTCGACATGCCGCTGTTCAGGTGGGAGGCCGATGAGCGCCTGCTGCTGGTGCGCGGCATGTCGCTCAAGAGCGACCAGAAGAAGCGCGGCCGGCATGTCTGGCTCGGCGAAACCGACGCGAGCGCACGCGAGATCCGGCTGATGAATCCTGAGTCCGCCGAATCCGCCAGTATCGACGGGCTCGACTACAAGGTGAAGGCGGTCGCCGACGGCGCCGACCGTCTCGACGCCAGCTTCGTCCTCGGCATCGCCAGGGCCGAGTTCGAGGGCGGCATCCTGGGCCCCAGCGCCTGGACGCTGGCGGTCAACAACCTGTCGGCCGGCGCGCTCGACGACGCCTACGACCTGTACAACCAGTTCCTCGACTCCGGCGACCGGCCGGAGGCGCAGCGTGCCATCCTCGACCGGTTCCTGAACCAGTCGTTGACCGGCCTGTTCTCCGCGCCGGTGGAGCTGCGCACCGCCGTCGCCATCAATGTCGACGGGCCATACGCGATCTACAAGGGCGCCACAGCGCTGGGCGTCGATGGCACGGACGGCGACGTCACCATCGCCATCGACCAGACGGTCGAGGCGCTGGACTATGACGGGATCAGGATGAACGGCAGCACCGGCCGCCTGCGGCTGGCGCGACTCGATGGCAACATGCTGGGCGAGCTTTACGGCGACTTCGTGCGCATTGTCGCGACCGGCATGCCCGAGCCGCAGCAGGAGGCGGAAATGCAGCGGATGGTCAGCCAGAAGGGCCCCGCGATCATCCGGCCGCAGACCCGCCTCTACCTGGAGAACGTCGCGATCAACATGCCCGCCGGCACGGCGACCGCCAGCGGCGAACTGGGATTCGCGGGCGGGGAACCGCTGGACTATTCCTCGGCCGATAGGATCATCAGGCGGCTGGAAGGACTGCTCGAGGCGCGGGTATCGGAAGGCGCGCTGGTCTGGGCGCTGACCCGCGAGAGCGAACGCACCCTGCGCGCCAGGCTGCAGGAGCAGGGCCGCGACGTGCCCGACGACACGATCGCCCTGCTTGCCGCCACCAGTGCCAGGACGGAGATCGCCAGGCTGGAAAAGCAGGCGATCGTCCGCAGGGATGGCGACGCCTATGTCCTCGAGGCGCTGTTTCGCGATGGCAAGGTGATGCTGAACGGCGTCGCGCGGCCCGACCTCGCGCCGAAAGTGCCATGAGCCTCTGGACCCGCATCAAGCGGCACCTCAGGGTGGCCGGCATCGCGCTGGTCTTCGGCCTGACCGGCTATGGCATCCTGATGGGGCTGAGCCATCTTGCGTGGCATTTCGGCTTCCACACCTAGCGTTGCCGCGGCACCGCCTGCTCCCTGTCGAAATTGATAGTTGCTAATCACTCGCACTTACACAATAAGCTGGGAGCCAGATCAACAACGCGAATCGCCGCCCCATGCCCGTGCATCCAGACCTGTCGCTGTGGACCCTGTTCTGGGACGCCAGCCCCGTCGTCAAGGCAGTGATCGCCCTGCTCATCCTGCTGTCGGTGATGTGCTGGTCGATCATCATCGAAAAGGCCATCCGCCTCGCTGGTTTGCGCAAGCAGATCAAGCAGTTGCATCAGGCCACGGCGACCGGCACGGCCGCTGGTGCGACCGGCATCGGCAAAGTGATCCTGGAAGCGGCCCATGCCGAGGCCGCCGACCGCCTCGGCGACGAGACCCGGACGGAACTGCGCGACCGCATCGAGCGCGCCATGCGAATCGCTCTGGCGACCGAACTGCGAAAGGTCGAGCCCGGCCTGCCGTTCCTCGCGACGGTCGGTTCCGCCGCGCCGTTCATCGGCCTGTTCGGCACGGTCTGGGGCATCATGCACAGCTTCGCCAACATCGCGAGCGCGCAGAACGTCAGCCTGGCCGTGGTCGCCCCGGGCATCGCCGAGGCGCTGTTCGCCACCGCCATCGGCCTCGCCGCCGCCATCCCGGCGGTCATCGCCTACAACAAGCTGGCCATCGACCTGGGCCGCCTGGGCCAGGAGATCAACACCCTGATCGTCGGCATCGCCAAGGGTCTGCTCCGCGCCGAAGCGCACCCCGTGCTGCGCCGGACCGCCTGACATGGCCGGCGGTCTGCTCGATCCCCCGAGCTTCGACGATGGCGGCGGCTACAAGCCGCTGGCCGAGATCAATGTCACGCCGCTAGTCGACGTCATGCTGGTGCTGCTGATCATCTTCATGATCACCGCGCCGCTGATGCTGTCGAACGTGCCGCTGGAGCTGCCCAAGCTGTCGGCCGAGAACGTCGACCGGCCCGAGGAACCCCTGGTCGTCAGCCTGAACAAGGACGGCGAGATCTTCCTCGAGGACGAGAAGCTGACCGCCGACGAGCTGATGACGCGGCTCCAGGCGCTGGCGCCGGAACGCGGCGACGACGTGATCTTCGTGCGCGGCGACAAGGGCGTCGAATATGGCTCGGTGATGGATCTGCTGGGCAAGGTCGGCGAGGCCGGCTTCGCCAAGATCTCGCTGATCGCCGAACGGCCGGGCGGGAAGTAGCGCATGGCCATGGTGCGGCACCTCTCGACACTGGCCGCGCTGGCGCTCCACGCCGCCGGCATCGGCATCGCCATGAGCATGCCGTCAAGCGCGCCGCCCGCAGAACCGAAGGAAATCCCGATCACCCTGACCATGGCGCCGCTGCCCGAGCCGCCGGCGCCGAAGGTCGAGGAGCCCAAGCCGGATCCGAAGCCCGAACACAAGCCTGTCGTCCGGGAAACGCCGCCACCGCCGCTGCCGCAGCCGGTGATCGAGCCGCCGCCCGAGGTGATCGCCAGCGCCGCCACATCTGTGGCCGAGAGCGTGGTGCCCGAGGCGCCGCCGCCCCCACCCCCTCCGCCGCCGCCCAATCCCGGCGCGGTCAAGGCAAAGGACGACTATTTCGGGAGGGTGCTGGCCTGGCTGGAGCGGCACAAGCGCTACCCCGGCGAAGCCCGTTCCAAGCGCACCCAGGGCACCGCCATGGTCTGGTTCGTGATGGATCGTCAGGGCCGGGTGCATGGCAGCAAGCTGCACAAGACGTCCGGCTATCCCGTGCTTGACGAAGCCGCGTTGAAGATGGTGCAGCGCGCGTCGCCGTTGCCGGCCATGCCTCCGGAAATGCCCGACCAGCAGGTCGAGCTGGTCGTCCCCGTCGAGTTCTACATCCGCTGAGGCGCTACTGGCCCGGCCGCCTGAGCCTTGTGTACATCAGCGTCAGCAGCTCCGACATCTCGCCCATCACCCGCGACATCCGTGCCTGGTCCTGGCGAAGCTGGTCCATTTCCGGCGCCGGCGCGGCCGGCGGTGCTTTCGGTCCGGGCAAGCCCAGCTTGACCACGTCCTGAAGGGTCTTGTGCGCCTGCTGCAGCAGGATGTCCTTGCGGCGCATCTCCTCGGCGTGCTGCTGGCGGGTGGCGACCAGCTCGGAGCGCAGGAACTCGATCTCGGCGTTCATGCTGCGGTGATGCCGTTCGATGCCCTCGAGCAGCGGCGCGAGCTGGCGGCCGATGCCTTCGGGCGGCGTCGCCTCCGCCGGGGCGGCTTTGCGGGCAGCGGCGACGTCGGCGCGCAGCTGCTCGTTCTCCTTGCGCAGGCGCTCCAGCGCCTTCCTGCGCACGGCCTGCTTCTCCGCGACGGCACGCGACCGGTCGGCCGCCGCCTGCTGCACCGCGGAGTCCAGGTAGACGAACCAGTTGTTACCGATCTTGGTGGCGCGCCGCTTGCCCTTCTTGACCTGTTTGAGCAGGTCTACCGGTTGCGTTTCCAGAACGCTTGCAGCGTCCTTGAGGGTGGCCCAGCGGCCCAGAGCGGGTTCGGTGCCGGAGTCTATCAAGCAAAACTCGCACTTAGGAGGCAGTGGCGGCATACTCGCACAACTCCAGGGAGGGAGCCAGCCATGTCAAGCACCGCACGCACCGAACGTACCGCAACGTACCGGTCCGCCGACGGCCTGGAGCTGTTCTACCGCGATTTCGGCGACCCGGCGGCCAAGGGCACGCCGGTGGTCTGCCTGCCCGGCCTGACCCGCAACTCACGAGATTTCGTCAAGCTGGCGACACGGCTTTCGGCGGACCGCCGGGTGATCTGCCCGGACCTGCGCGGACGCGGCTTCTCGGCCTATGATCCGACCTACGCCAACTATGTGCCCGGCACCTATGTGAAGGACACGCTGACCCTGCTGGGCGAGCTGGGCATCACCCGTTTCGTCTCGGTCGGCACGTCGCTGGGCGGCGTGATCACCATGGTGCTGGCGGGCATCAAGTCGGTCACCCTGGCGGGCGCCGTGCTGAACGACGTCGGTCCGATCCTCGGCCCGGGCATCGCCCGGATCGCGGGCTACACCGGCAAGGCCGCGCCGGTAAAGAACTGGGACCAGGCCGTGGAACAGGCGAAGTTCGTCTACGGTCCCGCATTGCCGGGCCTGTCCGATGCCGACTGGGACGCCTTCGCCCGGCGCGGCTACCGCGAGGACGGCGCCGTCATCCGCCTGGATTACGACCCGAAGATCGGCGACGCCATCCGCGAGCTGCCGCCGCCTGCACCGGACACCGATCCCTGGCCGCTGTTCGAGCGGCTGAAGGACGTGCCGACGGTGGTGCTGCGCGGCGCCCTCTCCGACATCCTGGAGCAGGATGTGTTCGAGGAAATGGGCCGCCGCATTCCCGACGCCCGGCTGGTGCTGGTGCCAAATCGCGGCCACGTCCCGCTGCTCGACGAGCCGGAAGTGACGCCGGCCATCGACAAGCTGCTCAAAGACGTGGACGCGAGGGCATAACCCTCGGTGACTTCGCTACGCTCGCGAAATCACAAATGATTTACCTGTAGGGCCGCTGGCCGCCCAAACGCGCGTCGCGGGCCAGCGGGCTTTCCATCTGGACGATGTCGACCTCGCGCGCATGCAGGTGCGCGCCGATATATTGCTGGAAGGTGAGCGGCACCGGCTGGCGGCCGCCGAGCTGGGCATAGACCTCGTCGCACATGGTGTCGACGGGTCGGCCGTTCTCCTCGATCGTGCAGGGGAAGTTCACCCGCGGCTCGCGGGCGGTGATGGTCTGGCAGCGGTTGATCTGGGTCGCGAACCTGGGATCGTAGGGCGTCAGCTTCTGCTTGATCACCGTCGCGAAGGTCATCTGGCTCATGGCCAGCGCCTGGTCCATGCACATCTTCATCTTCGGCGGCAGCATCACCCAGGCTTCCTGGGCCGCCTTCTCCTTCTTGCCCTTGGCCTCGACCATGGACGGATCGTTGATGTACTGCGCCATGGCGCCGGACGCGGTGAAGGCCAGCATGATGCCGGTCACGAGCGCCATGCCACGATTGCGGATTTTCTGACCGACCATGTTCAACCCCTCGCTGGTCATTACGGCTGCACGATAGCAGATGGGGGCTGCAGGAAACTACGCCTTACCAATAGTGGGGAAACGTGGGATCGCTACGGCTTCGTCCACCAGCGCGTCTTCATCAATCCATCCTGAGGCCGCCGTCCACGTTCAGGGTCTGGCCGGTGACGTAGGACGCATCGGGGCTGCACAGGAACGCCACCGCCGACGCCTGTTCGGACGGCTGGCCCTGGCGGCCCATGGGGATGGCGACCCGCACGCCCTTCTTCACGTCGGTGAAGTCGCGCTGGTAGAGCTCGGCCGAGCGCTTGAAGGTGCTGTCCATCATGTCGGTGTCGGTGGAGCCGGGGCAGACGCAGTTGACGCGGATGCCCTGCTTGGCCAGCTCGACCGCCATCTGCTGGGTCAGGCCGATCACCGCGAACTTCGACGCGCAATAGGCGCCGTAGAGCGGCAGGCCGACGCGGCCGGCCATGGACGAGATGTTGACGATGGCGCCGCCATTGCCGGACTTCAGCATGGCTTTCGCGGCCAGCTTCGACACCAGGTAGACGCCGTTGAGATTGACGTCGACGGTCGAGTACCAGAGCTCGTCCGACATCTCGATGATCGGCGCCGCGCCCGCGTCGCTGGGCACGCCGGCATTGTTGACCACCGCGTAGACCGGGCCGAGCTGCTTCTCGGTCTCGGCGATCAGGTTCTCGACCTGGTCGCGCTTGGTGACGTCGCACAGGATGGCGGCGGCCCTGCGGCCCATGGCGCGGATTTCCTCGGCGACGCTCTCGGCGCCCTTCCAGCCTTCCGCCTTCTCGTGGTCCGGATAGGTCGACGGGTCGCGCGGAAACGCCGACACCGCCACGTCGAAGCCGTCCTTCGCCAGACGCAGGGCGATGGCGCGCCCGAGGCCGCGCTTGCGCCCCGCGCCGGTGACGATCGCTACCTTGCCGTTGGATTCGCTCATGTTCGTGCTCCTATGCGCGCGAGGCCAGCAGGGCCTTGAAGGTGGTGTCCATGTCGTCGAGGATCGGGCCGATCAGCTGGTGCCTGCTCATGTTCATCCAGTAGGCGTCCAGCTTCGGATGGTTGCGCAGCGGGTCGTGGTCGCCGAAGAACACCATGACGTAGTGGACGAAGAACAGCACCGGCGCGACGGCGCAATCGGCGCTGCTGAGGTTGCCGCCGACGGCGAAGTCCTCGCCCTCGAGGAACCCGTCGAGCAGCGCGACGCCGCCGCGCACCGCCGCGACGCCCGCATCGGCCACGGCATTGTCGCGGGTCGCCGGGTTGAGCTGGGGGAACAGCGGCATCATCGGCCCCATGATGTAGAAATCGCAGACCCGGTTGACCAGCCGCGCCTTCGCCCGCGCCGCGGGATCGGCCGGGCGCAGCGACGGCGATGGGACCTTGTCCTCCAGGTACTCGCAGATCACCTCGGATTCAGGCAGCACCAGGTCGCCGTCGACCAGCGCCGGCACCTTGCCGATGGGATTGATCTTGAGGAAATCCTCGGACTTGGGCCCGCCGCCCGGCGGCAGTTCCTGCTCGTAGGCGATGCCCTTGTAGGCCAGCAGCGCGCGCACGCGCGCCGTGAAGGGCGAATAGGACGGCCCGTAGAGCTTCATGAGGTCCCCCGTTCGAAGTCTGGGGGCAATTTGTAATGGGGTTTGGCGGAACGGGAAAGCACCCTCTCTCCCAACACCCGCCCGCCGCGCTCAGCGCGTCAGGCGGCGACCTCCAAAGGGGCGAGATTCTCCACGAACTGCCGTGTGCATGCCTCCCAGCTGAAGGTCTCGGCGAAGGCGAGGCAGGCTTTCGGATCGAGCCGCAGCGCGCCGGCGATCGCCGTGCCCAGATCGTCGGACAGGCAGCCGACCGCGCCGCGCGCCGTGTGATCGTCGCGGCAGGCATGCTCGCCCAGCACGTCGAGCGGGCCGGGCACTGGATAGGCCGCGACCGGCACGCCGCAGGCCAAGGCTTCCAGGATGACGAGGCCGAAGGTGTCGGTGCGGCTGGGGAACACGAACACGTCGCTCTGCGCGTAGTAATCCGCCAGCTCGGCGCCCTGCTTGACGCCGGTGAACACCACGTCCGGATAGGCGGCGCGCAGCTCCTCGAGCTGCGGGCCGTCGCCGACGACCACCTTGGTGCCCGGCAGGTCCAGGCTGACGAATGCCTCCAGGTTCTTCTCGACCGCGACCCGGCCCACATAGGTGTAGACCGGCCGCAGCATGTCGAGATCGGTCTTCTCGCGCGGGTGGAAGACGGTCATGTCGACGCCGCGCGAGAACAGTGCGGTGCGGCCGAAGCCCCGTTCCTCCAGCTCCTTGCGCAGGGATTCGGTCGCGGCCATCACCCGGTCCGACGGCTTGTGGAACCGCCGCAGCATGGCGTAGCCCCAGGACAGCGGGATGTGGAACCGGGCGGCGATGTATTCGGCGAACCTGGTGTGGAACGCGGTGGTGAAGCTGAGATCGGCCTTCAGGCAGATGCGCCGCGCCGTCCAGCCCAGCGGGCCTTCGGTGGCGATGTGGACGGCATCGGGCGCGAAGTCGGCGATCATCGCCCGCAGCCGCCGGCGCGGCAGCACCGCCAGCCGGATTTCCGGATAGGTCGGCATGGGCATGGTGCGGAACAGGTCCGGCGTGATCATAAGCACCTCGTGTCCGAGCTTGAGCAGCTCGGTCCTTGTGGTGTCCAGCGTGCGCACCACGCCGTTGACCTGGGGGAACCAGGCATCGCTGACGATGCAGATTTTCATGGACGATCCTCGTGTGGAACGTGTCGGGGAAAGGGAGTTCGCGCCATCAGGCGGAAACGGGCTCTGCCGGCGCCATGTCGGCCTGTACTGGCGCGGTCTTGCCGACCAGCTCGTAGCGCTCGGTCAGCTCCTGCCAGCGGATGATCTCCAGCCGGCCGTCGGCATGCTCGACCAGCGCGGTGCAGCTTTCCACCCAGTCGCCGTCGTTGCAGTAGAGGATGCCGTTGATGCGGCGCATCTCGGCGTGGTGGATGTGGCCGCAGATGACGCCGTCGAGGCCTCGCTCGGCGCATTCGTGCGCCACGGCATCCTCGAAGCGGCTGATGAACTCGACCGCGTTCTTGACCTTGTGCTTCAGATACGCCGACAGCGACCAGTAGGAATAGCCCAGGCGGCGGCGGATGGCGTTGACCAGCCGGTTCACCGTCAGCGCGGCTGTATAGGCGTGGTCGCCGAGGAAGGCGAGCCAGCGGGCATGCTTGACCACCGCGTCGAACGCGTCGCCGTGCAGCACCAGGAACCGGCGGCCGTCGGCCATCTGGTGGATGGCCTCGTTGGTGACCAGCACGCCGCCGAAGAAATGGCCGGCGAAGTCGCGCAGCCCCTCGTCATGGTTGCCGGTGACATAGATCACCTCGGTGCCCTTGCGCGCCTTGCGCAGCACCTTCTGGACCACGTCGTTGTGCGCCTGGGGCCAGTACCAGCTTTTCTTCAGCCGCCAGCCGTCGACGATGTCGCCGACCAGGTAGAGCGTCTCGCATTCGCTGTATTTCAGGAAATCGAGCAGGGCCTCGGCCTGGGAGCCCTTGGTGCCGAGATGGATGTCGGAGATCCAGATGCTGCGGTAGCGGAGGTCGCCCTCTTCCAGCGGCGGCTTGGGGAGCGCCGCGACGGTGCCGCGCGCCCTGCCCCGGAACGGACCCGCTGGCGCGCGGGTGTCCCAGCCTTCGGACGAGATATCGCGCCTCGATGTTTCTGCCTGGCGGATCATAAAACCGTAATCTTTCTTGCTATGATCCCGATGGTCGCTTAATTCCACATCTGCAAATTACCTCCCACCAGTTACAATTTTATGTCGAACGCAGAACAAACCGGTCACCGGCGCCGATTTCTTGTGATTCTGAACCCGATCGCCGGCCGGCGTCGGCAGGTATTCTTGCGCAAGACCATCGAGACTTTGGAGCGGACGGGATTCATCGTGACCATCGCGGCGACGACGCGGCGGGGCGATGCCGAAGCCATGGCCCGAAGCGCCGCGGCCGGCAGCGACCCGCCCGACGCCGTCGTCGCCGCGGGCGGCGACGGCACCATCAATGAGGTGGCGAACGGCCTCGCCGGCACCGGCATGACCATGGGCATCATCCCGATGGGCACGGCCAACGTCCTGGCCAGCGAACTGGGGATCAGCACATGGTCCGGCCCGGTGGCCCGGACGCTGATCGAGGGTGTGGCGAAGCCGATCCACATGGGCGACATCGACGGCCGCCGCTTCCTGATGATGGCCGGCGTCGGCTATGACGCGCGGGTGACGGCGCGGATCGATCCGGCCATCAAATACCGCTGGGGCAAGGCCGCCTATGGCCTCGCCGGCCTGCTGGAATGGCTGGAGCCGCCGGCCGCGCCGTTCGAGGTGATCGTCGACGGCCGCCCGTACGAGACCGCCTGGATGATCGCCGCCAACGGCAAGCGCTATGCGGGCCGCTACATCGTCGCGCCCATGGCCCGGCTCGACGCGCCGTCGCTGACCGTGTGCCTGATGCCCGGCGCGGGCCGCGGCGACATGTTCCGCTACCTGTCCGCCATCGGCCGCGACCGGCTGGACCGGGAGAAGGACGTGCGCTTCATCGAGGCCCGCGAGGCGCTGGTGCCCGCCGCGCCGGGCGCGCTGATCGAAATCGACGGCGACTTCCACGGTCCCGGACCGGCACGCATCGCGCTGGCGCCGGAAACCCTGAACCTGATCCAGCCGGGATAATCAGCCTTCCGGCTTCGTCAGTGGGTGCATTAAGGTGATGGATGCTGGGCTATTTAGTAAACTGGCACCGTAACCCTGTAACCGTCATCGTAACCCCCGGATTTGTCTATTGGTAACTTGCCGTAAGGCCATAAGCATGAATAAAGCCAAAAAATCAATTAGTGCAGTAAAGTCTGCCTTTCACGCCTTGTTATCGCTGCTGCTTCTCTATGGTACGGTGTTGGTGTATCTCGAAATTCATGTTGGAATGAGCTATAGGGGGCTATACACATCAGAAATGAGAGTCTTGAGCGAGGGGCGTGCTTTGTTTTGGAGGGCATCATTGGTTATGCTAATGATATTTTTAATTGTTTTATTTGTAATTAGTGTAACGCGCGCATGGAGAATGGTCGTAGAAAAACGAAAGGGGAATCAGAATTTGCGCGGTAGTGAAGAGTAACTACAATTTCCAATTGCTTCAATTGCTTGGGTCAAGGTGACATGGCGTAATTGCGGCGGCTTCCACGGCCCCGGACCGGCCCGCATCGCGCCGGCCCCGGAAACCCTGAACCTGATCCAGCCGAGATAGTCGGCTTCAGCGAACCTCTCAGCCTTCCGGCGTGGTCAGCGGGACGCCGAGCAGGGCGCGGCGCTTCAGCCAGGCGCTGGCGCGGTAGCGCGGGTCGCCGTAGAAGGCGTACATGGCGTCGAGGATGCCCAGCACAGTGCTGGCGCCGAGCGCGTCGCCGAACTCCAGCGGCCCCTTCGGATAGCCCAGGCCCAGGCGCACGGCGGCGTTGATGTCGTCGGGCGTGGCGATGCGCTGCTGGGCGATCTCGCAGCCCACATTGACGATGCAGGCGATGACCCGCTGGGCGATGAAGCCCGGGCTGTCATGGATCACCGTCACCGCCTCGGCCGCTTTCGCCAGCAGTGCATGGGCGCCGTCGCGGATTTCCGGCCTGGTCACCGGCGTGGTCATCAGCGTGCGGTGGGTGGCGAGGCCGAACAGGGGATCGATGGCGACGGTGTTCGCCGGATCGATGCCCAGTTCGAGCGCCGTGGTGGTCGCATCCTTGCCGATCGGCGAGATGATGCTGACGACGCCGTCGCCCGGCTCGGACGCGACCGCGACGCCGTTGGCCTTGGCCAGCGCCGTGACGATCTCCTGCACCTCGGAGGTGGCGTTGGCGACCCAGACCGCCTTGGGCAGCGTGGTCGGCGCGGGATCGCGCGGGAAGGTGCTGCGCTTGCCGTCAGCATACTCGTAGAAGCCGCGGCCGGTCTTGCGGCCGTAGAGGCCGGCGGCGACGCGCTGCGGCGCCAGCGGATTGGGCACGTAGCGCGGCTCGTTGAAGAACTGCTGCCAGATGCTGACCATCACCGGGAACGACACGTCGAGGCCGGTCAGGTCGAGCAGTTCGAAGCAGCCCATGCGGAAGCCGCAGGCGTCGCGCAGCACGTCGTCGATCACCGGATATTCGGCGACGCCTTCCGACAGGATGCGGAAGCCCTCGGTGTAGTAGGCGCGGCCGGCATGGTTGACCAGGAAGCCGGGCGTGTCCTTGGCGCCGACCGGGCGGTGGCCCATGGCGGTCGCCAGCGCGTTGAGGCGATCGACGGCCCAGTCCTCGGTCATCAGCGCCTTCACCACCTCGACCACCTTCATCAGCGGCACCGGGTTGAAGAAGTGGAAACCGGCGACCCTGCCCGGCTTCTTGCAGGCGGCGGCGATGGCGGTGACGCTGAGCGAGGAGGTGTTGGTGGTGAGGATGCAGTCGTCCGAAACGATGGCCTCCAGGTCGGAGAACACCTGCTTCTTGACGTCGAGGTTTTCCAGGATCGCCTCGACCACCACGGTGCAGTCGGCGAAGCCGTCGAGGCTGTCGGCCAGCTTCAGGTTGGCCTTGGCGGCGGCAGCGGCGGCCTGATCCAGCTGGCCCTTCTCGGCGGCACGGTCCAGCATCTTGCCGATGAAGCCGGCGGCCTCTTCCATGGCGGCGCGGTTCATGTCGAACAGGCGCACCGGACAGCCGGCCTGGAGGGCGATCTGGACGATGCCGCGGCCCATGGCGCCGGCGCCGAGGACTCCGACGATTTCGTTCTGCTTGCTCACGAGTTCCCCCGTTCTTGACTGCTCGGTAAGGTCGCGCGGTTCATAGCACAGCCCGTTCGGCGGCACCAAGCACCGAGGCTGGGATTCGACCCCGGATGTCCGTTATGCTGGTCGTCGGAAACGGGAGAACGATCATGACATTCGCTACTGACGGCCTGGTGGAGACCGACTGGCTCGCCGACCATCTCGAGGATCCGGCCCTGCGCATCTACGACTGCACCGTGTTCCTGACGCCGAATGGCGACGGCACGGTGAAGATCGAGAGCGGCAGGGCGCATTGGGAGGATGGCCACATTCCGGGCGCGGGCTTCCTCGACCTGATCTCGGACCTGTCCGACACCGGGCAGAAGCTGCGCTTCATGATGCCGCCCGCCGAAAAATTCGCGGCGTCTGTCGGCAAGGCCGGGCTGGGCGACGGCAACAGGATCGTCCTCTATTGCGCCGGGCCGCCCATGTGGGCGACGCGCGTCTGGTGGATGCTGCGCGCCTTCGGCTTCGACAACGCGGCCGTGCTGAACGGCGGCTGGAGCAAGTGGAAGCGCGACGGGCGCGAGATTTCGGTCGATCCGCCGCGCTATCCGCCGGCCACGTTCACCCCGAAGCCGCGGCCCGGCCTGTTCGTCGGCAAGGACGACGTGGCCGCCGCCATCGCCGACGGCCAGACCTGCGTGCTCAATAGCCTGTCGCGGGAGATGCACGCCGGCAAGGTGACGACGGGCCCGCGCCCCGGCCGCATCGCCGGCAGCGTCAACCTGCCGGCCATGGACCTGCTGGGCGAGGACCTGCGCCTGCTGGACGACGCGGTGCTGCGCGAGCGGCTGGGCGGCGTCGGCGCGGAAGGCGGCAAGCGGATCATCACCTATTGCGGCGGCGGCATCGCGGCGACCCTCACGGCGTTCGCGCTGGCCCGCCTGGGCCACGACAACGTGGCGGTCTATGACGGCTCCATGTCCGAATGGGCTGCCGATCCAGCCGCGCCGATGGAGGTGGGGTAGGCCTATCCCCTTCATTGTCATCCCGGCGCATGCCGGGACCCAGATGGGGAAAGGGGCGCAAACCGATCCACCCACTCGGTCCACGAAGAAACAATTCTTAGTTGATCGGGGCTCACAACCGCCTCGTTCCTTGCCCCGACTGGGTCCCGGCATGCGCCGGGATGACAACGAGAGGTTGCGGATGGAGAGGCGCGACCCAACACCATTACTTCCTTCCCCGAACGCGGATTTCCGCTTGTTCCGTAATAATTTCGCTTATCGCAACCTGCCGATGTTACCATTCCCGGTAAGCTGAGGACCGCCGACCGATGGAGTGGATCGACCACGTCATATTGCTCTCCTCCGGCCTGATCGTGCTGAGCATCCTGGTCGGGCTCGTCTCGACGCGCTTCGGCGCTCCGCTGCTGCTGGTCTTCCTGATCCTCGGCATGCTGGCCGGCGAGGACGGCCCCGGCGGCATCCTGTTCGACAACTACCATGCGGCCTATACCGTCGGCAGCCTGGCCCTCGCCATCATCCTGTTCGACGGCGGCTTGCGCACCGAGCGCAAGGATTTCCGAGAGGTGCTGGCGCCCGCCGCCACCCTGTCGAGCGTCGGCGTGGTGATCACCGCCCTCATCGCCGGCCTGGCCGCCAAATGGTTCATGGGCATCGGCTGGATCGAGGGGATGCTTGTCGGCTCCATCGTCGCCTCGACCGACGCGGCGGCGGTGTTCTTCCTGCTGAGTGTCCGGGGCGTGCGGCTGAAGGGCAGGCTGCGCCCGACCCTGGAAGTCGAGGCCGGCCTCAACGACCCGATGGCCGTGTTCCTCACCATCACCTTCCTGACGATCCTGCAGACCGGCGCCGCGAGCCCCCTCGATACCGCGCAGACGCTGATGACCCACGCCATCGTCCAGTTGCTGGGCGGCATCGTGTTCGGCGTGCTGGGCGGCAGCCTGCTGCTCACCATCGTCAACCGGCTGACCCTGTCGGTGGGCCTTTACCCGGTGCTGGCCGTGGCCGGCGGCCTGTTCGTGTTCGCCGCCGCCCAGACCTTCGGCGCCAGCGGCTTCCTCGCGGTGTACCTGGCGGGCTACGTGTTCGGCCGGCGGCGGCACAAGGCGACTCAGATCATCGAGCGGTTCACCGACGGCATGGCGTGGCTGGCGCAGATCGCCATGTTCCTGATCCTGGGCCTGCTGATCACGCCGTCGAAGATGCTGCCCGTGCTGGCCGCCTCGATCGGCATCGCCGCCGTGCTGATCTTCGTCGCCCGCCCGGTCGCGGGCTTCCTGTGCCTGTGGCCCTACAAATACAGCCCGCGCGAGATCGCGTTCGTGTCATGGGTCGGCCTGCGCGGCGCGGTGCCGATCTATCTCGGCACCATCCCGGTCCTGGCCGGAATCCCGGGATCGCAGGACTGGTTCGTGGTGGTCTACATGGTGGTGATCACCTCGCTGGTGGTGCAGGGCTGGACCATCGGCCTGTCCGGCCGCTGGCTGAACGTGGTGCTGCCGCCCAGGCCCGCCGCGCCGCCCCGGGTCGACATCGAGCTGCCCCACGACATCGGCAAGGACATGCTGGCCTATACGGTGCAGCCGGGGAGCCTGGCCATGCGGCGCTCCATGGCGCGGCTGCCGCTGCCCGACGAGGTGGTGCTGGTCTCGATCATCCGCGACGGCGAGATCCGCGGCGCAAGCGAACTGGAGCACCTGGCGCCGGGTGACGACGTGCTGCTGCTGACGACCCAGGAACACGTGGCGCTGCTCGACCGTGTGTTCGGCACCAAGGACGGCGCCCGAGACACTGCGGTCGACCTGCTGGGCGAGTTCGTCTTCGCCGCCGACACGCCGACCGGCGCGGTGACCGCCATGTACGACGTCAAGGTGCCCGCCAACCAGCGCGAGCTGCCGCTGGGCCAGTTCATGGAAACCCATTTGCTGACCCGCCCCAGCGCCGGCAAGCGGCTGCGGCTGGGCGCCATCGAGCTGATTGTCGCCGAGACCCGCAAGGACCGCATCGTGCGCGTGGCCATCGAGCTGGAGCCCATGGAAGGCTCGATCCGCCGCTTCGACCCATGGCTGATCTGGATGCGCTCGGTGCTGTGGCTGCCGCTGGAAAAATGGGTCGGCCGCCTGCTGCCGAAGGTGCCCAAGCCGGTCTGGTGGCGGCGGTAGGTCCTAAAGCTTGGCCACGCCGTCGATCTCGACCATCAGGTCGCGGTTGGCGAGTTCACGCACCCCGATGGCGGTCCAGGTGGGATAGGGATCCTTGATGTAGCGGTCCTTCACTTCGGCGAAGACGGCGATGCTGTGCTGCAATTCGATATGGTAGGTCTTCAGGTCGACGAGGTTGTCGAACGTGGCGCCGACTTCTTCGAGCACCGCCTTCATGTTCTCGAAGCACAGTTCATATTGCGCCTCCGCGCTGCGCGGAATCACGCCGTCCGCCCTGATGCCGATGGCGCCGGAAATGTAGAGCGTGTCGCCGACCAGTACGCCGGGCGAGTAATGCCAGTTGTCGTGCAGGCTCTTGAGCCTGTCGGGGACGATCATCCGCTTCTGCATCGCTCGCTCCTGCTGTTAGAGACCTCCGGTGACCGGCCAGATCTGGCCGGTGATCCATCCCGACGCGGGTGCGCTGAGGTAGACGACCGCCGCGCCGATATCCATGGGCGTGCCGAACCGGCCCGCCGGTATCTTCGCCTTCTCCAGCAGGTCCGGCAGGCCGGATTCGTCGATGCCGAGGGCGTTCATCACCACCTCGGTGGGAATCCACGCCGGCTCGATGGCGTTGACCCGCACCCTCGGCGCCAGTTCGCGGGCGAAGGTCTCGGTCAGGCTGTTCACGGCGGCCTTGGCCGCGCCGTAATGGCCGCTTCCCGGCACCGGGCCGCGCGCCGCCCGCGACGAGATGTTGATGACCGCGCCGCCATCCGCCATCCGCTTAACCGCCGCGACCGTGCCTGCCCAGACCGCGGTGAGGTTGGTGTCCATGCAGTGCTGCCAGGAATCGGGCGATGCCCCGGTCAGCGGACCCATATAGGTCGAGCCGCCCGCGTTGTTCACCCATATCGAGAGCTTGCCGAAATTGTCGATCGCGGCCTGGGCCAGCGCGTCGAGCGACTGGGAATTGGTGACGTCGGTGGGCATGGCGATCGCCTTGCCGCCCTTGGCGACGATGTCCGCGGCCACCTTCTCGACGTCGTCCTTGCGCCGGGCGGCGAGCACGACCGACGCGCCCGCTTCCGACAGCGCGTGGGCGATGCCCTCGCCGATGCCGCGGCCGCCGCCGGTGACAACCGCCACCTGGCCGTCGAGCCGGTACTGATCGAGGATGCCCATCAGTGGCCTCCGGTGACCGGAAGCATCTGCCCGGTCACCCAGCCCGACGCCGGCGAGCACAGATAGACCACGGCGGCGCCGATATCCTGCGGCTTGCCGAAGGTACCCATGGGAATGGCGAGCTGCTTGGCCAGCGCCGGCAGGCCGCTCTCGTCGGTGACGCCCAGCGCCGCCATCATCACCTCGGTCGGGATGTAGCCCGGCATGATGGCGTTGACCCGGATGGCGGGCGCCAGCTCGCGGGCGAAGGTTTCGGTCAGGCTGTTCACGGCGGCCTTGGCCGCGCCATAGTGACCGCTGCCCGGAATCGGGCCGCGCGCCACCAGCGACGAGATGTTGACGATGGAGCCGCCCTCGGTCATCCGCTTCACCGCGGCCAGGGTCGCCGCCCATACGGCAGTGATGTTGAGGTCGATGCAGTCCTGCCAGTCTTTCGCCGACAGCTCGGTCAGCGGCCCCATGGCGCGCGAGCCGCCGGCGTTGTTCACCAGGATGGTCAGCTTGCCGAACGTGTCGACGGCGGCCTGCGCCAGCGCCTCGAGCGCCTGCGAATTGGTGACGTCGGTCGGGACGGCCAGCGCCTTGCCGCCCTTGGCGTTGATGTCGGCGGCCACCTTGTCGACTTCCGCGGCGCGCCGCGCCGCCACGACGACCGCCGCGCCTGCGTCCGACAGCGCGTGGGCGATGCCCTCGCCCAAGCCGCGTCCGCCGCCGGTGACGACGGCAACCTGCCCATCCAGCCGATACTGGTCCAGAACTCCCATGCAACTCTCCCCATGCTTTTCCCGTCCAGAGATTAGCACAAAGCGCCGCACGCACAGGTGAAAACGCGGCCGCAAGGGAAACCGGCGATGTGCTGCTGGTCGCCAGGGACAGCCGGCGGGCGGCCGACACCTGTCCGGCCATCGACCCCGCCGCGCGCTGACAAGGGCGGTTAGTCGGCGGCGGGCGCCCTGGGCTTGCGCGCCGCATCGTCCACGGCTGCGGACTTCGGCTTCTTCAGGTATTTGTCGAAGGTCGCCTTGAGGGTGCCGTCGGCCTCGATCTTGTCGAGCCAGTCGTCGACCGCCTCCAGCAGCGCGTCGTCCCGTGGCATGACATAGGCCTTCTCCGTCAGGTTGAACGCGCCCTTCATCGCGGCGCAGAGCCTGGGATTGCGCGCCGCCTGCCACTGCACCTCGATCTTGTCGGTGACCATCACATCGGCCCGGCCAGCGGCGATCTCGTCGAAGATCCTCGTATTGTCGGGGAACACGGTCAGGTCGGCGTCGAGCAGCTTGGCGAGGGCGAAGCGTTCGTTGGTGCCGCCCGGATTGACGATGACCTTCACGCCCTTGCGGTTGATCTCGTCCACGGTGTCGTATTTCTGCTCGTCGCCGCAGCGAACGATGGGCGCCTTGCCGTCGTTCAGATAGCTGCGGGTCTGGAACGCCTCGCGCTGCCGCTCCTGGGTCTTGCTGATGCCGCCCATGCCGATGTCGAACTTGCTGGACTTGAGATCCTGCATCAGCGTCGGCCAACTCGTCTGCACGAACACCAGTTCGACGCCCAGCCTGTCGGCCAGGCTGCGGGCCAGGTCGATGTCGATACCCGACCAGGTGTCGCCGGTCTTGACGGTAAAGGGCGCGTAGTCGCCGGTGGTGCCGACCCGGAGCTGCTTGCGCGCGACGATACGGTCGAGCAGCGAGCCCTGCGGCGCGTAGGCCACCTTTCCCGCCGACCGGGCGATCTCGGAGAGTGCTTCCGGCGCCAGACCGCGCTGTTTCGCGGCGGTATTCAGGATCGAGAGAAGGTGGTCGCGCTGGTCCGGCACGTCGAGCAGCGGGCGCACCAGCACCAGCTGGCTCAGGATCGCGTCACCGGCCCGGGCGATGGACGGGCGCAGCACGGTGTTGAGGTCCAGGTCGGGCTGGGTGGCTGGAAGGCCCTTGGCTTTCCATACCGCGAACCAGCGGCGCTGGACCGCTTTCGACGCGTCCATCTGGGCGGCGAGGAACGGGCGCGCCGAGGGAAAGTCAAGCCCCGAGGCCTCGGCCTGGGAGGCGGCGGCGTCGAGCACCCGGGCTTCCTGCTCGATATCCTCGATCGGCCGGTTGTTGCGCCACTTCCACGCGGCCACGTGCTCGCCGAGATCGAGCCGGTAGAGGATCAGGTCGGCGAAGCGTTGGATTTCGGGCGCGGGCGGCTCGTCGGCATGGGCCGGCCGCAGTCCTGTCACCAGGACCAGCGCGACCAAGACGATGCTGAACATCGACCTCATGATTTTCCCAAGCCTAAGTTGCCGGTATCTGCGTTGCCGGTATCCGTGATCATATATGTGCACGCCACGCGAATGCCACAATGTCCAAATGAGCCTTCAACGCGCAGGCAGGTGCGCTTCGAGTGCGGCCCTGAACGGCTCGGACAGCCGCTCGCCCTTGCGGCTCTCGCGGCCGATATGGACCATGGTCAGCAACGCGGCGGCGACGCAGACGTCTCCGCTGAAGATGCCCTGGCCCATGGCGAACGAGCTGTTGCCGATCCGCTCGACCCGCGTACCGACGGCAAGCTCGCCGGTCTCGCGGATTTCCTTCAGGTATCGGATGGTCTGCTCCGCGACGACGAAGCCGCCGATCGCATCGTCCGGCAGCTGCCGGCGGATGGTGAAGTTGAGCAGCCGGTAGCGACCTTCCTCCAGATAGGCGGCGACCACGCTGTTGTTGACGTGCGCCTGCAGGTCCAGGTCGCGGATGCGAACCAGGATGGGGTTGAACACCGTGTAACTGTCCCGGCGGGCCAGCGCGTCCCAATCCATGCTGCTCGTGACTGTGCTGTTCATGCCCGGCTCAGTAGATCGTGTAGCCGCCGTCGATCACCAGGGTGTCGCCGGTATGGAAGCGCGACGCCGCGCTGGCCAGATAGACGGCGATGGCCGAGAAGTCCTCGCCATCGGCCCAGCCGCCCATCGGCACGCGGCTGATGACGTTTTCGTTGAACTTGTCCCAGGCCTGCGCGCCTGCGGTCATCTCCGAGCGCACCCAGCCCGGGCAGATGCTGTTGACGGCGATCTTGTAGCGCGCCAGTTCCACGGCCATGGCGCGGCACATGGTGACGACCGCGCCCTTGGTCGCGGCGTAGTGCTCGTTGCGGGCCGCGCCGTGGACGGCGGCGGTCGAGGCGATGCCCACGAGGGAGCCGCCTGCGTCCCCGTCCTTGGCGCGCTCGACCATATGGCGGGCCGCCTCGCGCAGGGTGAACAGCACGCCGTGCAGGTTGACGCCCTCCATCTTCCTGAAGTCCTCGATGGAGATGTCGAACAGGTCCTTGCGGCGGATCGAGATGCCGGCATTGGCAATGGCCTGGTCCAGCCGCCCGAACTCCTTGAGGATATCGGCCACGCCGGCCTTTACCGCATCCTCGTCGGATACGTCGATCCTCGCCGAGCGCACCGCGCCGCCGTGCTGCTTCAGGCGCTCGACGGCCTTCGCGTTCTTTTCCTCGTTGGTGCCCCAGATCACCACGGAGGCGCCGTGCATGGCGAGGCCCTCGGCCATGCCGATGCCGATGCCGCCATTGCCGCCGGTGACCAGCGCCACCCTGCCCTTCAGATCGAACAGATTCTTCAACGATGCCTCCCGCACTGAGCTTCGGGCGCGAAGCTAGACTGGATCGGGGGCGCGGAAAAGCCCCGATGGCTTCAGGCGTGGCTCGCGGGCGGCGCGGCATTCAGCGCCAGTCGGAACGTCAGATGTCACGCAGCCGTCTGGTGATCGTCTTGACGACAGCCGCGCGTGGCAGGAATGCCCGAAAGCGATAGTCACTTCCCTGGCCTTCGAGCACTTCGGCCTCTGGCCAGAGCCGTTCGATATCTCCGGGCAATCGGCCCCTGACCAGCAACCGCGTTCGATCTTTGCGATCAGCGACGATGGATACGAAAGCGTCGTTCAGAAAAATCCACATGGCTTGCTCACTCCTGATCCCCTTACTTCACTACGTTTAGTAAGGGGATCAGGTGTGGGCCGAGTCGCTTCTCGCCATGTGGCCTTAGTCTCACGGCGCTCGGCGTGAGAGCGCACCAGAGTTCTGTTCAATGACGCGGTGGTTGCCGATCACCGTAGCGCTGCGCCGGCGGCTCGGCAGCGCGAAAAGGGGGGTGGGTGGGGACGCGCAGCCGGTGCGAAACCACGCAGTACGCGCGTAAACGCGCCAATTAAAGAATCTCTGTGCGTTTATGCACACAAAGCCATGCCGCCAATATGCCGTTCGCCTCGAACTCAACGAACGCGAGTGGCCTATCCACATGCGGAGCCTGACAGTACGATGCGAATCTGCAACTAAACGCAACAGCGTCTTTACAGGAAAATTACAGGATGCGGGGGATTTTTGGGCGGCTGGGATCTCCAACCCATTGATATCGCTGGCGCTCCCTAGGGGACTCGAACCCCTGTTTTCGCCGTGAGAGGGCGACGTCCTGGGCCACTAGACGAAGGGAGCATAGGCCGCGAACAGGCGCACTAGATAGGCGGGATGGCCCCAGGCGATCAAGGGAAAAGTGGCCGATCAAGGGAAAAGTGCGGGCTCAGGCCAGCATGACGATGGCCACCGGATCGAACCGGCCGGCGGCCTCGTCGAGGCGGAAGGCCGCCAAGTCGCCGACTAAGCCTTCCGTTACCCCGGCGATCAGCCAGATCATGTCCGGCTCCCACGCCTGGGCGCGGTCACGCTCGGAGGGTGCGGCGGGCGCGTCCGGGTGGGAATGGTAGTGGCCGACGATGTCGCGGCCGGTGCCGCGCAACCTCTTCTGCAGCGTCAGGCGCAGGCGAAGGTCGATCTCGAAGCTGTCGCGGGGGCTGGCCGACAGGTTGACGCTTTCGGCGATCTCGTCGATCACCAGCCTGTCGCCTTCCCGGTGGCCGATCAGCAGGCCGCAGCATTCCTCGGGATAGGCGGCGCGGGCCGCCTCGCGGATGCGCCCCGCCATCTCGGGCGGCAGCCGGATCACGGTGCGCCAGGTGCAACACCAGGCACGAAACGCAGCGTGCCCAGGATCTTGCCGGTCTTGCGGTCGACCAGCATGACGGCGCGGCCTTCGGGCGTCTCGAGCAGCACCTGGAGTTCCCTGCCGCCGCCCGTCACCGCGATGACGCTGGCGCCATGCGGGATCGGTATGTCCAATTCGCCAAGCGCCTTGCCCGGCGAAGCGGCGCGAGGCTCATCGATCTGCTGTTCGGCGGCCCTCTTCTTGTCCAGCTTGGCGGCCTGCATGGCCATGCCGGCGACGATCACGCCCAGGCAGATCACGATCAGGATGCCCAGCCCGATCACGATGATCTTGAGCACGCGCTGCTTTTGGTCCACTTGTTCGCTCATGTCCCAGCTTTCCGATCAGACGGTCGAGACGATCATCGGCGATGCCGCGGCGGGCGACCGGCTCGACAAGGCGCTCGCCGCCGCCCTGCCCGACATGTCCCGCGCGCGAATCCAGCAGTTGCTCGCCGCGGGCCAGGTCGCGCGCATGGACGGCCCGGTGGCGCGGACCATAGACAACGCCTCCGCCAAGGTCAAACCGGGGGAGCGCTACGTGCTCACCATCCCACCCGCCGTCGAGGCCGCGCCGAAGGGCGAGGACATTCCGCTGACGGTGGTGTTCGAGGACGCCCACCTGATCGTCATCGACAAGCCGGCGGGTCTGGTGGTGCATCCCGCCGTCGGCCACGCGGGCGGCACCCTGGTCAATGCCCTGATCGCCCATTGCGGCGACAGCCTCTCGGGCATCGGCGGCGTCAAGCGCCCGGGAATCGTCCACCGCCTCGACAAGGACACCTCGGGGCTGATGGTGGCGGCCAAGACCGACGCCGCGCACAACGGCCTGGCTGCCCAGTTCCACGAACACAGCATCGAGCGGGCCTACAAGGCGATCTGCTGGGGCGCGCCGCGACCGCGCGAGGGCACCATCGACACCCAGATCGGCCGCAGCACCAGCAACCGGCAGAAGCGGGCGGTGCTGAAGTCCGGCGGCAAGCACGCCGTGACCCATTATGCGGTCGAGGCGGTCTTTGGCGACAGGCTGGCGCCTGTCGCCAGCATGATCGAATGCCGGCTGGAAACGGGCCGGACCCACCAGATCAGGGTGCACATGGCCCATATCGGGCACACCGTGATCGGCGACCCGATGTACGGCGCCGGGCGCCGGGCGAAGGGCCTGAAGCCGGACGCGCAGGCGTTCCTCAAGACCTTCAACCGCCAGGCGCTGCACGCGGGCGTGCTGGGGTTCGAGCATCCCGTCACCGGCACGCTCTTGAACTTCGAAAGCGAGCTCCCAAGTGACATCGAAGCGCTGGAGCGGGTGTTGTCCGCCTGATGCCGGCGCTTGCGATGGATCAAATCGGTTCGTCGGGGGGTTTAGGGGTGGAGTTGGCGTTTCCCGCGCCGTCCCCTAGAATAGTAAGATGAACGAGAGATCCGATATGTCGACCGCACAACTCCCGGCCGTGCTGAGCCCGGACGGCAGCCTGTCACGCTACCTGCAGGAAATCCGCAAGTTCCCCATGCTGACGCAGGAGGACGAGTACATGCTCGCCCGCGCCTGGAAGGAGCATGGCGACACCGAGGCCGCCCACAAGCTGGTGACCAGCCATCTGCGCCTGGTGGCCAAGATCGCCATGGGCTACCGCGGCTATGGCCTGCCGCTGGGCGAGCTGATCTCGGAAGGCAATGTCGGCATGATGCAGGCGGTGAAGCGTTTCGATCCCGAAAAGGGCTTCCGCCTCGCTACCTATGCCATGTGGTGGATCCGCGCCTCGATCCAGGAATATGTGCTGCGCTCGTGGTCGCTGGTGAAGATGGGCACCACGGCGGCGCAGAAGAAGCTGTTCTTCAACCTGCGGCGCATCAAGGGCCAGATCGAGGCCATCGAGGAAGGCGACCTGAAGCCCGAGAACGTGGCCGAGATCGCCCGCCGGCTGGGCGTCAGCGAGGACGAGGTCGTCTCCATGAACCGGCGCCTGACCGCGCCGGACAGCTCGCTCAACGCGCCACTGCGCGACGAATCCGACAGCGAGTGGCAGGACATGCTGGTCGACGAGGACATGGACCAGGAAGAGCGCCTGGTGGAGCGCGACGAACTGTCGCTGCGCCAGCAGCTCCTCGGCGACGCCATGTCGGTGCTGAACGACCGCGAGAAGCACATCCTCACCGAGCGCCGCCTGAAGGAAGAGCCGGCGACGCTGGAGGATCTGAGCCAGGAGTACAAGATTTCACGCGAGCGGGTCCGCCAGATCGAGGTCCGCGCCTTCGAGAAGCTGCAGAAGGCGATGAAGAACGCCATGAAGGACCGCCAGATCGCCGCCGGCGAGCAGCGGTCGCTGGGCGCCTGATCTGGCGTGCGCCAACCGCCCGGTTGACGAGCGCGCGATGCTTCGGTCTGATCCCCGCATAACGTCAATCATGTTATGCGGCGATGAAGCGCACGGGCACCATCATCAGGTTCAATGAGGAAAAGGGCTTCGGCTTCATTGCGCCGGACACTCAGACAGGCGACCTGTTTTTTCACGTCTCGGCCATAAGCGGCGACAGGACGGGGCTTGCCGCAGGTGAAGCAGTCCGGTTCGAGTTGGGCCTCGACAAACAGGGACGCATCCAGGCGAAACGTGTCCAGCGATCCGTGGCAAAGCGATGGGGCCGGCGCGTCATGGACGCCTTGTTGCTGGTGAACCTCTTTTTTGCCGCCATGGCGATTTTGGCCAAACTCGGCCACGTGTCATGGTGGGTGCCTGGGACCTATGCGCTGATGTCGGCCATCTCGTTCTCGGCATACGCCAGCGACAAGAGCAGCGCCCGCGCCGGAGACCGCAGAACATCCGAGGCAACGCTTCACATGCTGGATCTGTTGGGAGGCTGGCCAGGCGGCATGCTTGCGCGGCAAGTGTTCCGGCACAAGAGCCGGAAGGTGTCCTTCCGTATCGATTCAGGGCTGATCGTGGCTTTCCACATTGTCGTTTGGGTGCTGGTCCTCGTGGTGCTTCCCGCGTGGTTGCCCGATATCCCGTGGCAGGGACTTATCGGGCCGGAATAACCTCGCCCTAAAGCGGCCGCACCAGGCTGCGGCGCTCGGCGCCCTCCACGCCCCGGCTGCGGAGCTCGGCGAGCAGCTGCTGGAACCCGGTCCGGAATTTCGACAGGTAGAGCCGGCCCGCCGCCGTGCGCAGATAGGTGCCCATGATCGGGTGGTCCACCACCTGTTCGACCTGGTCCCACGGCACCAGGTGACTTCCGGTTATCTGGCGGTAGAGGATGCCGTCGGCTCCGAAGCGCACCCCAATGAAGAACATGCCGTAGATCGCCCATCCGGTGACGACGAACAGCAGCGATCCGAGTGCGGGCACGACGGCGGTGCCCAGGTCCCAGGGATCGGGATCGAGTGCCAGCACCACCACCAGCCAGAGCAGCGACAGGCAGAACGCCGCGCTGCAGATGCCCAGCACCATCAGCCCCATGGTCAGCCCGAGCACGGTCCTGCCGTCCGGGTCGATCTCCGGCGGGCGAAGGCTGGCGCGCCTCAGCATCACCAGGAAGAACGGCGACAGGATCGCCGTCAGAACGACAGTCCCCAGCGCGATGAACAAGCCCATATTCCTACCGTTGGCTCGGCGTGAACTCGATATGCAGTTCCTTCAGTATCCGCAAATGATAGTTCGGCAGGTGACGCAGGTCATTCTTGCCCTCGGCCAGCCAGACATCCTCGATGCGGTCGACGAAAGCCTTGAAGCCCCAGTAAAGCTCCCGCCGGGCCAATGGTGCACCCAGGCAATGGTGAACGCCAGAGCTGAATCCCAGGTGCGAGCCGGCGTTCTTGCGCTCCAGGTCGATCTCGTGCGGGCACTCGAAATGCCGCGGGTCCCGGTTGGCGGCGGCGAACCGCACCTGGACGATGGAGCCCTTGGGGATCGTCACGCCCTGAATCTCGGTGTCCTTCACCGCCATACGCGTCAGGCCCTGTACCGGCCCATCGAGGCGCACCACCTCCTCGCAGAAGGTTTTCAGGTATCGGTCGGGGTCCGACTTGAGCTTGCGCCACACATCGGGGTTGCGCGCGAGCATCATGATGCCGGCCGACAGCGCGTTGGTGGTGGTCTCCGAGCCGCCGACGAAGGTGTCCTGCATCATGTGGGCGTGCAGCTCGTTGTCGTTCAGCGGCCGGCCCCACTCGGGAATAACGTTGTTGACCAGGTCCGACAGCAGCGTGCCGTCAGGCTGCTTGCGCAGCTGCTCGAACAGGGGCTGGAAGAAGTGCTGGGCCTCGATTTCCATGTCGGTGGCCCACAGCACCTCGTCCTCGGACAGGCCGATGCCCCGGCCCTTGATCCAGGCGTCGGTCCAGCGCTTGATGGTCCAGACATGCTCGTCGGCGGCGCCCATCTGGCGGCAGATGACGATGAGCGGCAGCGGGATGGCGAACTGCCTGACATATTCGCAGCGCCCGTCGCCGACGAAGCTGTCCATGAGCTCGTAGGCCAAGCCGGAGACCAGCGGCTCCAGGTCCTTGATCCGGCCGGCGCGGAATGCCTTGTCGAAGGTGGCGCGCATCTCGGCATGGTTGGGATCGTCGCGGGCGGCGAGCGACGGCGCCGGCACCCAGCCCTTCTCAAGGAACCGCTCATAGGCCTTGCGGGCCGGGCCGGTGAGCGCGTCGTGGTCGTGCTCGGTGCGCCAGTTGCTGAAGGTGTCCGTGTCCTTCAGCACCGCGCGCAGATCGTCGTAGCGGCTGACCACATACATGCCGGTCGCCGGATCGCGCCACACCGGCGCTTCCTCGAGCAACAACTCGTAGGTGGGATAGGGACATTCCAGCACCTCGGCATCGGCCAGCGCGGCGTCAGCCACGGTCGCCGGGCGCACCGGGTCGTCCATGCGGTTGATTGGTTTCATGTGGTCCTCCCCGGCCGCAGCATAGCACGGAGGCTAGCCACCGGAAGCGGAGGACGTCACCTGTCGGAAGGGGCGGGTCATTGTCGATGACCTATCTGGATTGCGCCGAAACAGGAAAATCCGCGAAACCAAGCGAAATTTTCACTGAGCCCGTAAGATGACCAATCAATACGATATTCGCGAGATGACGAAGAGGCTTTCCGAGTTCCTTGAACGCGCCGCCGCAGGCGAGGAGTTCACCGTCCTGAAGGATGGAACGCCCCTCGCCCGGCTGTAAGCCGTGCCGGCCGACCATCCGGTGCACATGCAGAAGCGGAAGCGGGGCTCCTAATCCACGAACGGGTCGTTGACCAGAATCGTGTCCTCGCGCTCGGGGCTGGTCGACAGCATAGCGACGGGTGCTTCGATCAACTCCTCGATGCGGCGGATATACTTGATCGCCGTGGCCGGAAGCTGGGCCCAGGAACGGGCGCCCTGGGTGCTGTCCTTCCAGCCGTCCATGGTCTCGTAAACCGGCGTGACGCGCGCCTGCTTGTCGGCGCTAGACGGCAGATAGTCGATCAGCGCGCCGTCCAGCATGTAGCCGGTGCACACCTTCAGCTCGTCGAAGCCGTCGAGTACGTCGAGCTTGGTCAGCGCGATTCCCTGGATGCCGCCCACCTTCACCGCCTGGCGCACCATCACGGCGTCGAACCAGCCACACCGGCGCTTGCGGCCGGTGACGGTGCCGAATTCGTGGCCGCGCTCGCCGAGCTTCTGGCCGATCTCGCAGGTCAGCTCGGTCGGGAACGGCCCGCTGCCGACCCGCGTCGTGTAGGCCTTGGTGATGCCCAGCACATAGTCCAGCGCGCCCGGGCCGATGCCGGCGCCGCCCGCGGCCTGGCCGGCGACGGTGTTGGACGAGGTGACGAACGGATAGGTGCCGTGATCGACGTCGAGCATGGTGCCCTGGGCGCCCTCGAACAGGATGCGCTGGCCGGCGCGGCGCTTTTCCGCCATGAACCGCCAGGTCGGCGCGGCATAGGGCAGGATCTTCGGCGCGATCTCCTTGATCTCGCGGAACAGCTCGTCGCGGTCCACCTCCGGCTGGCCCAGGCCGCGGCGCAGCGGGTTGTGGTGTGACAGCAGGGCATCAAGCCTCGTGTTGATCGCCTCGTCATCCTCCAGGTCACAGACCCGCAGGGCGCGGCGGCCGACCTTGTCCTCATAGGCGGGGCCGATGCCGCGCCTTGTGGTGCCGATCTTGGCGCGCTCGCTGGAGGCGTCCTCGCGCATGCCGTCCAACTCGCGGTGCAGCGGCAGGATCAGCGAGGCGTTCTCGGCCAGGTGCAGCGTCTCCGGGGTGATGTCGATGCCTTGGGCGCGGATCTTCTCGATCTCGGCCACCAGCGCCCACGGGTCGACGACGACACCGTTGCCAATCACCGACGGCCGGCCACGCACCACGCCCGACGGGAGCAGACTGAGTTTGTAGGTCTGGTTGCCGACGACCAGCGTGTGGCCGGCGTTATGGCCGCCCTGGAAGCGCACCACCACGTCGGCGCGCTCCGACAGCCAGTCGACGATCTTGCCCTTGCCCTCATCGCCCCACTGGGAGCCGATGACCACCACATTCGCCACGATCAGACTCCTTCCACACCGCCGTTGCGGTAGACATGGCTGCATCCCATGCGCCGCGCCTCGGCGGCCGCGTCGCCGGCCGGATCGAGGCCCGCGACCGTGCGCCATCCATCGGCGCGAAGCTTCTGGGCATCCTTCAACGGGGTGCCGGCAGGCACGAACAGCGTGTCCGCGCGGCGGGGCGCCGGCAAGGCGCGCAGCAGCGAGTCCACATAGACGGTAAAGCCGACGGCCGGCTCGAAGCCCTCGGCACCCTGCACCTGGTAGCGCCCGCCGCGGCCCAGTTCGCGACTGGTGTTGCGATCGAACGCGGTGAAGCAGATGCCGCTGTGATATTCGAAATTGCGGTACTCACCCGGATCGATGGTGAGCGTGAGTTCGGGCGCGGCGTCGCGGAGCGTGCCGACCAGGGCGTGCAATTCCTCGACCAGCGCCGCCGCCTCGCCCGGCAGGTCCAGCCGGACCAGCGCGTCGAGCGCCTTGTCGGCCTCGCCCCCGGCGACCAGCAGGGCCTCCAGCACCTCGCGGGCGCGGCCGGTGAACGGTGCGAGCCCAGCCATGTCCTTCTCGTCGAGCGCCTCGCGCGCGACGGCCGCCGCAGGCGCATCGAGGCCCAGCGCGGACGCCACCACCGGCACCAGCGTCGGTACGGTCAGGTCGACGGTGAAATCGGCGGCGCCGACGGCGTGCAGCGCTTCCGCGGCCAGCAGCAGCACCTCGGCCTCGGCGCCGGTCGAGGCGGTGCCGATCAATTCGATGCCGGCCTGGCCGAATTCACGCTCCGAGCGCAGCTTGCCGCTTTCCACCCGCAGCACCTGGCCGGCATAGCACAACCTGAGCGGGCGCGGCGCGGCGGCGAGCCGCGTCGTGGCGACACGGGCGGCCTGGGTGGTCATGTCGGTGCGCACGCCCATCATGCGGTGCGATGCCGGATCCATCAGCCGGAACATCCGGCGGCCCTCGGCGGCGCCGACGCCGGCCAGCAGGCTATCCTCGAACTCGACGAGCGGCGGGGCGATCTGCTCGTAGCCCTGCGACGCGAAGCACGCGAGCAGCCCGGCGACGGTACGGCTCTCCAGCTCGGCGCGTGGCGCCAAGGTGTCGTGCAGGCCCTCCGGCAGGAGGGCGCGTGTCGCGGAGTCGTTCATGGTCTCGAACCTAGCCCAAAGGCTGGGCCGTAGTGAGTGTTAAAAAACGGTGTCGTCGCCTAGAAGGACAGGGACTTTGCCTGCCGCATATGCGGCAGTTCGCAGATCTTCTTCAGCAGGTCGTCGCCAATGGCCTGGTCCACGTCGATCAGCGCGATCGCGCCCTGGCCTGGACCGACCCGGCCCAGGTTGAAGTTGGCGATGTTGACGCCAGCGTCGCCCAGGATGGTGCCCAGCGCGCCGATGAACCCCGGCTTGTCGTCATTGCGCACGAACAGCAGGTGCTTGCCGAGCTGGGCGTCGATGTCGATGCCCAGGATATCGACAATGCGCGGCTGCCGGTCGGCGAACAGCGTGCCGGCGATGGTGTAGGTGTTGTTGTCCTGGGTGTTCACCGACAGTCGGACCAGGGTGTGGTAGTCGGCTTCCCGGTTCAGCTTCTTCTCGGTGACCTCGATGCCCTTTTCCTTGGCGATCACCGGCGCGTTCACCATGTTGACCGCCAGGTCGAGAACCGGCGCCAGCAGGCTCTGCAGCACGATGGCGTTGAGCGGGCGGGTGTTGAGCTCGGTCGCGGCGCCCTGGTACTCCACCTCGACGCAGGCGATGTTGCCCTCGACGATCTGTCCCATGAACGAGCCGAGCTGCTCGGCCAGCTTCATGTAGGGACGCAGGCGCGGCGCCTCCTCGGCGCTCACCGACGGCATGTTGAGCGCGTTGGTGACGGCGCCGTCGATCAGATAGTCGGCAATCTGCTCGGCCACCTGCAGCGCCACGTTCTCCTGCGCTTCCTCGGTGGACGCGCCCAGATGCGGCGTCGCGATCAGGTTGTCGCGGCCGAACAGGATGTTCTCCTTGGCCGGCTCCACCTCGAACACGTCGAAGGCGGCGCCCGCCACCTTGCCGCTGTCGAGCGCGTCGCGCAGGTCGGCCTCGACCACGAGGCCGCCGCGGGCGCAATTGATGATGCGCACGCCGTCCTTCATCTTGGCGATGGACTGCGCGTCGATGATGCCGCGGGTGGTGTCGGTCAGCGGGGTGTGCAGGGTGATGAAATCGGCGCGGGCGAACAGTTCGTCCAGTTCCACCTTCTCCACGCCCAGATCGACGGCACGCTCGGCCGAGAGGTAGGGGTCGAAGGCGATGACCTTCATCTTCAGGCCGATGGCGCGGTCGGCGACGATGGAACCGATATTGCCGCAGCCGATCAGGCCCAGCGTCTTGCCGGTGACCTCGACGCCCATGAAGCGGGACTTCTCCCACTTGCCGGCCTGGGTCGACTTGTCGGCGGCGGGGATGTCGCGGGCCAGCGCGAACATCATGGCGATGGCGTGCTCGGCGGTGGTGATCGAGTTGCCGAACGGCGTGTTCATGACGATGACGCCGCGTGAGGTGGCGAACGGGATGTCCACATTGTCGACACCGATGCCGGCGCGGCCGATCACCTTCAGATTGGTGGCGGCTTCCAGCACCTTGGCGGTGACCTTGGTGTTGGAGCGGATGGCGAGGCCGTCGAACTCGCCGATGATGGCGATCAGTTCCTCGGGCTTGAGGCCGACCTTCTCGACCACCTCGACGCCGCGCTCGCGGAAGATCTCAGCCGCCCGGGGGCTCAGGCTGTCGGAAATAAGAACCTTGCTCATCAGCCTTTTACCTCATTGAACGCCCAGTCCAGCCACGGCGTCAGCGCCTTCAGGTCGCTGGCCTCGACGGTGGCGCCGGCCCAGATGCGCAGGCCGGCGGGAGCATCCCTGTATCCGTTGATGTCGTAGGCGACGCCTTCCTTCTCGAGCAGGGAGGCGATCTTCTTCGGCACGTCCGCCTTGGCGTCGTCACCGCCGAGGCCCTCGAACCAGGGGTCGACGATCTTGAAGCAGACCGACGTATTCGAGCGGATCGCCTTGTCCTCGGCTAGGAAGCTGACCCAGTTCTTCGACGCCACCCAGTCCTCGAGCACGCCCAGATTGGCGTTCGAGCGCTTGATCAGCGCCGGCAGGCCGCCGATACCCTCGGCCCAGACCAGCGCGTCGATGTAGTCCTCGACGCAGATCATCGACGGGGTGTTGATGGTCTCGCCCTGGAAGATGCCCTCGATCAGCTTGCCGCCCGAGGTCAGGCGGAAAACCTTGGGCAGCGGCCACGCCGGCTTGTAGCTCAGCAGCCGCTCGACGGCGCGCGGGCTCAGAATCAGCATGCCATGGCCGCCCTCGCCGCCCATCACCTTCTGCCAGGAGAAGGTGACCACGTCGAGCTTGTCCCACGGCATCTCCATGGCGAAGACCGCCGAGGTGGCGTCACAAATCGTCAGGCCCTGGCGGTCGTCCTTGATCCAGTCGCCATTGGGGACCTTCACGCCCGAGGTGGTGCCGTTCCAGGTGAACACCACGTCGCGGTCAGTGTCGACCTTGGACAGGTCGACGATCTCGCCGTAGCCGGCTTCCATGGTGCGCACGTCCGGCAGCTTCAGCTGCTTGACCACATCGGTCACCCAGCCGGCGCCGAAGCTCTCCCACGCCAGCATGTCGACACCGCGCGCGCCGAGCATGGACCACAGCGCCATCTCGACGGCGCCGGTATCCGAGGCGGGCACGATGCCGATCCGGTAGTCGGCCCGCACGCCGAGCACGGCGCGGGTGCGGTCGATGGCTTCGGCCAGCTTAGCCTTGCCCAGCTTGGACCGGTGCGAGCGGCCGATGCAGGCGTCCTTCAGCGCGTCGACCGACCAGCCCGGACGCTTGGCGCAGGGGCCGGACGAGAAGAAGGGCGAACGGGGCCGTTCGGTCGGTTTCATGATGATTTCCCGGTGAGGTTCAGGCTGTCTGGTTAGCGCTTATTTTGAGCGGTCATCGGTTCGCGGCGGATAATAGGGGGCGGCCTTATCATGTCAACGTTGCAGTTCCGCGCGTGAGGGGTGCGGAAGGCGCATCCGGACGCCGGCATATCATACGGATTCAGCGGTCGAGTGGATGACCGTGATTGAGCGGTCCGTGGCCGTGGCCGAGGCCCGGCGCAGTGGCGATGGCGCGGTGGACGTAATCCCGGGCGCGCGCGACCGCGGCGGCGACGTCCATCCCCTGCGCGAGGCCGGTGGCGATGGCGCTGGCGAGGGTGCAGCCGGTGCCGTGGGTATGGCTGGTCTCGATGCGGCGGGACTCGAAAACGGTCTCGCCGTCCGACGTCAACAACAGGTCGAAGAGCACCGGGCCTTGCAGGTGGCCGCCCTTCAACAGCACGGCCTTCGGGCCCAGCTTGAGCAGCGCGGCGCCGGCGCGGCGCATGCCGTCGAGGTTGGCGACCTCGAGTCCCGTCAGCGCCTCGGCCTCGGGCAGGTTGGGCGTCAGCACCGTGGCCCGGGGCACCATCAGGGCGATCAGCGCACTGGCGGCGCTGTCCTGCAGCAGCGCGGCGCCGCCCTTGGCCACCATCACCGGATCGACCACCAGCTGCACGCCAGCCGCCTCTTCCTCGATGGTCGCGGCAACCGTCTCGATCACCGCGGCGCTGTGCAGCATGCCGGTCTTGAGGCAGTCGGCGCCGATGTCGCGCAGCACCACCTGCATCTGCTGCCGGATGAAAGCGGGATCGATGCCGAGGATGCCGTGGACGCCCAGCGTGTTCTGGGCGGTGAGCGCGGTGATCGCCGTGGCGGCGAAGCCGCCCAGCATGGTCACTGCCTTGATGTCGGCCTGGATGCCCGCGCCGCCGCCCGAATCCGAGCCGGCGACGATGAGAACGCGGCCTTTCATCAGGCTGCCGCGCGGGAGATGACGTCGGCGATGTCGTCGACCACGGCGTTGACCAGCGCCTGGTCCTCGCCCTCGGCCATCACCCGGATCTTGGGTTCGGTGCCGGACGGACGGATCAGCACCCGGCCGGAGCCTTTCAGCCGCGCCTCGCCGTCGGCGATGGCGGCCTTCACGGCGGGGTCGTCGAGGACGGCGCGGCCAGCCTTCACGTTCTTGAGCACCTGCGGCAGCGGCGTGAACACCCGGCAGGTCTCGCTCGCCGGCCTGCCGGCCTCCAGCACGACCGCCATCACCTGCAGCGCGGCGATCAGGCCGTCGCCCGTGGTGGTGTAGTCGGTCATCACGATGTGGCCCGACTGCTCGCCACCCAGGTTGCAGCCGTGCCTGCGCATGTGCTCGACCACGTAGCGGTCGCCCACGGCGGTGCGCGCCAGGCCGATGCCCTGGCCGTGCAGGTAGTTCTCCAGCCCCAGGTTCGACATCACCGTGCTGACTAGGCTGCCGCCGCGCAGCCTGCCGGTGCGGTGCCAGTAGGCGGCGATCAGCCCCATCAGCTGGTCGCCGTCCAGCAGGTCGCCGTTCTCGTCCGCCATCAGCACCCGGTCGGCGTCGCCGTCGAGGGCGATGCCCAGATGGGCGCCGCTCTCGCGCACCGTCCGCTGCATCAGCGCCGTGTCGGTGGAGCCGCAGCCCTTGTTGATGTTGAGCCCGTCCGGGCTGACGCCGATGGGCACGATCTCGGCACCCAGCTCGGTCAGCACGATGGGCGCCACCCTGTAGGCGGCGCCGTTTGCGCAGTCGATCACGACCTTGAGGCCGTCCAGCGCCCGGCCGGCCGGAAACGTGCTCTTGACCACTTCGATGTAGCGGCCATGGCCGTTGTCGTCGAGCCGGCGGGCGCGGCCGATGTCGCGCGAGGCGGCGACGTCAAGGTCCCTGCCGCTTTCCAGGCGGGCCTCGATCTCGGCCTCGATGGCGTCGGACAGCTTGAACCCGTCGGGTCCGAACAGCTTGATGCCGTTGTCCTCGAACGGATTGTGGGACGCCGAGATCATCACGCCCAGGTCGGCGCGCATGGACCGGGTCAGCATGGCGGTGGCCGGCGTCGGCATCGGGCCGACGAGCACCACGTCCATGCCCACCGAAGTGAAGCCCGCCGTCATCGCCGCTTCCAGCATGTAGCCGGACAGCCGGGTGTCCTTGGCGATGACCACGCGGTGGCGATGGTCGCCGCGGCGGAACTGGGCGCCCGCGGCCATGCCGACGCGCAGTGCGACCTCCGCCGTCATCGGCGGCGTGTTGGCGGTGCCACGGATGCCGTCGGTGCCGAAATAGTGTCGCTTGTTCATGGACTCTCTGTCGTGGTTCCCGGGAAGATCGCCTGCCAGACGGCCAGCGCCTGGCGGGTTTCGGCCACGTCATGGACGCGCAGAATATGCACGCCCTGGTGAATCGCCGCAAGCGCGGCAGCCAGAGAGCCCGGCAGCCGTCCGTGGGCGGGTGCGCCACCGGAGAGCCGGCCCAGAAAGCTCTTGCGCGAGACGCCCAGCAGCACAGGACAGCCCAGGTCGTGGAACCGGTGCAGATTGCGGAGCAGGGTCAAATTGTGCTCCAGCGTCTTGCCGAAGCCGATGCCGGGATCGACGATCAGCCGCGCGGCATCGATTCCCGCGCCGATACACGCCTGGATGCGCTGTTCCAGATAGGCATGGACCTCGGCGACGACATCCTCGTAGACCGGACTCTCCTGCATGGTGCTCGGATCGCCCCGCGCGTGCATCAGGATCACCGGGGCGCCGGAGGCAGCGGCGACCGCGAGGCTTTCGGGATCGGCGGTCAGCGCCGAAACGTCATTGATGATCGCGGCCCCTCTGTCCAGCGTCGCGCGCATGACGGCGGCATGGCGGGTGTCGATCGACAGCGGCACGCCGATTCCGCGCAGCGCCGCGACGACCGGCAGCACACGGCGCAGTTCCTCGTCGACATCGACGGGCTCGGCGCCAGGACGGGTGGACTCGCCGCCGACATCGATGATGTCGGCGCCCTTGTCGATCAGCCGCTGCGCCTGCGCGATCGCTGCATCGGGGTCAAGATACCGGCCGCCGTCGGAGAAGCTGTCGGGCGTGACGTTCAGGACGCCCATGACGAGGGGCCGCTCGAAGACGAGCGGCCCCATCGGTGGATGTGAAATCCAGGCGGAAGACGTGCTCAAGTGCCGGGCTGGGGCTCCGGCGACGCACCGCGGGGGCCGCGGCCGGCGCTGGGAACGGTGCGCGGCTTGGTCGGCGGCGCGGTCGGCGCCGGGGTGTCATCGGGCCGGTCGATCTCCTCGCCGCGCAACAGGGCGCGGATTTCCTCGCCGGTCAGGGTCTCGTACTCCAGCAGCGCCTGCGCGATGCGGTGCAGGTCGTCATTGTGGTCGGTGAGGATCTGGCGCGCCTGGGCGTAGGCGTCCTCGACGAACTTGCGGACTTCCGCATCGACCATGCGCGAGGTTTCCTCGGACATGTTCTGGGTACGGGTGACCGAATGGCCGAGGAACACTTCTTCCTCGTTGTCGCCATAGGCCAGCGGGCCGAGCTTGTCGCTCATGCCCCAGCGGGTAACCATGGCCTTGGCCAGCCGCGTGGCGCCGGAAATGTCCGAGGACGCGCCCGAGGTAACCTTGTCGTAGCCGAAGATCAGCTCCTCGGCGATACGGCCGCCCATCATCACGGCAAGGCGCGAATGCATCTGCTCACGGGTCTGCGACAGCTTGTCCTTCTCGGGCAGGTACATGACCATGCCCAGCGCACGGCCGCGCGGGATGATGGTCGCCTTGTGGATCGGGTCGGTGTCGGAAACCTTCAGGCCGACGAGGGCGTGACCGGCCTCGTGATAGGCGGTCAGGCGCTTCTCGTCCTCGTCCATGACCATGGAACGGCGCTCCGGGCCCATCATGACCTTGTCCTTGGCGTCCTCGAACTCGGCCATGGACACGACCTTCTTGTTCTTGCGCGCGGCCAGCAGGGCAGCCTCGTTGACGAGATTGGCCAGGTCCGCGCCGGAGAAACCGGGTGTGCCGCGGGCGATCACCTTGGCCTCGACATCCGGAGCCAGCGGTACCCGGCGCATATGCACCTTCAGGATGCGCTCGCGGCCGAGCACGTCCGGGTTCGGCACCACCACCTGGCGGTCGAAGCGGCCCGGGCGCAGCAGCGCCGGGTCGAGCACGTCGGGACGGTTGGTGGCGGCGATGATGATGACGCCTTCGTTTTCCTCGAAGCCGTCCATCTCGACCAGCAGCTGGTTGAGGGTCTGCTCACGCTCGTCGTTGCCGCCGCCCAGGCCGGCGCCGCGATGGCGGCCGACGGCGTCGATTTCGTCGATGAAGACGATGCAGGGCGCGTTTTTCTTCGCCTGCTCGAACATGTCACGCACGCGGCTCGCGCCGACGCCGACGAACATCTCGACGAAATCCGAGCCCGAAATGCTGAAGAACGGCACGTTCGCTTCGCCGGCGATGGCGCGGGCGAGCAGGGTCTTGCCGGTACCCGGCGGACCGACCAGCAAGGCGCCGCGCGGGATCTTGCCGCCGAGACGCTGGAATTTCTGCGGATCGCGCAGGAACTCGACGATCTCCTGCACCTCTTCCTTGGCCTCTTCCACGCCGGCCACGTCGTCGAACGTCACCCGGTCGGTGCGTTCGTTGAGCAGCTTCGCCTTGGACTTGCCGAAACCCATGGCGCGGCCCGAGCCGGCCTGCATCTGCCGCATGATGAAGATCCAGACGGCGACCAGCAGCAGCATGGGACCGACATTGATCAGGATCGCCCAGAAATTGCTGGTCTCCGGCTGCTTGAAGGTGACGTCGACCTTTTTGTCCCGCAGGACGCTGACGAGCTCCGGATAGGCGCCGTCCTGGTACTGGGTCGAGAACCGCGTCTGGCCCTCGCGGTACTGGCCGACGATCTCGTTGCCCTGGATTGTCACTTTCTCGACATTCCCCGCATTGACGTTGTCGAGGAACTGGGAGAAGCCAACCTTGTCCGTCGGCGTGTTCGTGCCGGACTGCTGGAACTGGCTGAACAGCACGATGACGATCAACGCCACCAGCGCCCAGATGAAGAGATTGCGACCGAGATTGTTCAAGGGAGTTCCCGTTTTTCGACGTGACGCGCCCGCCTTCCGGGCCGTCCGTCAAAGATAGGGTGTTTGCCGGGGCAGACAAGCACTCTGAGGCGCCGCGACGGTCACCAGGAAAACGCGGCTGCCGGCAAATGCTGACGGGGCAGAAAATCGAGCGTCACCTCAGGCATATGCGCCCCCGGACGCTGGTATCCGAAAGACGGAACGGCAAGCAGGCCCTCCCCGTCATAGACCGCGGGCAGCACCTGGCGGGCGGCGGCCGGCACCCGTCTCAGCGCCGAATCGGGCAGCACCGCGCGCAACGCCATCATGGCGCCGGGACGCAGCCGGTCGACGGCAACCCCCACACCGGACGCGACGAAGCGGCCGTCCCAGATCTGCGGGCTGTCGCCGAGCACCAGCTTCCCCTGCATGCCCCGCGTCTCGCGGACGATCAGCAGCGCAGCCTCGGCGGGAATGATCCGGCAGCCCCCCAGCGTCATGGCCCCGGGCCGCCCGGCGCGAAGATGCGCCCAAAGACGCTCCAGCCGCTCCAGACGGGGCGGATAGCCGCTGCCGCCCACCGCCATCAGCAGCAGCGCCAGCGCGCGCAGGCCCACTTCCTCGTGCGCCGCCTCGAGCCCCGCGGGGCGGAGGCTGCACCAGCCGCCGTCACCGAATACGCCGGCGGCGGCGATCAGCGCATGGGCCTCGGCGTCGAGAGCGCTACGGGCGCGGGCCATCTGACGGGCGGTGCGCGCCAGCCGTTCCGGCGTGATGCCCAGCGGCGCCAGCTTCGGCCAGACCGACCGGGCCCGGACGCGGGCGAACGCCGGATCGCGGTTGCTCGGATCCTCGACCCAGTCCTGCCCCGCCGAGCGCAACGTGGCGGCGAGCCGCGCCTTGGCGACACCGAGCAGCGGCCGGACCCGGGCTGGTGCGCCCGGCCAGGCGGGCGCCGCCTCGGCGGACATGCCGGCCAGGCCGTACACGCCGCTGCCGCGGCCGAGCCGCAGCAGCACGGTTTCCGCCTGGTCCTCGAGATGGTGGGCGAGCAGCAGCACGGGGATCCGCCGCGCAGCGCACCAGTTCTCCAGCAAGCCGTAGCGGGCGCGCCGCGCCTCGGCCTGCAAATTGCCGCGCGGGTGGTCGCTCCAGGCAAGGATGTGATGATCGATCCCGCGCGCCGCCATCCAGCCGGCGACGGCCGCGGCCTCGGCCGCGGATTCGGGCCGCAGCCCGTGATCGACGGTAAGCGCGGTGATCGCGATGCCGCGTGGCCTCGCCCATCGATCGGCGAGCAATGCCAGCGCCATGCTGTCCAGACCACCGGATACCGCTACCGCGATGGCGGAAGCGGCGCCCGCTCGGGGAACCGCCGCCATCAGCGCGTCGAATTCGGGCGGGAATAGCGGCGCGGCGTCTTGCTGGGCGCCGGTCACCGGGTCATGTCCGTCAGAGGCAGCCGGTGGACTGCTGCGCCGCCAGGGCCTTTTGCTTGATCGAGGGCGAGGCCTTCGGATAGCGGCGGGTCAGCTCGTCGAACGTCGCGCAGGCCTGCTCCTTCTGGTCCAGTTCCTTGAGGCTGAGACCAAGGGTCAGCACCATGTCCGGCCCCTTGTCGCTGTCGGCGAACTGCTTGTAGCCGTCGAGCAGGATGCGGGCCGCCTCGGTGTAGTTCTTCTGGGCGAAGTATGTCTTGCCCAGCCAGTACTTGGCGTTGGGCGCCGCCCGGTGCTCCGGATTGAGCGTAAGGAAGGCACGGAAGGCTTCCTCGGCACCCTGCAAGTCGTCGCGGCGCAGCAGCGAGAACGCGTAGTTGAACTGCGCGTCCGGGGTGTCGCCTTCCAGGTACTGTTCCGGAGTTTCCTCCGGTGCGCCCCTGGGCGGCGCGGGCGTGCCGCCCGGCGAATCGAGCTGGCTGCCCAGCGTGTCGGGAACGCGCCGGACGGGACCGGGCGGTCCGCCGTCCCGCATCATGCCGGTCGGCGCATCCCCGGCCATGCCCGGGTCGCCACTCATGCCCCCCATGTCGTCGGCCGGCGCGCCATCGGTCGCCATACCGTCCGGCGCGCCCTGGGTCTGGCCGCCTCGCGCGGCTGCAAGCTGCTTCTCGAGGGTGTCGATGCGGAACTGCATGTCTTCCAGTTGCTTCTCAAGCTGCTGGTTGAGCTGGGTCAGCCGGTACATCGCCTCTTCATTGGCGCCGGTCAGCTTTCGGATGTCGTTCTCGATCCGCGTCAGGCGCACTTCATTCTGCGCACGGTACGGATCGACCTGCGGCTGGGCGGCGGCGATTGAGGTGGTACCGAGAAGCGTGAATAGGGAGAGGATGCCGAGAGACTGCCAGCGCACGCTTCAATTCCTGTATGTATGTGGTGC
>CAMDTB010000006.1 GCA_945907245.1 Rhizobium sp. Q54
GGGCATCTCGACCTACCAATCCTATTGCGGGGCGCAGATCTTCGACGCCGTTGGCCTGTCCAGCGCATTCATCGAGAAGTGCTTCACCGGGACCGCCACCACGATCGAAGGCGCGGGGATGGCCGAGATCGCCGCCGAGACGGTGCTGCGCCATCGCCAGGCCTATGGCGACGAGCTGGTGTATCGCGATCAGCTTGATCCCGGCGGCGACTATGCGTTTCGTCTGCGCGGCGAGGACCATGTCTGGGCACCCGATACGGTGGCCGATCTCCAGCACGCCGTGCGCGGAAATTCCCAGGATGCCTATCGCCGTTACGCCGCTGTGATCAACGAGCAGGGCAGCAAGGATCCCGCCGGCCGACTGCTGACCATCCGCGGCCTGATGGAGTTCCGCCAGGCTGAGCCGGTGCCGCTGGACGAGGTGGAGCCGGTCAGCGAGATCGTCAAGCGTTTCGCCACCGGTGCGATGAGCTTCGGCTCGATCTCGCGCGAGGCGCACACCACGCTGGCCATCGCGATGAACCGTATCGGCGCCAAGTCGAACACCGGCGAGGGCGGCGAGGAGGCGGATCGCTATGTCCGCATGGCCAATGGCGATTCCATGCGCTCGGCAATCAAGCAGGTGGCATCTGGCAGGTTCGGGGTCACCATCGAGTACCTGGTCAATGCCGACGACATCCAGATCAAGATGGCCCAGGGGGCAAAGCCCGGCGAGGGCGGGCAGCTGCCGGGGCACAAGGTGGACAAGAACATCGCCCGAGTGCGCTACGCCACGCCCGGCGTGGGGCTGATCTCGCCGCCGCCGCATCACGACATCTATTCGATCGAGGATCTGGCGCAGCTGATCTTCGACCTGAAGAACGTCAACCCGCAGGCGCGCATCTCGGTGAAGCTGGTGTCCGAAGTGGGCGTCGGCACGGTCGCGGCCGGCGTGTCGAAGGCCAAGGCCGATCACGTCACCATCTCGGGCTATGAGGGCGGCACCGGCGCCAGCCCGCTGACCTCGCTCAAGCATGCCGGCTCGCCCTGGGAAATCGGCCTGGCCGAGACCCAGCAGACCCTGGTGCTGAACCGGCTGCGCGGCCGTATCGCGGTGCAGGTCGACGGCGGCCTGCGTACCGGGCGCGACGTGGTCGTGGGCGCGCTGCTGGGCGCCGACGAGTTCGGCTTCGCCACCGCGCCGCTGATCGCGGCCGGCTGCATCATGATGCGCAAGTGCCACCTGAACACCTGCCCGGTCGGCGTCGCCACCCAGGACCCGGAGCTGCGCAAGAAGTTCACCGGCCAGCCCGAGCACGTCATCAACTACTTCTTCTTCGTCGCCGAGGAAGTGCGCGAGCACATGGCCGCCATGGGCATCCGCACCTTGAACGAGATGATCGGCCGGGTCGACTTGCTCGACATGCGCAAGGCCCACGACCACTGGAAGGCCAAGGGCCTGGATTTCACCCGGCTGTTCCACAAGCCGGAGATGGACGGCAGCGTCGCCCTCTTCCACAACGAGGAACAGAAGCACGGCATCTGGGACATTCCCGACCGTGTGCTGATCGAGCAGGCGCAGCCCGCGCTGGTCGACGGCACGCCGGTGAAGCTCGAGATCCCGGTGCGCAACGTCAACCGCACCGTCGGCGCCATGCTGTCGGGCGAGGTGGCCAAGCGCTACGGCCATGCCGGCCTGCCCGAGGACACCATCGCCGTGAAGCTGACCGGCACCGCCGGCCAGAGCTTCGGCGCGTTCCTCGCCAGGGGCGTGTCGTTCGAGCTGGAAGGCGAAGGCAACGACTATGTCGGCAAGGGCCTGTCGGGCGGCCGGATCGTCATCTATCCGCACCATGAGAGCCCGATCGTGCCGCCGGAGAGCATCATCGTCGGCAACACGGTGCTGTACGGCGCCATCGCCGGCGAGTGCTACTTCAACGGCGTCGCCGGCGAGCGTTTCGCCGTGCGCAATTCCGGCGCCACGGCGGTGGTGGAAGGCGTCGGCGACCATGGCTGCGAATACATGACCGGCGGCATCGTCGTGGTCATCGGCAAGACCGGGCGCAACTTCGCCGCCGGCATGTCGGGCGGCATCGCCTATGTGCTCGACGAGGAAGGCGATTTCGACCGGCGCGTGAACATGCAGATGGTCGAGATCGCGCCGATCCCGGCCGAGGACGACATGATGAACCGGGTGCTGCACCTCCAGGGCGATCTGGAGAACCACGGCATCGTCGACCTGGACCACGACATGACCCGCTACGACGCCGAGCGGCTGTGCCTGCTGCTGAAGAAGCACCTGCACTACACGGGCAGCGCCCGGGCCAAGCAGATCCTGGACAACTGGGCGGACTACCTGCCCAGGTTCATCAAGGTCATGCCGGTCGACTACCGCATGGCGCTGGAGCAGATGCAGGCGAAGCGGAACGTGCAGCGCGCCGTCGCCGCGGCGGGAGGACGCTGACATGGGAAAGCCGACCGGATTCAAGGAATTCGACCGTATCGACCGCAAATACGCGCCGGTCGAGGAACGGGTGAAGCACTACAACGACTTCGTGATCCCGCTGCCGGCCGAGGAGCTGAACAAGCAGGCCGCGCGCTGCATGGATTGCGGCATCCCGTTCTGTCACAACGGCTGTCCGGTCAACAACATCATCCCGGACTTCAACGACCTGGTGTACCGCAACGAGTGGAAGGAAGCGTTCGTCACGCTGGATTCCACCAACAACTTCCCCGAGTTCACCGGCCGCATCTGTCCGGCGCCGTGCGAGGCGTCGTGCACGCTGAACATCGACGACAAGCCGGTCACCATCAAGACCATCGAATGCGCGATCATCGACCGGGCCTTCCAGGAAGGCTGGGTGCAGCCGCGCCCGGCGCCCTACCGCACCGGCAAGAAGGTGGCGGTCGTCGGCTCCGGCCCGGCCGGCATGGCGGCCGCCCAGCAGCTGGCTCGCGTCGGCCATGACGTGACGCTCTACGAGAAGGCCCGCAAGATCGGCGGCCTGCTCCGTTACGGCATTCCCGACTTCAAGATGGAAAAGCACATCATCGACCGCCGCGCGGCGCAGATGGAAGCCGAGGGCGTGAAATTCGAGACCGGCGTGCATGTCGGCGTCGACATCAATGCCGGCGAGCTGATGAAGAAGTTCGACGCGGTGCTGCTGACCGGCGGCGCCGAGAAGGCCCGCGACCTGCCGGTGCCCGGCCGCGAGCTGGACGGCATCGAGTTCGCCATGGACTTCCTGCCGCAGCAGAACCGCCGCGTCGGCGGCGAGCCGGTCGGCAACGTCAAGGAGATCCTGGCCGGCGGCAAGAACGTCGTGGTGATCGGCGGCGGCGACACCGGTTCCGACTGCATCGGCACCAGCTTTCGCCAGGGCGCCCTGTCGGTGACCCAGATCGAGATCATGCCCGCCCCGCCCGAGCGCGAGAACAAGCCGCTGGTGTGGCCGAACTGGCCGATGAAGATGCGCACCTCGTCGTCGCAGGCCGAGGGCGCCGCCCGCGATTTCGCCGTGAACACGGTGAGCTTCGAGGGCGAGAACGGCCGCGTGACCGCGCTCAACTGCATCCGGGTCGACGAGAGGTTCCAGCCGATCCCGGGCACCGAGTTCCAGATCCCCGCCGACCTGGTGCTGCTCGCCATGGGCTTCGTCAGCCCGGTGCACGAGGGCATGCTGCAGCAGCTGGGCGTGACGCTCGACCCGCGCGGCAATGTCGGCGCCGACACGGTCCGCTACCAGTCGTCGGTCGAGAAAGTGTTCGCCGCCGGCGACATGCGCCGCGGCCAGTCGCTGGTGGTCTGGGCGATCCGCGAAGGCCGCCAGGCCGCCCGCGCGGTCGACCTGTGGCTGATGGGCTCGACCGAGCTGCCGCGCTGATCCGCCATGGATGACGGCCAGCGCGCCGGGCTGGTGCGCGCCAATTTGGTAATGGTCGGCCGCGAGATGCTCGCGGACGGCGCGGAACCCGAAGAGGTCCTGTCGATCATCCGTGCCGCCGCGAGCGACTTCAGTGACTCCCGCGATCTTGTCGCCCTGGTCTTCGGCATCGGGGCGGAAGCCGCCCACGAGATGATCGCCGACAGCGCCACCTGGGAAGACCGCCGCGAGCGCATGCTGGATAACGACCGCATCCTGGACGACTTCCGAAGCGGCGACTGAGCCGCGCACATCCGCACCGCCGCGGAGGAGTAAAACCCAGGCTGGGCCGGTCAGGTCCACCACCGGTGACTCTGCGAGCAACGCGAAGCAGCCCAGCCGAGCCGTTGATGGCTGTCTGGCGGCTTGGCTGGATTGCGTCGCTGCGCTCGCAAAATCACGGACAGGGTGTGCGCAAAAGCGATGCGCATCCATCGCGCAGGAACACGCCGCGGAACAAGTCCGGGGTGACAACGAGGGGGACTGTGCGCGTCCTGAATCACCCGGTACACTCTCCCCGTACAAGGGGAGAGACCACATGACCGAGAAGCCTTTCAACTACGACTATGTCGGCGGCTACACCCTCGACGAACAGGCCGAGGCCGAGCTGATCGCGGCGCAGAACGAGTGCACCTTCATGTGGTCGACCAAGGAAGGCTGGCCCGTCGGCGTGATCATGTCCTACATCTTCGAGCAGGGCTGTTTCTGGCTGTCGGTGTCCTCGCTCCGCGTGCGGGTGCAGGCCGTCGAGCGCGACCCGCGCGTGTCCATCGCCATCACCAGCAAGGGCACCAGCACCCTCGCCAGCCGGGCGCTGACCTACAAGGGCACCTGCGAGGTGTTCAAGGACCAGGCCACCATCGACTGGTTCCTGCCGCTGCTCGCCAAGCGCCTGCGCGGCGGCGACGAGGAGGCCCAGAAGCTGTTCGTGAAGCTGAACGACACGCCCAACCGCCGCGTGCTGAAGGTAACCCCGGTCAAGCGCATCGGCTATGACGGCCAGAAGATGCGCAAGGCGACGGAAGAGGCCGTGGCGGCGGGCCGGGAGATCGGGCCGGGTTGAACGGCGGCTAAACCCTCACCATCACCTTCCCCATGTTCGAGCCGTCGAACAGGCGGTGATAGGCTGTCAGCGTGTTCTCCAGGCCATCGACGAGCTCCACCTTGTAGGTGAACTTGCCGGCCCGGTGCCAGTCCATCAGCTGCTTCTCGATCTCGCCGCACTGGCTGAAGAAGTCGGGCGAGAAGAAGCCCTGCACCGTGGCGCGTTTCATCAGCAGCTGGTCGAAATTGGTCGGGCCCGGGCGCTTCTGCGTGTCGGCGTACTGCGACACCAGGCCGCAGATGGCGATGCGGGCATACATGGCCATGTGGCCCATGATGGTGTCCAGCACCTCGCCGCCCACATTGTCGAAATAGACGTCGACGCCGCCCGGGCACAGCACGTTCAGCTCGTGCGACAGGTTCTGCTGGCGGTAGTTGATGGCGTGGTCGAAGCCCAGCTCCTCGGTCAGCCAGCGGCACTTGTCCTCGCGGCTGGTGAGGCCGATGACCCGGCAGCCCAGATTGCGCGCCACCTGCCCGGCCAGTGATCCGGTGGCGCCGGCCGCCGCCGAGACCACGACGGTCTCGCCCTTCTTGGCCTTGCCCACGTCGACGACGCCGGCATAGGCGGTCCAGCCATTGGGGCCGCCCATGGCCAGGTAGGCCGGCAGATCGATGTCGTCCTCCACCGGCAGCTTCTGGAACAGGCCGGACTGCTCGCTGGCCACCGAATAGTCGGCCCAGTGGCCGAAGGTGCGCAGCCGGTCGCCGGCGGCGAAGTCCCTGTGCCTCGACTCCACCACCTCGCCGATCATCATGCCGGCCATGGGCGTGCCGACGGGAACGGGCGGCTGATAGCCGTCGGTGCGCGGCCCCATCCACATGCGCGTGCCGGCGTCCATCGACAGGTAGAGCGCCTTCACCAGCACCTGGCCGTCGGCCGGCGCGGGAATGTTGCCGTGAAGGTGGAACTCGAGCGCGCTCTCGAAATCGTCGCCCTCGGGGCGGCGCGCCAGCACCCAGTTGCGGTTGGTGTTGCCGTTCATGGCTGTCCCCGTTGTTTTGCCGCAGCCTAGCACGTTGCGCGGAAGCGGGCGCGGCGATAGAGTCGGAGCGATGAGGCACGCCCGTACACCCTTTATTGTCATCCCCGCCTTGAGCGGGGACCCATCGCTGTGCAGAGACACCCCGAGTGGTGTATTGCAAAAGCCTTCCCGCATAACACGGACAGGACGGCTTCGACGTCGACATGGGTCCCCGCTCAAGGCGGGGATGACAATGGTGGGGGTGGTGCTGGCGTTGCTGGCCACTCCCGCGCTCGCCGACGAGGCCGCCGACATCCATGCCCGTGTGCTGACGCTGGACACCCACATCGACATCCCGGCCGACTACGCCACGCCAAAGCACGATCCCGGCGTTCGCGGCGACATGCAGGTCGATCTGCCGAAGCTGGCCGAGGGCAAGCTGGATGCCGGGTTCTTCATCGTCTATGTGGGCCAGGGGCCGGAGACGCCCGAGGGCTATGCGGACGCGTACAGGCAGGCGATCGGGAAGTTCGACGCCATCCACCGGCAGGCCGGGCAGTATCCCGGCAAGGTCGAGATGGCCTGGTCGCCCGCCGATGTCGAGCGCATCGTGGCCTCCGGCAAGATCGCGTCCTGCATCGGCGTCGAGAACCTGTATCCCGCCGGCCCGGACACCTCGAAGATCGAGGAGTTCTACCGGCGCGGCGCGCGCTACATGTCGCTGACCCATTCGGGCGACAACCATCTGGCCGACAGCGCCAATCTGCTGGGCCAGCTTGACCAGCCGTCGCAGGAGACCCATCGCGGCCTGACGGAGATGGGCTTCGCCGCCATCGCCGAGATGAACCGGCTGGGCGTGATGATCGACGTCTCGCACAGCTCGGAAGCGACGACCTTGCAGGCGATCGAGGCATCGACGGCGCCGGTGATCGCGTCCCATTCGGCGCTGCGCGGCGTCTACGACATCCCGCGCAACCTCAGCGACGAGGCGCTGAAGGCGCTGGCGGCCAGGGGCGGCGTGGTGCAGGTGGTGGCGTTCGACAGCTATCTGCGGCCGCCCGCGCCGGAAAAAGTCGCCGCCACGAAGGCGCTGCGCGAGGAACTGGGGCTGACCTCGGCCGCCGCCTGGAAGGCGATCACCGACGAACAGCGCAAGACCTACATGGCCCGGCTGAAGCAGCTGCACGCCCGATATGGCCGCGCCACCGTCAGCGACCTCGCCGACCACATCGACCATGCGGTGACGCTGGTCGGGATCGACCATGTAGGCATCGCTTCGGACTTCGGCGGCGGCGGCGGCATCGGCGGCTGGGAGGACGCGTCCGAAACCGGCAATGTCACCGCCGAGTTGGTCAGGCGCGGCTATGGGGAGGCGGATATCGCCAAGCTGTGGAGCGGCAACCTGCTGCGCGTGTGGCGGGCGGTGGAGTCGGCCGCGGGGCTGCAGGTGGCGGCCCCATAGGCATGTACGGCGTTCAGTTCGGCTTGGGCGCGGGCTGGCCGTCGGGGCGGTGGTTGTCGTTGTCGGGATCGTCGTCGCCGGCGAAGTTCGCCGCGCCTTTCTCGACATAGAGCGACTGGCTCGGAAACGCGAAGCCCGCGCCTTCCTCCTCGACGATGTCCTTGATCTGCAGCGCGAGATTCTCCTTGGCGAGACGCCAGACGTCGATGCTGGGCGTGGTCCTCAGGCACTGCACGATGATGTCGATGCTGGACGCGTTGAGCGCATCGACGCGGACGACGGCGTAACCGTCCGGCGCCTTGAGGAACAGATCGTCGCCCATGATGAAGTCCTCGATCCGCTGCCGGATGGCTCGGATCTGCGCCGCCGTGGTGCGGTATTCGAGCCCGATGGTCCAGTCGATCCGCCGCTGGGTGAACCGGCTGAGATTGGCGACGGCACCGTCGGCCAGGCGGGAATTGGGCAGGTAGACCGGCGCCTTGTCGATCCGCCGCAGGAAGGTCGAGCGGAAACCGATGTGCTCGACGGTGCCCTCGACGCCGTCAACGGAAACGAATTCTCCCTTGGAGAAGCGCTTCTCGGTAAGGATCGCCATGCCGGCGATCAGGTTCTTGAACAGGTCCTGCGCGCCCAGCGCCACGGCGACGCCGAACAGGCCAAGCCCGGCGAGCAGCGGCCCGACCTTGATGCCCCACATCTCCAGCACGATGGCGATGCCGATGAAGGCGATGACGAGGCGCACGGCCTTCACCACCCATTCGATGGTGTCGCTGCCCAATACGGCCTGCAGCGGCTGCGCGACCCGGCTCATCGGCTCGATGGCGCGGTAGATCGCCCAGAAGATGGCGAAGGCGACCAGCGAGCGGATGATCAGCTCGAGCGTCACCCAGTATTTCGGCGACGGGTCGAGGAAGCGGAACGCCAGGTAGAGCCCGAGAATGACCGGCACCAGCCGCAACGGCGGCGCGATGGCGTCCAGCACCACGTCGTCGAAGCGGTTTTCGGTGCGTGCGGTCGCCTTTTTCAGGTTGGCGACGACGATGCGCGAGAACAGCCGCCGCACGAACACCGCCAGCACGACGATGGCGATGGCGAGCAGGATGTCGCCCACGGTGCTGCCGAGCAGCCCGTGGTTCCACACGTCCACCGTCAACGTCCAGAAGTCTTCTACCCGGTCCATGCCCCAGCCTTCATTGCCAATCGGTCGACAGGACATAACGCCCGCGAGATAGAAAAGATGCGTTCTGATCCGCCGGGCCGCCATGCACGTATGACACGGACATGACGAGGTAAAGATGACACAGCACGCCGCGACCATTACCATCGACCCGGCGCCCGCACCCTGGCGGCGCACGGGAAGTAAAAGACGCATGAAGCAACGGGCCGTCACGTCTCCGGAACAGGCCAGACGTCTCGAAGCACTGGTGGGCCTGATCGCGTGTCACCGCGACCGGAACGCCTTCATCGAGCTGTTCCAGCATTTCGCGCCGCGCCTGAAAGCCTTCATGATGCGCGGCGGCGCCGACCCCGAGACCGCCGAGGAAATCGCCCAGGAAGCCATGATTACCGTCTGGAACAAGGCCGAGCAGTTCGATCCGTCGCGCGCGGCGCTGTCGACCTGGATATTCACCATCGCCCGCAACAAGCGCATCGACATGCTGCGCCGGCAGGTGCGGCCCGAGATCGACGCGCTCGACCTGCCCGGGGGCGACGACGTGCCGCCGCCGGACGCGCGACTGGAACTGACGCAGGCGTCGGCCGACCTGCGCGGTTCCATCGCCCTCCTGCCGCCCGAGCAACGCCAGGTCCTGCAGCTCGCATTCTTCGAGGACAAGTCCCACGGCGTCATCTCGGTGGAGTTGGGCCTGCCGCTGGGCACGGTCAAGTCCCGCATCCGGCTGGCGCTGGCCCGGCTGCGCGGCATGGTCGAGGGGCACCAGCCATGACCGCCGACCTGGACCTTCTGTTGCTGGACTATGCGAGCGGCGCGCTGCAGGAAGGCCCCGCGCTGGCCGTCGCCACCAAGCTGGCCCTGGACCCGGCCGCCCGCGCCGACATGCGGCTGCTGGAGGCGACCGGCGGCGCCCTTTTCGACGGCGTCGAGCCGGAGGCGGTATCGGAAAGCCTGCTTGACGCGACGCTCGATCGGCTTGACGGGGAATCGACGAGATTCGCGCTGGCGTTGCCGCCCGACGACGAAGCCCGCCGTTTGCTGCCCGCGCCGCTTTGGCGATATGCGCCGCGAGGCCTGGACGGATTGCAGTGGAAGCAGTGGGGCAAGCATGTCCGCGAGGCCACGCTGCCGCTCGCCGACCGTCGTTACCGGGCGACGTTGCTGCACATCAAGGGTGGCCACGGGGTGATGCGCCACACCCATCGCGGCACCGAATACACCGTCGTGCTCGCCGGTTCGTTCCATGACGAGGATGGGCGTTACGGCACCGGCGCGATGCAGATCTGCGACGGCACGATCCGGCACCGGCCCATCGCCGACGAGGGTCAGGATTGCCTTTGCCTGGGCGTGCTGGACGCGCCGATGCACTTCACCGGTCTGCTGGGCCGGTTCATCAACCCCAAGGTCCGGTTCTAGGAAATCTACTCCCGCGTCAGCGCGACCTGCATGACGTCGATGGTCTTGGCGCGGAAGCCGCCCTCGCAATAGGCCAGGTAGTAGCGCCACAGGCGGCGGAAACGGTCGTCCAGGCCGTCGAAGCGGAGCCCCTCGGCGGCGGTTTCGAACCGTTCGCGCCACAGCCGAAGCGTGCGGGCGTAGTGATCGGCGTAGAACGCCTCGTTCAGCACCTTCAGTCCGGCGCGTCCCACCTCCTCGCGGAACACCTTGAGCGACGGCAGCATGCCGCCGGGGAAGATGTGGGTCTGGATGAAGTCGGGCCGGCGCCGGTAGGATTCGTAAGCGTCGTCGCGGATGGTGATCACCTGCAGCGCGGCCCGTCCGCCCGGGCGTACGGTCTGCGCCACCTTGTCGAAGAATGCCGGCCAGTATTTCTCGCCCACGGCCTCGAACATCTCGATCGACGCCAGATGGTCGAACTTGCCCTGCACATCGCGGTAGTCGATGAGCTGGACCGACACCTGATTGCCGAGGCCGGCGCGCTGGATGCGCTCGCTGGCATAGCGGTGCTGTTCCTGCGAGATGGTGATCGAGGTCACATCAACGCCGCGCTCGCGCGCCGCGAACTCGGCGAAGCCGCCCCAGCCGCAGCCGATCTCCAGCACCCGCTCGCCCGGCTTGGGGTCGATCATGTCGAGCAGCCGCCGATACTTGTGGCGCTGCGCTTCCTCGAGCGTCGTGTCCTCGGTCGGGAACACGCCCGAGGAATAGGTGACGGTGTCGTCGAGCCAGGAGGTGTAGAACTCGTTGCCCAGATCGTAATGGGCGGCGATGTTGCGCCGGCTGCCCTTGCGCGAGTTGGACCGCACCGAATGGGCCAGCCTCTGCAGCGCCTGGGACAGCTTGTGCCCCTGGATCTCGCGGCGGGCGCCCAGCCGGTTGCGCGCCGCCAGCTCGATCAGCGCCGCCAGGTCCGTGGTCTCCCAGTGGCCGGCGATGTAGGAGTCGGCGAAACCCACGCTGCCGGCGCCGAACAGCCGCTTCAGCGCGTCCCAGTCGCGGAAATGCAGGTCCGCCTCCGGGCCCGGCTCGGCGCCCCGGAAGGTGCGGCGCTCGCCGGAGGGTACCTCGACGGTGAGGATGCCGGCGTCCAGATTGCGGTCGATGAAGCCGAAGAGTTGTGCCTCTCCGGCGCGGCTGAGCAGGCGCCCGATCCCGCCCAGGGCCATACGCGGCAACCCCAGCCCCTGGGCGGCGATGCGCCCGGCCGGGCTATCTTCCGGCAGCATAAAGTGGTTCATGGACATGCCCCGCCACCTGTTCGCCTGAAACCTCCGTATCGGGCGGCGCCGGATGCCGCAACACCCGCGCCCCCTTGCGCCACAGCTTCAATGCCTCCCAGTGGATGCCGCCGATGACCTTCAGCGTCATCAAGGGATGCCGGATAAACATTCGCGCCAGTATGCCATCTGTCAACGGCTTGCGCACCCCCGACAGGGCGGCGAACAGGATGTTGCCTTCGGGCGCCTCCTCGCGAATGGCGACGGAAAGGGTCTCGCCGGGTTCTGCAAGCCTGAAGTGGTATCGCGCCTCCATGCCGATGAACGGCGAGACGTAGAGGTTCTTGTCGCATTCCTGGCGGATGGTGCCGCCCGCGCCGGTCACCGGCAGGAGGTAGGAATGGCGGTCGCGGTAGGTGTTGGTGACCTCGTACAGGATGGCGCGCAGCGCGCCGCCGGTGTCGCGGACGTAGTAGACGCTGAGCGGGTTGAACACGTAGCCCAGCACCCGCGGAAAGCACAGCAGCTGGATTCGGCCCACCTGAAAGTCGTGCCCCTTCTCCGCCAGCACCCGCTCGACCCAGGCACGAGGCTTCCCGCCGTCGCCGAAATCCCGGTCGCGAAAGCTGAACAGGTTGAAACGGTTATGCGAGAACAGGCGGAGCTTCCGGCCCAGTTCGCCGATCTCGTCCAGGTCGAGCAGCAGCGAGAACACCCGGTAGGTGAAGCGGTGGCGGAACGGGCGCACCCGGTGGTGCATCACCGTCGATTCATAAAGTGACGAGTGCATGGCCGGCTCAGGCCACCGCCGCGACGGCGGGCCGGTCTGCGAGCCAGGGGAGCTCGGCGCCGAGCGCCAGCGCGACGTTGAGACCGGAGGTGAAGGCGTCCTCGTGGAAGCCGTAGCCGAAATAGCTGCCGCAGTACCAGATCCGGTCGGCGCCCTGAATCTCCGGCAGCCGCTTCTGGGCGGCGAGCGCCTTGCCGTCGAACGACGGATGATCGTAGGTGAGGCGGGCGATGACCGCCTCGTCCTTCGGCTCGTGCAGCGGGTTGAGGGTGACGAACAGCGGCACGCGCGGGTCGATGCCCTGCAGCCGGTTCATCCAGTAGGTGACAGACAGCCGGCCTTCCACGTCCTCGGCTCCGCTCGACAGATAGTTCCAGCTCGACCAGACGTTGCGCCGCCTGGGCATGAGCCTGCTGTCCCGGTGCAGGATGACGCCGTTCTTCTCGTAGTCGAACACGCCGAGCACCGCACTCTCGGCCGGCGTCGGCTCGGACAGCATGGCATAGGCCTGGTCGGCATGGGCGGCGATCACCACTTGGTCATAGATCACGCCCTCGTCGGCGTCGGTCTTGACCCGTACGCCCGCTGGCTCGCGCGTCACCTCGCGGACCGCATGGCCGGAGCGGATGTCGCCCGCGAAGTCATTGAGGATGGCGCGCACATAGGCCTGGCTGCCGCCGGTGACCGTACGCCAGCGCGGCCGGCCGTTCACGGTCAGCAAACCATGCTGCTGGTAGAACCGGATGAAGGTGGCCGCCGGGAAATCCTCGATCTTGTGGACCGGCATGGACCAGATCGCCGCCGCCATCGGATACAGGTGGTTGAAGCGGAAATATTTCGAGTAGCCCTGCCGGTCGAGCAGCTTGCCGAGGGTGATGCTCTCCAGGTCCTCGCGCTCCAGCAGCAGCGGCATCTCCCGGTAGAAGCGCAGCACGTCCCAGACCATGCGCCAGTACAATGGCCGCGCGACGTTGCGGCGCTGGGCGAACAGGCCGGACATTCCGGTGCCGGAATATTCCAGCTGGCCGTCGCGGATCGACACGGCGAAGGACATGTCGCTGCCCGACGTGGCGACGCCCAGATGGGCGAACATGGTCACGAGGTTCGGGTAGTTCACCTCGTTGTAGACGATGAATCCGGTATCCACGGGTACATCGCCCATCGCGGTGGGCGCGGTCATGGTGTGGCTGTGGCCGCCCAGGCGCCGGTCCGCCTCGTAGAGCGTAACCCGGTGGTGCTTTGACAGCACCCAAGCTGCGCCGAGACCCGCCGCGCCCGACCCGATCACGGCGATGTGCTGCGGTGCCGAGGGCTGCCGGATAGGAACGATATTGAGTAGTTGGCCCGTGCTTGTCATATGTCTCTATTCATGGAGTAATGTCGTCGTTCATCCGGCCAAACGCGGCCAGGGCCCGCTTGCGCGCCTCGACGTGGTCAACGATACGATCCGGATAAGACTGCCCAAGCCTCAAACCCATCGTTTCCCGGCGAGCGGGCGTCATTGTCCAAGGCTCCGCCACGTACGGATCCGGAACGTTGCCCAGCTCCGGTATCCAGCGACGCACGTAACGCCCTTCAGGATCGAACTTTCGCGCCTGCAGCGCCGGGTTGAAAACCCGAAAATATGGTGCCGCATCAGTACCACAGCCGGCTACCCATTGCCAGCCGGACGAATTATTGGCGGCGTCGGCATCGACCAGCGTGTCGAGAAACCAGGCGGCGCCGAGCCGCCAGTCGAGGCGCAGATCCTTGACCAGGAACGAGGCGGCGATCATGCGCACCCGGTTGTGCATCCAGCCGGTGCGCCACAATTGCCGCATGCCCGCATCGACGATGGGATATCCGGTCTCGCCACGCTGCCAGGCACGCAGGGATTCGTCGTCATGCTCCCACGGGAATGACTCAAACTCGCGCCGGAGCGGCCGGTGGGTCATTTCCGGAAAATGGTGCAGGAGATGGCACGAGAATTCGCGCCACATCACCTCGCGCAGGAACGCCGCGATGCCGGCGCCGCCCGCGTCGGGATGGTGGATGGCCGCGTGCCAGACCTGACGGGCGCTGACCTCGCCGAAATGCAGGTGGGGCGACAGGCGCGAGGTGCCGTCGCCGGCGGGGATGTCGCGGGCATCGGCATAGCCGGCGGCAGTCCGGTCCAGGAATGCCTCCAGGCGGTGCGCCGCGCCGGCCTCGCCCGGAGTCCAGCTTTCGCGCAGGCCGCCCGCCCAATCGGGCGCGGCCGGCAACAGCCCCCAGTCCGCAAGCGTGTCGCTGGCCGGCCAATGGCCGGGGGCGGCAAGCGCGGCAGGAGCGGCGACCGGTGCGTCGGGCGCGGGCGCGTCCAGACAGGCCCTGTGGAAGGGCGTGAACACGCGGTACGGAGCGCCGGTCTGGGTCAGCACCGTCCCCGGTTCGAACAGATGGTTGCCCGGAAACAGCTTCAGCCCGACGCCGGACTCGGCGACCAGGCGTTCGACCGCCCGCTGCCTCGGCTCGTGAGAGCGGCTGGCCATGATCCCGCCGGCGCCGGTCTCGCGGACCAGATCGGGCAGGACACGGGCCGCGTTGCCGCGCCGCAGGATCAGCCGCGATCCCACAGTGGCCAGCGCCGCAGCAAGCCGCTCAAGGCTATGGTGCAGCCACCAGCAGCTGGCGGCGCCGGGCATGGCGTGGCGGTTGCCCTCGTCGAGCACGAAGACCGGGATGACCGGCCGGCCGCTGCGCGCGGCCATGGCAAGCGCGGGATGATCCGCGAGACGCAGGTCCGACCGGAACAGGACGATGAGAGGCGAAGACGCGGACATGAACCCTGTACGCCCGCCATGCGGGCGCGGATCATGGGGACTCGAGGAATCCCTAGCTGATGCGGTTGAATTCGATCAGCGAGCCGTCGGCGACGGCGACAAACTGCATCTTCACCAGTTCGCCGCTCTCGCCGTACCACAGATCCAGGTCGACGGGCTTGCCGGTCTCGGCGATGACGCCGGTGACCTTGTAGCGATGAGCGGTCACGGACGCGCCCACCGCTTCAACCTGCTCCACGCCCTGGGGCGTGATGTTGACGTCGATGGGCGAGCCATACTGGGTATTGAACCAGCGCGAAGTGGCCATCATCTCCGGCCGCCAGTAACTGGTCGGCGGCAGGGTATCAGGCAGCACCCGCTGCTGGTCGTTGGCCTTCACCACCAGCTTGTCGTTGCCCGCCACATGGGCATCGACAACCCATTCCTTGCCGTTCTGCTTGGTGGCGCTTTCGAAGGCCACCATACGGTCTCCCGACCACAGTTCGATCGACTGGTGCTTGTAGCGATAGACGGTGACGAACAGCATCTGGACCTTGAGTTCCGCGCTCACCTCGACCTGAAGGCGGTTGTCCTTTTCCTGGAAGCCGATCTTGTGGGTGCCGATCTGCTCGCCCTTGCGGAAGACGGCGAACTCGATGCTGCCGTCACGCGGTACACCGGCGCCTGCGGCGGGCGGGTTGAGGCTCGCCGTCGATGGCGCGGCGACGGCCATGGCCGCAGCGATCAGAATGGTAGCGATCGGGGCTTTCAAGCGCATCCGGCATTCTCCAGAAGCTTAAACGCTCGCAGTCCTGGACGGTTTCCTTCCCGGCGCCGATGGCGCCGGTCGAAGATTCCCGCGGTGCCGACCCTAACACGGGTCGCCGCCGCGGCAAAGATGGCAGGTGACCCTACCTGGCGCGGACGAGCTCGCCGGTGGTCCACTGGACGCTTTCGGTAAGCGCGTCGTGCACCGCCTGGTCGAACGCGGCGATGACCGCGTCGATATTCGGCGACGTCGCCTGGACCTTGGCTTCCACCACTTTCTGGCCGACGACGGCGACAGGGCCGAGCCCAACCAGGGTGAGGGCAAGGCGCACCCTGACCTGCGGGGTCGTGGCGCCCTGGAAATACTCGGCCTGGAAGTCACGGATCTGGACCTGAAGCTCGAAACGGGCAGGCGCGACCGCGCCGCCGCGGGCCTGGGTGACCGTCTGGCCCGCGCGTTCGAACGACTCGACCAGCACGTTCTGGACCATCACCGACGGCCGTCCGGCCCAGCGTGCGTCGGCAAAGAACTGCAGCTCGTTCGGTGACGACCGCCGGGCGATCAGGGTTGTGTCGAGGCCGTTCGCCGAGGTGGGATCCTCGACCAGCAGCAGCGATTTCGTGCCCAGCGCGTCGATCGTCTCCGGCGCCGTCAGGTTGTAGAGGCCGGGCGCCGGGCCGTCGTTGGGCAGCTTGATCAGCCCACCGCAGGCGCCGAGCAGGGCAGTGATCAGGACGATGGCCGCGAGGCGGCCCGTATTGCGGAGCGGCATCATTGTTTGGGTGCCTCGATCTGGGGCGTCTTGGGCGGGAAGATGAATTCGGTCGGGCTGTCCTCGAGCTTCTCCAGCACGCGGTTGAGCGAGGCGGCGGCGCGCTTCGCCTCAGTGGCGAACTGGCCGATTTCCGGCAGCGCCGTCGAAGCGAAGTTCGAGATCGCCGGGCGATTCTCGCTGACCAGGGCGTCCAGGTTCTTGCTGAGCTGCTCGAAGTTCTTCGCCGTCTGGCGGAAATCGGCCAGCGCGGCGGGCAGGTCGTTGGCGGAGAGATTCTCCAGGTTGCCAGCGAGGCGGTTGACCCGTTCCATGGCCTCGCGCGCCTGGATGATCGCCACCTTGATGTCGGCGTTGTTCTCGGCGACGGCGCCGCTGACGCTCTCCAGATTGCCCAGGATCGCCGACACCTTGCCGATATTTTCGTCGCTTATCAGCTTGGCGGCCTGGTCGAGCGCGCGAATGGCCGAGGCCAGCACCTCGGGCGCGGTCCGGAACACGCCCTGCAGGCCGGTGATGCGCGACGGAATCACCGGGTATTCCTCGCCCTCCGGTGTCGTCAGCGGCTGTCCAGGCTTGTTGTCCTTGTCCTCGTTGATGAGCTGCACGAAGGAGACGCCGGTAAAGCCCATCACTTCCAGGGTGGCGACCGTGTCGGTGGTGACCGGCGTATTGGAGAACACCCGGATGGTCACCTTGATGCGGCTGGTCTTGACCGGATCGACCGAGATGTCGCGCACCTCACCGACCAGCAGGCCGTTGAAGCGCACCTCGCCCGCCTTGGCGAGACCGGTCACCGGGGTGTCGAAGTAGATGTTGAAGTGATTGTAGTCCTTGTTGAAGTCGGCCTTCGCCGCCCAGAAGAAGAACGCGACCAGGCCGATCGACAGAGCCAGGACGACGGCACCCATGAGAACGTGATGTGCGCGGGTTTCCATGTTGTTGGCCTATCTTTTTCCGACGCCCGCGGCCCGGGACCGCGGGCCATGAAAATACTCGCGGATCCAGGGATGGTCGCTTTCCAGCATGTCGTCGATCGTCCCCACCAGTTTAACACGTTGGTCCGCCAATACCGCAATCCGGTCGCAGACCGTAACGAGCGAATCCAGATCGTGCGTGATCATCACCACGGTGAGCCCCAGCGTCTTGCGCAGATGGGCGATGAGATCGTCGAACGCCGCGGCGCCGATCGGGTCAAGGCCGGCCGTCGGCTCGTCGAGAAACAGGATTTCGGGATCCAGCGCGATGGCGCGGGCGATGCCGGCGCGCTTCTTCATGCCGCCCGACAGTTCGGAGGGCAGCTTCGGCGCGGCGTCCGGCGGCAGGCCGACCATGGAGAGCTTCATGGAGGCGATCTCGTCCATCAGCTCCTGCTGCATGTTGCGGATATGCTCGCGCATAGGCACCTGGACGTTCTGGGCCACGGTGAGCGCGCTGAACAGCGCGCCCTGCTGGAACAGCACGCCCCAACGCTTTTCGATCCGCCGCTGGTCGAAGAACGACAGGGTAAGGAAGTCCTCGCCGAACGCCCAGACCGAGCCGGCCTGAGCCTTGTTGAGGCCGATCACGGTGCGCATCAGCACCGATTTGCCGGTGCCCGAGCCGCCGACGATGCCGATCACCTCGCCGCGATAGATGTCGAGGTCCAGGTCCTTGATGATCGGCGGCCCGCCAAATCCGACCTCGAGCCCGCGGATGGCGATGGCCACATCCTTCAGCGTGGACTGCCGGGCATCCTCGGGCGATTGCTGCGCCAGCCGTTCCAGATCCTCAGCGGCCATCAGACACCGATCGTCGTGAAGAAGATGGAGAAAAACGCGTCGAGCACGATGATCATGAAGATCGATTCCACCACCGATTTGGTGGTGTGGTGGCCGACGCTCTCGGCGCTGCCCTTGCAGGCGAGTCCCTCGTAGCAGCCGATCAGCGCGATAAGCGCGCCGAAGATCGGCGCCTTGATCAGGCCGACGCCCAGATCCCAGCCCAGGATGACGTCGTGGGTCCGCTCGAGGAACTGCATGGGCTCGATACCCAGCGACAGCCAGCTGATCAGCGCGCCGCCCAGCAGGCCCATGATATCGGCATAGAAAGTCAGCAGCGGCATCATGACAACGAGGGCGACGAAGCGCGGCACCACCAGCGTGTCCATCGGCGAGATGGCCAGCGTGTCCATCGCGTCGATTTCCTCGTTCATCTTCATCGAGCCGATCTCGGCGGTGAACGCGCTGCCGGAACGGCCGGCGATGATGATCGCCGACAAAAGGATGCCGAACTCGCGCAGCACCGCCGTCACCACCAGGTTGACCGTGAATATCTCGGCGCCGAACAATCTGAGCTGGTAGGCGCCCTGATGGGCGATGACGATGCCGATCAGGAACGAGATCAGCCCGACGATCGGCATCGCGTTCAGGCCGATCAGTTCCATCTGCTTGACCGTGGCGGTCAGCCGGAAGCGGCGCGGATACTTCCAGTAGCGCCACAGCGTCTCCATCAGCAGGCCGACGAACGCAAGCGATGCCGTCGCCTGGCCGCCGACCCGCATGACCGTGGAGCCGATATCCTCGAGCATGCGGACGACGACGTTGGGCTCGGGCTCCTCGATCAGGCATAGCGCGTCGTTGGCCGTCGCCTGGTCGATCAGCGACATCTGCTCTGCCGTGCCGCCCTTGTATTCCACGTCGTGCCCGGCCGCGCGCAGGTCGCGCACGGTGCGGTAGAGCAGCCAGGCGCCGGCGGTGTCGAGCCGCTCGAGCCGGTCGAGCTCCACGATGATCGGTTCGTCCTTGCGGAAGGAGAGTGTCTTCAGGCTTTCGAACAACGGCGGCGAATTGGTGACGATCCACGCACCACCAGCCTGAAGCGTGACACCGCCGTCAGTCCGATCCTGCGAAATCCACGGCTCGTTGCCGATGGCCGCGCGCTGCCCCATATACCCTCCCGACCGTAGACCGCAGTATCAACGACTTGCCAGACATTTGGCAATGTTGTCGGTAGGCCGGTCGCGCGGCCCAGCCCAGCGAGGTGATGCCCCGTGACGAACATAAACGACGTTCTCGACTTCTGGTTCGCCCCGGATAGCCGTCCGGATCATCGGGACCCCGGCGGACGCGACCTCGAACGGTGGTTCGCGCCCGATCCCGCGTTCGACGACGCCATCAGAAAGCACTTCGCCGATGCCCTGGAAAGGGCCGTCCGCGGCGAGCTTGACGGCTGGGCCGAGACGGCCGAGGGCGCGCTGGCGCTGACCGTGCTGCTCGACCAGTTCCCGCGCAACATGTTCCGCGGCCAGGCCCGGGCCTTCGCCGCCGACGGGAAGGCGCTCGCGGTGGCGCGACAGGCGCTGGCGCGCGGCTTCGACCAGGCGGTGCCGGCGATGTGGCGCAAGTTCTTCTACCTGCCGTTCGAGCACGCCGAGGATGGCGAGGCGCAGGCCCGGTGCGTGGCGCTGTTCCGGGGCTCGGATGACCCGCGTGGACTGCGTTACGCCGAGATGCACAAGGAGATCATCGACCGTTTCGGCCGTTTTCCCCACCGCAACGCCATCCTTGGCCGGGCGAGCACCCCCGAAGAGCAAGCCTGGCTGGCGGCGGGCGGGGAGACTTTCGGCACAAAGGCGTGAACGGCCTCGCCCGCTTTCGGCCGAAACCGCTTGGCCGACGGCAGGCCCGGCGATATAAACTTCGAAAAGACGTCAGGAGTCCCAACGATGCACAATCCGGATCAGCTGCCGCTGCTCATCGCGTTCATGCTGTTCACCTTCCTGGTGATGGGCGGCATGTCCTTCGTGTTCGCCAAGTGGATGAAGCGCCACAAGGAGATGTCGGAGCATTGGACGACCGAAGGCGGCGCGTCCCACGGCCACGACCACCATCACCACTAGGTCATCGCCTAGGCGAACCTCGGGTCCTGCTCCGTATGGATCCATGACCGCATGGCGCCGACCAGCGCCAGGCAGGTGAGTTGTTCCGTCGCATAGGCGCCGGTATCGATGCCGATTCGACTCGGCCGGTCCGAGGACGGGAATTCCTCGGGCTTGAACGCCACGGAATGGCCGTGGACCACGACCTTGCCGTGATCCTTGGTCGACCGCAGGAATTCATCCCTGATCCACATCAGATCTTCCGGATCCTGCCGGCGCAGCGGCACGCCAGGCTTCACGCCGGCATGCACGAACACGTAGTCGCCCTCGGTGTGCTGCATTGCCAGCCCGCCCAGGAAAGCCATATGGGCAGGCGGAAGCACGTCGGCCAGCGCGTCGCGCAATGCCTTGGCGCGGTCCACGTCCCAGGCATCGACGGGTACGCCGTAGCTTTCCATGGTCGCCTGGCCGCCGTTCTGAAACCAGACGCCGCCATCGGCCGGCTGGGTCAGGAAGCGCAGCATCAGATCTTCGTGATTGCCCATCAGGTAGACGGTCTCGAACCCGGCGGGCGGGGCCAGCAGGCGGTCGATGACACCCTTGCTGTCCACACCCCGATCCACATAGTCGCCGAGCGTGACCAGCACCTTGCGGAAGCCGTCGTAGCGGGCGGCGTGGATCAGGATCTTCCCGAGCACGAGGTCCAGCAGGTCGGCCCGGCCATGGATGTCGCCGATGGCATAGACGCAGGTCCGCTCCGGAACCTGGCAGAACTTGCGCCGCTTGCCGAACAGCCCGAACACGGCGGCGCCTATTTCGTGGGCGGCGCCGATACGGGCGCCGGCGCCTCGGACTCGGCGGGCGGCGCGTCGACGACCGGCGTCGCCGGGACGGCGGGCGCGGCGGGTGCCGGCGGCGGTGCTTCCAGGATCTTGACGATGCGCTGGTTGCCGATGCGGCGCGCGTGATCGAGCGGCGTCATGCCGGTATAATCCGCCAGGTCGACCTCGGCGCCGACGCTGACGAGCAGCGCGACGATGTCCTCGGCCTTGGCGCGCACGGCCTTGATCAGCGCCGTCTCGCCCTGCTTGTCGGGCGCGTCGATATCGGCCTTGTAGTAGACCAGCAGCTGGGCGCTGGTGAGTTCGTTCTGGGTGGCGGCGCGCATCAGCGCGGTCTCGCCAGTCGAACGGTTCGACAGGTCCGGGTTCGCCTTGTACTCCAGCAGCGTCTTGACCAGGCTGGCGTCGCCCAGTTCGACCGCGACCATCAACGCCGGCGTGCTGTCGAACTCGCGGCCGTTCGGATTGCCGCCATTGACCAGGTAGGGAAGAATCTTGCTGTAGTCGCTCTTGCGGATGTTGCGGATGAACTCGGCATCCGGCGTCATCTGCGCCAATGCGGCGCCGGCCGACACGCATAGCACGGCGACCGTCACGATCAACCTGCCGCCGATGCGCCCCCAGTAACCCGTCATGCCCGTCATCCTTCCGTGTTGGCCCGCCAACCTATATATAGGGCGCAGGCCACGACCTGTGCCGACCCTAAACCAACCCGACCCGCTTTGGAACCCGGCCGCATGCGACTGCTGATCCCCATGGCCCTCTCCCTGCTGCTCCTGGGCGGAGCCGTCCCGCTGTCCGGCTGCGGCGACAACGACTGCGCGCGCAAGGGCGACGCCGGCGTACCCATCGGCGGCGCGTTCGAGCTGACCGACCAGGCCGGCAAGGCGGTCACCGACGAGACGCTGAAGGGCAAGTACCGCATCGTCTATTTCGGCTTCACCTACTGTCCCGACATCTGCCCCACCGAACTGCAGAACATCAGCGGCGCGCTCGACGCGCTGGGGCCGGACGCGGCCAAATTCACGCCGGTGTTCATCACCATCGATCCAGAACGCGACACGGCGGACGTCATGGGCAAGTATCTCACCAGCTTCCACCCGTCCTTCATCGGCCTGACCGGCACCGCCGAGCAGGTGGCCAGGGCGGCCGGCGCCTACCGGGTCTTCTATTCCAAGGAGGTGCCGCCCGACGCGCCGGACGCCTACACCATGAACCATTCCGGCTACGTCTACCTGATGGACTGCCAGGGCCGGTATATCCGCCACTTCGATGCGGGCACCTCGGGCGCCGACATCGCCGAGGCGCTGAAGGACCTGCTGGACCCGGGCCGGAAATGAGCGGGATGCCGCCGTTCTGGAAGACCGTGCCGATGGCGGAGATGAGCCGCGAGCAGTGGGAATCCCTGTGCGACGGCTGCGCCCGCTGCTGCCTTCACAAGCTGGAGGACGAGGACACCGGCGAGATCGCCCAGACCAATGTCTGCTGCCGCCTGCTCGACATGGAAGCCTGCAGCTGCACGAAATACGCCGAGCGCAAGCGCCTGGTGCCCGACTGCCAGATCCTGACGCCCGAAAACGTCTCCATGCTCACCTGGATGCCGAGGAGCTGCGCCTACCGGCGGCTCGCCGAAGGCAAGGACCTGGAGTGGTGGCACCCGCTGGTGTCGGGCGATCCCGACAGCGTGCACAAGGCCGGCATCTCGGTGCGGGGCAAAGCGGTCTCCGAGCGCGACGCCGACGACCTGTTCATGCATCTGGTCGACTGGGAGCTGTAGGGCGCCGCGCCGCGCCGCACAATCTGTGCTTTTGCCCCGTTCAATGAGCAAGTGCCATTGGCGTTAACGGGGAAAGGCTGGAGACCAACGGTCTCGTCACTCTTCCTTACGGCAACATCGCCTCCCCACAGACTGGACATTTTTCCGGCACTTTCAGATCGTACCCTTGGACGTAGGGAGCAATTCGGTTGTCATAAATGGGCGTCTTACAGTTTCGGCACTTAATAGTGAAAAACGGGATGAATATGAAGGGACGGGGAATTAGTGCAAAAAGTGTTCGAAAAGCAATATATTCTGCAAACATAATGACTACGAGAAAAGCACCTAATCTCACCGACACACGCGCAACCTTGAGCGAGGGAATCATTATTTGCCGCTCGGTAGAATTTGAAATGAGCCACCCCGGAGAGTCACATTAGCGCTAATACTCGTCCCACCTCTCGCGCACCCTGCTCCGCTGACTCCATTGAAACGAGGATTGACGCCGGAATTATCAATGAGTGTGCCAGTGACGCCCGCCCGGTACGCCCTAAAATCCCCACTCAAGTTCCCACCGATAACCGCGAACATCAGGGACATTGATAGCCGCCACCTACAAGTCTATAGGTCCCCGCCGTCATACTTCCTCCCATTGATGGCAACGAGCAATACTCATCCTTAGCCCGATCGATTATCGTCTTAACGAACGTAAACTTTGCTGATTTCTGCGGCGTCTTATATTGGTCATCCACAGAGGCCACGCAGGATTCCGGTGACCGTGCAGTTAATTGGCGATCGCCGCGAAATCGATGATAGTGGCGCATTGTCCCGAACCTCTAGTCAAACTCGTCGCGGACCTGAAACGGCGTCGAGAACCGGCCGCCGACCTCTTCCTTGAAAAACTCGAAATAGGCACGGCACGTCCCGAGCAATTTTGTCAGATCGTCTTTGGTTTTTACATACGGCGTGCAACCCGGCCGCAGCGACGGACTGTGGAAGCTGAAGGTCAGCACCCGCGTGCCGTCGGCCAGCAGCTTGCGTGTCAGCCGCTTCAGGTCGGCCAGCGAATGGCCCTCCGGCGACAGCCGGATGCGCTCGAGCAATCCCAGCCTCGAGAACGCGGCCTTCAACCGCGCCCGCTCCAGCGGCGGCGACGCGACCAGGCCGTGCAGCGGATTGCCGACCGGCGCCAGCATGCCGCAATACCCGGCCGTCGACGGCAGCTCCAGCAGCCGGCCGCCCGGCCCGAAGCGGAACGGGTCGGCCGAATAGCGCGTGTGGTCGGGACCGCCGTCGCGGCGGCCGTCGAAGCTGGGGCAGATGCTGAGGTCGATCTCGAAGCCCAGGTCGTCGATGATGCCCGGCGTGGACGGGCCGATGCCGTAGCGCCCCGCCTTGTGGATCACCGGCCGCACGCCGAAGCTGTCGGTGACGCGGGCCGTGAGCGCCGCAAGCTTGGCGCGCTCCAGCGCGGGCGGCAGGTTGCCCTGGTAGGAATTGCGGCGGCTGAGCGGCTCGTCGAAGGGCGGCGTCACCCAGCCATGGAGCTGGGCGGCGAGGACCGCCCTGCCGCCGGCGATCCAGCCGCGCAGCGCCGCCGCCCGGTCAGGATGGTCGGCCACCGGATAGTCGACGGCATAGACCGGCACGATGCCGAATTGCTCGAACAGATCCTGCGCCCGGCCCAGATCGTCAAGCGCGTCTACCGAATGGCCCACCCGGCCGAACGGGCCGGCCCAGTCGAACTCCTCCTCGGTGTCGATGACGACCATCAGCGCGGGCGCCGCCGAGGCCGGCAGGCTGAGTGCGCGTCGATCGAATTCGGTCATCGGCTCGTCCGGAAGCCACGGGGACTTCCGCACTGTCGGTTATCGGCGGGAGGCGCGCAACAGGCTCAGTCGGCCTCGCCGGTCTTCACCTTGTCGGCGCGCACCATCAGGTCGCGCCAGATCCTGGCCGGCATGCCGCCGCCGGCCACATGGTTCATCGGCGAGTTGTCGTCGTTGCCGAGCCAGACGCCAGCGACGTATTTCTCGGTGTAGCCGACAAACCAGGCGTTGCGCCATTCCTGGCTGGTGCCGGTCTTGCCGGCGGCGACGTGGTTGGGCAGACGGGCGCCCGTGCCGGTGCCATAGGACACCACGGCGCGCATCAGCTCGTCGAGCTGGTCGACCTGCTGCGGCGCGACGACACGCTCGCGGGACTCCTTGCGCCTGAACACCTTGTCGCCATCTGCGTCGCGCACCTCGAGAATGGCGTAGGGACGTGCCTCGTAGCCGCCATTGGCGATGGCGGCATAGGCGCCGGTCAGCTCGATCAGCCGAACCTCGGTGACGCCGAGCGAGACGCTGGGCAGGGTGCTGAGCGGGGTGGTGATTCCGAGCCGGCGTGCCGCCTCGACCACCGTCGACTGGTCGGCGGCGTTGGCCAGCTTCACCGCCACCGTATTGATGGAATCGGCGAAGGCGGTGCGCAGCGTGACCGGCCCGCGGAACTCCTCGTTGTAGTTCTGCGGCTGCCAGCCGTCGAGGATGACGGGGGAATCGCGCATCACCGAATTCGGATCGTAGCCGGCCTCGAAGCCGGCCAGGTAGACGAACAGCTTGAACGCCGAGCCCGGCTGGCGCAGCGCCCGCACCGCGCGGTTGAACTCGCTCTGCTGGTAGTCGCGGCCGCCGACCATGGCGCGCACCTCGCCCGCCGGAGTCATCACCACGATGGCGCCTTGGCCGACCTTGCCGTCGGCGCCGCCCTTTTCCAGCGCCGCCGTCAGCGCCTGCTGCGCCGAGAACTGCAGCCCGGGCTCGAAGGTGGTGCGGACCGTCAGGTCGCTGGTCGGCTCGCCCACATATTGCGGCAGCTCGGTCATGATCCAGTCGGTGAAGTAACGGGCGCTGTCGCCGGCCGAGCGCGATGCGATCTCGGGCATGGCGATGCCGCGGCGCTGGGCTTCGGTCAGGAAATCGGCGTCGACCATGGCATCGAGCACCTGCCTCGTACGCGACTCCGCGGCCTTCGGGTCGGTGAGCGGCGAGTATCTGGAGGGCGCCTTGAGCAGGCCGGCGAGCATGGCCGCCTCGGGCAGGGTCACGTCCTGCACCTCCTTGGCGAAATAGCGCCGCGAGGCGGCCTCGACACCATAGGCGCCGGCGCCGAAATACACCCGGTTGAGATACTGCTCGAGAATCTGCTCCTTACTGAGCCGGCGCTCGAGCGCGTAGGCGAGCATGGCTTCCTGGATCTTGCGCTTGGCGGTCTTGTCCGGGGTCAGGAACATGTTCTTGGCGAGCTGCTGGGTCAGCGTCGAGCCGCCCTGCTTGACGTCGCCGCTGCGCAGGTTGACCACCACCGCGCGCACCACGCCCCAGAAGTCCACGCCTTCGTGGGTGTAGAAGCGCCGGTCCTCGATGGCGAGCACCGCCTTCACCAGGTTGACCGGGATGCGCTTGTACGGCACCCACTCGCCGCCAACGCCGCCATAGGCCGCGATCTGTGCGCCATGCCGGTCGAGGATGGTCACGGCCGGCGGCCGCTTCTGCGCCAGGGTCTTGTCCACGTCGGGCAGATCGATGACCCACCATACGGCGATCAGCAGCAGGACGCCGGCGACCCCCGCGGCGCATGCCAGCACCCAGGCCAGCAGCGTGCGTTGCCAGCTGCCGCCCTTGCGGGGCGTGCCTGGCTTCTTCGGCGGGGTCTTGCGCGGTGGGTCGGGATTCTTTGTGTTTGCCATGGATCAGCGGGTTGCCCGGCGCGGATGCCGGCGCAGCTTATGCAAGGGAATGGTGACGGAAAAAGGGCGGCTGGGTGCGGACCTGCATATCGCCTGGTGTGTCGTCCTTAGGGAGCCTTCTTGTGGCGCACCAGTGGATATAGCATGTCACCGTCACGGTGAAAGCCGAACAGCGCCCACGCGCGGAAATTGTTGCCGCCACGTAACTTGAGCGGCCGCGCTCAATCGTATTTTTCGGCGCGCACCACGTCCACCGCGCTGCTCAGCAGCACCAGACCGTGGCTCTCCAGGATGGGCGTCAGGCGGTCGATGAGCGATCCGGCCCTGGCCTCCGACATCACCGCCAGGAAAAGCACCTTCTGCTGGGCTCCGGACACCATGTCATCCGACCAGGCGCCGCTGTCGCCGTGACCACCCAGCGTCGGCAGCAGGGTGTATCCCTTGACGCCCACGTCTCGCACGACCTCCAGGATTGGTCGCACGAGCGGCTGGTCGACCAGTATCTCGATGCGTCGGCGTTGGACCGTGGGTGTCATTGGCCAGCCATCCTTTGCGCGAGCATGGTGTAGAGCGGAATTCCGAACAGGACGTTGAACGGGAAGGTCACTGCGAGAGACATGCCGAGATAGAGGCCGGGATCGGCCTGCGGCAGCGCCATGCGCATGACCGCGGGCACGGCGATGTAGGACGCGCTGCCTGCCAGGATAGCCAAGGCGGCGGAAGAGCCGATGTCCAGCCCGATCAGCGTCCCCGCAGCGGCGCCCAACGTGCCGTTGACCACCGGCAGAACCACCGCCAGCAGCGCGACCCGGGGCGTCAGCGCTCTGGCCTCACGCAAACGGCGCGCCGCGAGCAGCCCCATGTCGAGCAGAAACAGGCACAGCGCGCCGCGGAAAGCCGTTTCGAACACCGGTGCGATCGGGGCGAACCCGTCCTTGCCGGCCACCAGGCCGATCACGAAGCTGCCGACCAGCAGGACGACCGAGCCGTTGAGGACGGTCTCGTGCAGCAGGCTCCCGTGCCGCTGCGCCGGCACCCCAGCCGCGCGGCGGGCCAGCAACAGGCCGGCGACGATGGCGGGAGTCTCCATCAGCGCGAGAACGGCGACCATATGGCCTGCCGGCTCCAGACCGCGCGCCGTCAGCATCTCCACCCCCGTGACGAAGGTGACGACGCTTACCGAGCCGTAATGGGCGGCGACGGCGGCCGCGTTGATCCCGTCAAGCCGGCCGAGGCGCCGAAGCGCGTAGAAGGCCGGCACGGGGAGAAGGAAGCTGAGCACCACGCCCGCAAGCGCCGCGCTCAGCATCTCGGTGGAGTATCCCGCCTCCGCGACCTGGACACCGCCTTTCAGACCGATCGCGGTCATGAGGTAGAGCGACAGGCCCTTGGCCACGGATTCGGGAATGGCCAGATCGGACCGCGCCGCGGCAGCAAGCGCGCCCAGGAGGAAGAACAGAATTACCGGTGACGCGAGCGCTTCCATGCAATCAACGGCCGGCGCCGGTCACGACGAGCCATCCCGCGACGTGCCGCGCCACTGCCCCAAGCCTCATGTTGCTCTTCTCCAGTCCGGTTCCGACATCGCGCCCGCGTGGGATCGCCAGAGGGACCCGGCCCACGTTCGCGATCTGGTGAGCGGGCGACCGAAGTCAAGATCCCGCCATGCAACCAAAGCGTAGTGCGATCACATTTTTTGAGCGTCAGATATCCAGGTTGGCGACCTGAAGCGCGTTGGCCTGGATGAACTCGCGGCGCGGTTCGACCACATCGCCCATCAGCTTGGAGAACATTTCGTCGGCGGTGTCGCCGTGGCTGACCTTCACCTGCAGCAGGGTGCGGGCGTCCGGATCGAGCGTGGTCTCCCAGAGCTGGCTGGCGTTCATCTCGCCCAGGCCCTTGTAGCGCTGCACCGCGATGCCCTTGCGGCCAAGCGCGACGACGGCGTGGAACAACTCCAGCGGCGAAGAGATCTTCACCTCCTCGTCACGGTATCGCAGCGTGCCCGACTTCTCGTAGGCCTGGGTAAGCTCGGCCGCCATGGCGTCGAGCGCGCGCGCCTCGGCCGACTCCAGCAGGGCGGCGTCGATCACGTGTTCTTCCCGCACGCCGCGCAGCTCGCGGCTGAACAACAGGCCGCCATGGGCAACCGTGCCGCCGATCCAGCCGCGTTCGGTTTCGGACGACAGCGCGTTCATGCGCGCGGCCACGTCGGCGGCGACACGCACCGCCAGGGCATCGTCGGACAGCAGGTCACGGTTCAGCGCACCGGCAATGGCCAGCTGTTCGATCAGCGGCCGGGAATAGCGGCTGGGCAGCGTGTCGAGCAGCGACTGCACCCGCGACGCGCGCAGCACCAGTGCCCGCAGATCCTCGCCGGCGCGCTGGGCGCCGTCGTGCAGCGACAGCACCATGTCGCGGATGCCGGACTCGATCAGATAGAGATCCAGCGCCGGGGTGTCCTTCAGATACACCTCGGACTTGCCGCGGCTGACCTTGTAGAGCGGCGGCTGGGCGATGTAGAGGTGCCCGCCATCGATCAGCTGCGGCATCTGCCGGTAGAAGAAGGTCAGCAGCAGGGTGCGGATATGGGCGCCGTCCACGTCCGCGTCGGTCATGATGATGACCTTGTGATAGCGCAGCTTGTCCAGATTGAAGTCGTCGCGGCCGATGCCGGTGCCGAGCGCCGTGATCAGCGTGCCGATTTCCTGCGAGCCGAGCATGCGGTCGAACCGGGCGCGCTCCACGTTGAGGATCTTGCCGCGCAACGGCAGCACCGCCTGCCGGCCGCGGTCGCGGCCCTGCTTGGCCGAGCCGCCGGCCGAATCGCCCTCGACGATGAACAGCTCGGACAGCGCCGGATCGCGTTCCTGGCAGTCGGCCAGCTTGCCGGGCAGGTTGGCGACGTCGAGCGCGCCCTTGCGCCGGGTCATCTCGCGGGCCTTGCGCGCCGCCTCGCGGGCGAGCGCGGCTTCCATCACCTTGCCGACGATGATCCTTGCGTCGGACGGGTGCTCCTCCAGCCACTGGTTGAGCTTCTCGTTGAGCAGGCCCTCGACCACGGGGCGCACCTCGGACGACACCAGCTTGTCCTTGGTCTGGGACGAGAATTTGGGGTCGGGCACCTTCACCGACAGGACGCAGGTGAGGCCTTCGCGGGCGTCGTCGCCGGTCAGCGGCACCTTGTCCTTCTTGGCGCCCATCTGCTCGTTGGCGTAACCGTTCACCGTGCGCGTCAACGCCGCGCGAAAGCCGGCCAGATGGGTGCCGCCGTCACGCTGCGGGATGTTGTTGGTGAAGCAGAGCACGTTCTCGTGATAGCTGTCGTTCCACTGCAGCGAGGCTTCCACGGTGATGCCGTCGCGTTCTCCGGTGACCATGACCGGCGGCGAGTGCAGCGCGGTCTTGTTGCGGTCCAGGTAGCTGACGAACGCCGAGACGCCGCCCTCGTAGAACAGTTCCACATGCTTGTGCTCGGCGTGGCGCTGGTCGAACAGGTTGATCCGGACGCCGGAATTGAGGAACGCCAGCTCGCGCAGCCGGTGCTCCAGCGTGTCGTAGTCGAACACGATCTGCGGGAAGGTCTGCAGCGACGGCAGGAAGCGCACCTGGGTGCCGGTCTTGCCCTCGGACGGGCCGACCCGCTTCAGATCTTCCTGCGGCTCGCCATGGTGGAAGCGCATGTAATATTCGTAGCCGCCGCGCCAGATGCGCAGGTCGAGATACTCGGACAGCGCGTTCACGACGGACACGCCCACGCCGTGCAGGCCGCCGGACACCTTGTAGGAGTTCTGGTCGAACTTACCGCCAGCGTGGAGCTGGGTCATGATCACCTGGGCGGCGGAGACGCCTTCCTCGGTGTGGATGTCGGTGGGAATGCCGCGGCCATTGTCGGTCACCGACACGCTGCCGTCCGGATGCAGCACCACGCGGATGTCGTCGCAATAGCCGGCCAGCGCCTCGTCGATGGCGTTGTCGGTGACCTCGAACACCAGGTGGTGCAGGCCTGAGCCGTCCTCGGTGTCGCCGATATACATGCCGGGGCGCTTGCGCACCGCGTCGAGGCCGCGCAGCACCTTGATGGAATCGGCGCCGTAGTCGGAACCGTCGTTCGCCGGGATCTGGTCGTCGTCAGCCATCGGTCACCTTGCCCTGGGCGACGCCGAGGAACAGCGCCTTGCCCGTCAGTCTCTCGAACAGCGCCCGGTCCGTGCCTGTCATCCAGGCCTGGGAACCGAGCGCCAGAATTTCGTCGAACAGCGCCTCGCGCCGCGTCTCGTCCAGATGCGCCGCCACCTCGTCGAGCAGCAGCAACGGCGGTGCGCCGCGGTGCACCGCCTGCAGGCGCGCGTCGGCCAGCACCACGGCGACCAGCAGCGCCTTCTGCTCGCCGGTCGAGCACAGCGCCGCCGGCAGGCCCTTCGCCAGATGCACCACCTCGAGGTCGGCCCGGTGGGCGCCTTCCTGGGTGCGGTTCGCATCCCGGTCGGCGGTACGGTTCCGGCGCAGCAGCGCCTGGAGCCGGCCTTCGACCTCGACGGCCGCGTGCTCGCCCAGCAGGTCCTCGGCCAGGCCGCGCACGGTCAGTTCGGCGCGGGGGAACGGCCCGATGCCGGCGGCGAGCGCACCGCGCAGCCGCATCACCGCCTCGCGCCGCGCCGCCGCGATGGCGACCGTCGCCTCGGCCATGCGGCCCTCGAGCGCGGTCAGCCAGGAATCGTCGCCGCCGCCATCGCGCAGCAGCTTGAGGCGCTCGCGCGTCACCCGCTCATAGGCGCCGACCCGCCTTCCATGCTCCGGGTCGTAGCCCAGCACCAGCCGGTCGAGGAAGCGGCGGCGGTCGGAGCGGCCTTCGGTGAACAGCCGGTCCATCTGCGGCGTCAGCCAGACCACGCGGATCAGGTCGGCGAGCGCCGCCGGTCCACGGGCCGGCGCGCCGTCGATGCGGACCACCCGCCGCTCGGCGCCCTCGTCGTCATCGCTGTCGGCCGCCCTGCCCTCGATGCCGGTGCCGACGGCCGCGACGCCTGACGGCGTCTCGATCCGCGCCGCGACCGACCAGCCGCCGGCGCCGCCGATCCGCGCCAGTTCGGGCAGTCGGACGCCGCGCAGGCCGCGGCCGGGCGTGAGATAGGACAGGGCTTCGAGCACGTTGGTCTTGCCGGCGCCGTTGGCGCCGGTCAGCACCACCGGGCGCGTCGCCACCTCGATCCGCTCCGCGGCGTAGTTGCGGAAGTCGGTCAGGGTCAGCCGGGTCACGGCCAGCGGCAACGCCGCCGCTTCGGGAGCGTTCCCCCGTCCGGCATGTAGTTCAGCCTGCAGCATTCTTTTCCCGGATGCGACCGCGTCAGACGCGCATCGGCATCAGCACATAGAGCGCGGTCTCGTCGCCGCCGTCCTGCACCAGCGTGGGCGCGGCCGCGTCGGCGAACGACACCCGCACCGTATCGCCTTCCACCTGCCCCATGATGTCGAGGACGTAGCGCGCGTTGAAACCGATCTCCATGGCCTCCGACGAATAGCCGGCGGCCAGTTCCTCGGTGGCCGACCCGCTGTCCGGGCTGTTGACCGCGAGCGTCACCTTGTCGGTGTCGATGATCAGCTTCACCGCCCGCGACTTCTCGCTGGAGATGGTCGAGACGCGGTCGATGGCCTCGGCGAACAGACGGGCGTCCACCTCGAGCAGCCGCTCGTTGTTGGCCGGGATCACCCGGACATAATCCGGGAAGGTGCCGTCGATCAGCTTGGAGGTGAGCACCGCGTCGGCGAAGTCGAAGCGGATCTTGCTGTCGGACAGGCTGACCTGCACCGTGCCTTCGGCCTCGTCGAGCAGCTTGCGCACTTCCTGCACGGTCTTGCGCGGCACGATCACGCCGGGCATGCCTGCCGCGCCCATGGGCATCGGCAGGCGGACGCGGGCCAGGCGGTGGCCGTCGGTGGCGACGCCGACCAGCATCGGCTCCTTGCCGTCGGCGACGTGCAGGTAGATGCCGTTGAGGTAGAACCGGGTTTCCTCGGTGCTGATGGCGAAGCGGGTCTTGTCGATGAGCTTCTTGAGGTCGCCGACCGGCAGGCTGAAGCGGTGCGGCAGCGCATCCTCGGCCATCACCGGGAAATCCTCGCGCGGCAGGCAGGCGAGCACGAAGCGTGAGCGGCCGGCGCTGAGCGTCAGGCGCTGTTCGCCGCCCCGGTATTCCAGCTCCACCTGGGAGCCTTCCGGCAGCTTGCGGACGATGTCGTAGAGCGTATGGGCCGGCGTGGTGATCGCGCCGGGCGCGGTGACGTCGGCGGCGACGGATTCCACCACCGCCAGATCCAGATCGGTGGCCGTCAGGTTGAGCCTACCCTCCGCGGCCTCCAGCAGCATGTTGGACAGGATCGGGATCGTCGTGCGGCGTTCGACGACACTTTGCACGTGGCCTAGCGACCGCAGGAGTGCCGCGCGTTCAATGGTGAGTTTCATGGGCTCTTAGCTATGGTTGAACCTACGGTACGGAGGCTTCTAAGCCGCTGTCTTTCTTATGCTTTTCGGGGCGGCCACATGGCCGCAGCCCGGACCCGGAAATCGCCCCCCGAAGACAGCGCTCAACCGGACCGAGACTTTAGCAGAGGAAGGCCGCAATGACACGAAAAATGGGGCGCTTGGCCCCATCCCACGCAGTCCGTAAACTAGGCCGTAAGGTTCAGGTTTCCAGGGTCCGCCGCAGGTTCTCGATGTCCTGGTCGAGGCTGCTGTCGGTCTCCCGGAGCTCCTCGATGCGGCGCACCGCGTGCATCACCGTGGTGTGGTCGCGGCCGCCGAACTTGCGGCCGATCTCGGGGAGGCTGCGCGAGGTAAGCTGCTTGGCCAGATACATCGCCACCTGGCGCGGCCGGGCGACGGCGCGGGCGCGGCGGGCGGACAACAGGTCGGACAGGCGGACGTTGAAATACTCCGCCACATGGCGCTGAATCTCTGCGATCGACACCCGCCGGTCGTTGGAGCGGATCAGGTCCTGCAGCACCTCCTGGGTCATCTCCAGGGTGACGGGACGGCCCACCAGGTCCGAATAGGCGGTCACCCGGTTGAGCGCGCCTTCGAGTTCGCGCACGTTCGAGACGATCTTGCGCGCCAGGAACTCGGTGACCTCGTTGGGCATGTCGTCACGGCCCATGGCCTCGAGCTTGGACTGCAGGATGCCGACCCGGAGCTCGTAGTCGGTCGGATGCACGTCGGCGACGAGACCCCAGCCGAGGCGCGACTTGATGCGGTCCTCGATGCCCTCCAGGTCAGACGGCGAGCGGTCGCCAGAGATGATCACCTGGCGGTGCTGGTCGATGACGGCGTTGAAGGTGTGGAAGAACTCTTCCTGGGTGCTGTCCTTGTTGGCGATGAACTGGACGTCGTCGATCATCAGCACGTCGACCGAGCGGAACTGCTCCTTGAACGCCATGGTGTCCTTGTAACGGAGCGCCCGGATGAACTGGTACATAAACTTTTCCGCCGACATGTAGAGCACCTTGCGCTCGGGGTCGCGGGCGCGGATTTCGGCGGCGATGGCGTGCATCAGGTGGGTCTTGCCAAGGCCGACGCCGCCATAGAGGAACAGCGGGTTGAACTGGACCTTGGCGCTGCTGGCGACCCGCCGAGCCGCGGCATGGGCCAGTTCGTTGGACTTGCCGACCACGAAGCTGTCGAAGGTGAATCGCGGATCGAGCGGCGCGCTGTAGGTATCGGCCGCGGCGCCCTCCGGGTCCTCGCCCTGCCCGTCGGCGCGGGCCGGACGGCCGTTCGGCCGCGCCGCGGGCGGCGGCGCCACGGCGGCCGGACCGGGCGTGGTCGGCGCCTGGACGCTGACCACCAGTTCCACATCGATGGCCGCGCCGGTTTCCTGGCGCCAGTAGTCGATGATGCGGCCGAGATAATGGGTCTTCACCCAGTCGCACATGAAACGGGTCGGCACCGTGATCAGGACCTTGGAGCCCTCGGCCCGCAGCACGCCGAGCGGCTTCAGCCAGCTGTCGAAGGTGGCGTCGCCGAACTCCGTGCGCAGTTTGGCGCGAATCCGCTGCCACGCATCCTGCAAGGGTGTCATCATGGACGGGTTGACCGCATCTTTCTGTATCCCCCCGAGTCGGTGGGTTTCACTGGCCACTGTCGGCCTCGTCAGTTCTGGGTCCAGGGGAGGCCGCGGACCTTCCAGCCATTGATCCGGCCTCGATGCCGGTCAGCGTCGGGATCACCCTCGAATCCCTCGGAAATGTTGTAGCACCGGGTGTAGCCCTTCTGGGTCATCAACCGGGCCGCCGCCGCCGAGCGCGCGCCCGAGCGGCACAGAAACAGAACGGGCGTGTCATGTCCTGGCTTCAGCGACTCGACCTCGTCGGCGAATCGGTCGTTCCGCGTGCCTTCCGGGAACGACTGCCACTCGATGAAGACCGGCTTTTTACTCAGCGGGGACAGGTCGGCGACACCCACATAGGCCCACTCCGCACGGGTGCGAACGTCCACCAGAAGGGCGGAAGGCTCGGATTCCAGCAGATTCCAGGCATCCTGCGGAGACAAATCGCCCGCGTAATCAGACATTCCCGATCAATCCTCCCGCTTTGATTCGCGACAACACGACGAATCCCACAAGTAGCGTCAGGTCATCGTCATGTATTCGTAAGAAGAAGTAAAGACGATCTCCGCAAAGGCTACAAGCATAGCCTTTCTGTTACACATTTATTACTTGCAGAGATCCGCCCACCTTCGAATCTGGGACAGAGAGTAGCAAATCACACGACATTGGCAACAGCCGCCGTGGAAAACTCTCCGATTTGTGACGGCTCTATGTAGGTTGTGTTAAGCCGCCTACCAGATATGGGTCTGGCAGGTTGAGGCCTGTCGGCAGGGAGGGGAAATGGATCCCGGGCGTCGCTGCGCCGGACCCGAGTCGGTCCGGCGTCGAGTCGGGGATCAGGCCTTCAGCGAACGGACGCGCGCGCTGAGGCGGGAGATCTTCCGCGAAGCGGTATTCTTGGCAAGCACGCCCTTCGACACACCGCGCATGATCTCCGGTTCGGCGACCTTGAGCGCCGCGGCGGCGGCGGTGGCGTCACCCGATTCCAGGGCCTTCTCGACGCCCTTGATGAACGTGCGGATGCGGCCGCGGCGGGCGCGGTTCACGTCGGTGCGACGCTCGGTCTGGCGAATGCGCTTACGCGCCTGCGGCGAATTGGCCATGTGTGTTCCGTCTCAACGCTAAATCACTAACAGGGCGCGGCTTATAAGGCCTGTGCCCCCACCCGTCAACCATTGGATCGCGCCGGGACGGGAGGCCGTCCCGGCGCGCCGTCCCTAGCGATTCTTGAACTGCGCCGGGCGCTTTTCAACGAACGCGCTCATGCCTTCCTTCTGGTCGTCGAAGGCGAAAAGCGCGTGGAAGGTGCGGCGCTCGAATCGCACGCCTTCCGACAGGGTGGTCTCGTAGGCCCGGTTGATCGCCTCCTTGGCGACGATCACCGACGGGCGCGACATGTCGGCGATGATGGCAGCGGTCTTCAGCGCCTCGTCGATGAGCTGGTCGTTCGGCACGATCCGGCTGACCAGGCCCGAGCGCTCGGCTTCCTGCGCATCCATCATCCGGCCGGTCAGGCACATGTCCATGGTCTTCGACTTGCCGACGAAGCGGGTCAGGCGCTGGGTGCCGCCCGAGCCCGGGATGACACCCAGCTTGATCTCGGGCTGGCCGAACTTGGCGCTCTCGGCGGCGATGATGAAGTCGCACATCATCGCCAGTTCGCAACCGCCGCCCAGCGCGAAGCCCGCGACCGCCGCGATCACCGGCTTGCGGGTGCGGGTGACCGTCTCCCAGTTGCTGGTGATGAAGTCCTCGGTGAACACGTCGATGTAGTTCTTGTCCTTCATCTCGGTGATGTCGGCGCCCGCCGCGAAGGCGCGCTCGCTGCCGGTGATGACGGTGCAGCCGATGTCCGGGTTCTTCTCGATGCCGCTCAGCGCGTCGGTCAGCTCGTCCATGAGCTGGCCGCACAGGGCGTTCAGCGCCTTGGGCCGGTTGAGGGTGATCAGCGCGACCTTGCCGCGCACCTCGAAATTGATGGTTTCGTACGCCATGGGCTTCCTCCGGGAATTGCTTGCCGTCACAGGGCAGGCCAGCGTTTTGGCAGAGCTTGACACGGCATGCAAGCGGCCCTGCGCTACCGCTGATGCTTGTTGCAGAAGAAGGTGGAGCGGCCGCTCTGGACGATGCGCGAGATGGTGCCGCTGCAGCCAGGCTGCCCGCAGGGTTCGCCTTCGCGCCCGTAAGCCTGCCAGGAGTGCTGGAAGTAGCCCAGTTCGCCGTCGACCTGGGCATAGTCGCGCAAGCTGGACCCGCCGGCCTGGATGGCCCTCTCGAGCACATCCCGGATGGCGGGCACCAGCCTCTCCGCGCGTTGCCCCGACACGGAACAGGCAAGTCGGCGCGGGGATATTCCAGACATATGCAATGCTTCGCAGACGTAGATGTTCCCGAGGCCGGCGACCACGCGCTGGTCGAGCAGCGCGGCCTTGATCGGCGTCCGCTTGCCGTCGAGCGACTGCGACAGGTAGTCGGGCGTGAAGATATCGCCGAGCGGCTCCGGCCCCAGATGGGCGAAATAGGGATGGGACGCCAGTTCGTCCTCCCGCGTCAGCGCCATGAAGCCGAACCGGCGCGGGTCGTGGAACACCACGCGGCTGCCGTTGCCGACCTCGAAGATGACATGGTCATGGGTCGCCAGCGGCGGCGGCTCGGCGGACACCTGCGGCGCCCACAGGTTCATGCGGCCCGACATGCCGAGATGCATGATCAGCACCTGGCCATCGTCGAGATGTACCACGATATATTTGGCACGGCGGTCGATCCGTTCGATCCGCCGGCCCCGCAGCCGGCCTTCGAAATCGGGCGGCAGCGGAAAGCGCAGGTCGGGCCTGCGGGCGGTCACCTGGGTCAGCACGCGGCCTTCCATGGCCGTGCGCAGGCCCCGGCAGACCGTTTCAACCTCGGGCAATTCGGGCATGGGATGCGCTGTAACGTTTCTGGTAGCCGTCAGGCGGGTGGGGTAAGGTGCGCCGCATGATAGAGGATCACCGCGAAAACACAGCCCCTTCCGGGGCCGATGACGCCGAAGGCGGCGCAAGCTTCGGCTTTCGCGAGGTGAGTCCCACGGAAAAGACCGCGCTGGTGCGCGGCGTGTTCGATTCCGTGGCGACCCGCTACGACGTCATGAACGACGCCATGAGCGGCGGCGTCCATCGCATCTGGAAATCGGCCATGATCGACTGGCTGCGTCCGCGGCCGGGCATGCGCGTGCTCGACGTGGCGGGCGGCACCGGCGACATCGCCTTCCGCATCCTCGACAAGGCCAACCGCGAGGTACCCGAGTTCGGGACACCGGCCACCGTCACCGTCTGCGACATCAACGAGGCGATGCTGAATGTCGGCCGCGACCGGGCGGTGAACGCGGGGCGCTTCGACAACCTGGACTGGATGGTGGGTAATGCCGAGGCGCTGCCCTTCGCCGACGCCGCCTACGACGCCTACACCATCGCCTTCGGCATCCGCAACGTCACCGACATCCCGGCGGCGCTGCGCCAGGCGCGGCGGGTGCTGAAGCCGGGCGGACGCTTCCTGTGCCTGGAGTTCTCCAACGTGGACATCCCGCTGCTGAAGCAGGGCTACGACTTCTATTCCCTCAATATCGTGCCGCAGCTTGGCCGGCTGATCGCGGGCGACGCCGAATCCTACCGCTACCTGGTCGAGAGCATCAGGCGCTTCCCGGACCGCGAGACCTTCGCCGGCATGATCGAGGCGGCGGGCCTGTCTCGCGTCTCGGTTCGTGCCCTGTCGGGCGGCATCGTCGCCCTGCACTCGGCCTGGCGCGTCTGATCCAGCGCCCATGTTCGCCGCAGCCGGCCACTTCCTGAGACTGTTCAAGATCGCCCGCACGCTGGCGCGGCACGACGCCATGTTCCCGCTCGATCTGCTGGCCGTGCCGCCGGCGCTGGCGACGGCCCTGAAGCTGCTCACGGTGTTCAACCGGCGGCACGTGAACGCGCCGATCCCGCCCGGCGAGCGGCTGGCGCATGCGCTGGAAGAACTCGGCCCCACCTTCATCAAGCTGGGCCAGGCGCTGGCGACCCGTCCGGACATCGCCGGCGACGACGTGGCCGAGGCGCTGACCCGCCTGCAGGACCGCTTGCCGCCATTTCCGGGCGCCGAGGCGCGGGCGATCATCGCCGCCGAGCTGGGCCAGCCGGTCGACGCGCTGTTTTCCGCATTCAACGACAACGCGGTCGCCGCCGCCAGCATCGCCCAGGTGCACAAGGCCGTGACCACCGACGGCGTGCAGGTGGCCGTGAAGGTCCTGCGCCCCGGCATGCGCGAGGCGTTCCGCCGCGACCTGTCGACATTCTTCTGGTTCGCCCGGCTGATGGAACGTCGCGTCCCGGACACGCGGCGCCTGCGGCCCGTGGAGGTGGCGCAGACCTTCGCCGAGACCGTGGCGCTGGAGATGGACCTGCGCTACGAGGCCGCCGCCGCGAGCGAGCTGCGCGAGAACATGGAGGGCGAGCCGGGCTTCCGCGTGCCGCGCGTGATGTGGCCGACCACGTCCGAGCGGGTGCTGACCACCGAATGGATCGACGGCATTCCGCTGGGCGACCGCGACGCCCTGGCCGCCGCCGGCATCGACATGAACGCGCTGGCCGCCGTCCTGGTCCGCGTCTTCCTGCTGCAGGTGATGCGCGACGGGTTTTTCCATGCCGACCTGCACCAGGGCAATCTGTTCGTCGATACCGAGGGGAACCTGGTCGCCGTCGACTTCGGCATCATGGGCCGGCTGGACCGCAAGTCGCGCCGCTATCTCGCCGAGATCCTGCGCGGCTTCCACACCGGCAACTACCGCCGCATCGCCGAAGTGCATTTCGAGGCGGGCTACGTGCCGCGCACCAAGAACATCAACAGCTTCGCCCAGGCGCTGCGCGCCATCGGCGAGCCGATCGCCGGACGGCGGGTGCGGGACATCTCGTTCGGCAGGCTGCTTGCCCAGCTGTTCCAGATTACCGCGACCTTCGAGATGCGCACCCAGCCCCAGCTGCTGCTGCTGCAAAAGACCATGGTGATGGCCGAAGGGCTGGCCATGTACATGGATCCAGAGATCAACATGTGGGAGGTCTCGCCGCCGGTGGTGCAGGGGTGGCTCGCCGACAACATGGGGCCGGACGCCTATATCCGCGAGACCGCCGAGGCCACCCTGTCGCTGCTACGCTACGTGCCGCTGATCGCCGACGAACTGGAGAAACGGGCCGGGGTGCTGACCGCCGAGGGAATCGTGCTGCATCCGGAAACCGCCCGGCTGATCGGCGAGTCCCAGAGCCGGCACCTGCGAAGCCAGGGCGCGGCGCTGTGGGTGATTGCCGTTCTGCTGGCCGTGTTGATAATAGCTCTCAACTAAACTGCTTGTTGTCACGTGGGAATGTGATACCTAGCATAACTACACTTCCGGACCGTGAATTGGCGCCAACATGCTGCAAGACAAGCGAGTCCTCCTGATCGTCGGCGGCGGCATCGCCGCCTACAAGGCGCTCGACCTGATCCGCCGCCTGCGCGAGCGGGGCGCGCGTGTCCGGGCCATCATGACCAAGGCGGGAACCGAGTTCGTCACGCCGCTGTCGGTCGCGAGCCTGACCGGCGAGAAGGCGTACACCGACCTGTTCTCGCTGACCGACGAGGCCGAGATGGGCCATATCCGCCTGTCGCGCGAGGCCGACCTGGTACTGGTCGCGCCAGCGACCGCCGACCTGATGGCGAGCATGGCGCACGGTATCGCCCGCGACCTCGCCACCACGGCGCTGCTCGCCACCGACAAGCCGGTGATGATCGCGCCGTCCATGAACGTCCAGATGTGGCTGCACCCCGCCACCCAGCGTAATCTGCGCATCCTCGAGGGCGACGGCATCCTGAGGGTCGGCCCGGGCAGCGGCGACCTGGCCTGCGGCGAGGTCGGCGACGGCCGCCTGGCGGAGGTGATGGACATCGTCGCCGCCGTCGAGACGTTCTTTTCGGCCCGTTCGAAGCGGAGCGACCAGCCGCTGGCCGGGCGGCGCGCGCTGGTGACCGCGGGCCCGACCCACGAGGCGATCGATCCGGTGCGCTACATCGCCAACCGCAGCTCGGGCAAGCAGGGCTACGCCATCGCGCAGGCGCTGGCGGCCCTGGGCGCCGACACCACCTTGGTGTCCGGCCCGACCGTCCTGCCCGATCCGGACCATGTGTTCACCGTGCGCGTCGAATCGGCCCGCGAGATGCTTGCCGCCTGCGAGGCCGCGCTACCCGCCGACGTGGCGGTATGCGTCGCCGCCGTCGCCGACTGGCGCATGGCCGACGACACCCGCCAGAAGATCAAGAAGAATGGCGGCGCGCCGCCGACGCTGGCGCTGGTCGAGAACCCGGACATCCTGGCCGGTCTGTCGGCGCGCGCCAACGACCGGCCCCGCCTGGTCGTCGGGTTCGCGGCGGAGACCCAGAACGTGGTCGCCTATGCCCAGGCCAAGCGGGCGAAGAAGCATTGCGACTGGATCGTCGCCAACGACGTGTCGCCCGCCACGGGCATCATGGGCGGCGACGACAACACAGTCCATCTGGTGACTGCCGATACGGTCGAGGATTGGCCGCCGGCCAGCAAGACCGCGGTCGCCGAGCGGCTTGCGCGCCGTATTGCCGACCATCTGGGGGAGCCGACCGTCTGATGCGCGTTTCCGTTTCGATCCGCCGCCTGCCGCACGCGGAAGGCCTTCCGTTGCCGGCGTACCAGACCAGCCAGGCCGCCGGCGCCGACCTCACCGCCGCCGTCGCCGAGGATGTCACCCTCGCGCCGGGCGAGCGCAGGCTGGTGCCCACCGGCATTGCCATCGGCCTGCCGGATGGCTACGAGGCGCAGGTGCGTCCCCGCTCGGGGCTCGCGCTGAAGCAGGGCGTCACCGTGCTCAACACGCCCGGCACCATCGACGCCGACTACCGGGGCGAGATCGGCGTGATCCTGGTCAACCTGGGTACCGAGCCGTTCACTATCCGCCGCGGCGACCGCATCGCCCAGATGATCGTCGCGCCCGTGGCGCAGGCCGAGTTCCTCGAGGACGAGTTGACCGAGACGGCGCGCGGCGCGGGCGGCTTCGGATCGACCGGTAAGGGCTGATCCGTGCTGAAGCTCTCGCGAAAAACCCTCTATGCGCTGGAGGCGGTGGTCGACATCGCCTACAACGCCCGCGCCGAGCCGGTGCAGTCCAAGGAGATAACGGCCCGCCAGGGCATCCCGCAGCGCTACCTGGAGCAGGTCATGCAGCAGCTGGTGCGCGCGGGCATCCTGAAGGGCGTGCGCGGTCCGCGCGGCGGCTACCTGCTCGCGCGAGAGCGCCGGCGCGTGTCGGTAGGCGAGATCGTCCGGGTCATCGCCGCCCTGGAGGACGAGGGCGGCACCGGCTACGAATCCGAGTCCGCCATGGGCAAGCGGATCATCGCCCCGTTGCTCGACTCCATCCAGCAGGACATGATGGAGCGGCTCGATTCGGTGACTGTCGAGGATCTGTGCAGCGAAGCCGCGGGAACCGGCGTGCCGCGCGAATCCAAGGATCGTCTCGATTTCACCATCTAGAGCGCTTTCACCGCCCGGAAGCCGAACCGAGCCTATCCGGAACTTACAAGGAGCGCGACATGCCGATCAGCAAGACGGGGACCAAGGGCCGCGGCAAGGTCTACAACTCGATCATCGACACCATCGGCGATACGCCGCTGGTGCGCATCGACCGGCTGGCCAAGGCCCACGGCGTCAATGCCAACCTGCTGTGCAAGCTGGAGTTCTTCAACCCGATCTCGTCGGTCAAGGACCGCATCGGCGTCGCCATGATCGAGGCCATGGAAGAAGCGGGCGTGCTCAAGCAGGGCACCGTCATCGTAGAGCCTACCTCCGGCAACACCGGGATCGCGCTCGCCTTCGTCTGTGCCTCCAAGGGCTACCGTCTGATCCTGGTGATGCCCGAGAGCATGTCGATCGAGCGCCGCAAGATGCTACTGCTGCTGGGCGCCGAGTTGGAGCTGACGCCCGCCGCCAAGGGCATGCGCGGCGCCATCCAGCGGGCCGAGGAGTTGAAGGAGACTTTCGAAAGCGCGGTGATCCCGCAGCAGTTCGACAATCCCGCCAACCCGGCGATCCACCGCATCACCACCGCCGAGGAGATCTGGAACGACACCGACGGCGGCGTCGACGCGGTGATCTCGGGCGTCGGCACGGGCGGCACCATCACCGGCGTCGGCGAGGTGCTGAAGGCGCGCAAGCCATCCGTGCTGATGGTCGCGGTCGAACCCGAGGACAGCCCGGTGCTGTCGGGCGGCCAGCCCGGCCCGCACAAGATCCAGGGTATCGGCGCCGGCTTCATCCCGTCGATCCTCAACACCGAGGTGATCGACGAGGTGCTGACCATCGGCAACGAGACCGCCTTCGCCTATGCCCGCGAACTGGCGGCGACCGAAGGCATCCCGGTTGGCATCTCCTCGGGCGCGGCGATCGCCGCCGCCGTGGAGATCGGCACGCGGCCCGAGATGGCCGGCAAGAACATCGTCATCATCATCCCGTCCTTCGCCGAGCGCTACCTGTCGACCCAGCTGTTCGAAGGGCTTTGATGGATTTCAGCGACGACCAGATCGAGCGCTATGCCCGCCACATCATCCTGAAGGAGATCGGCGGCGCCGGGCAGCAGAAGCTGCTGGCGGCGAAGGTTCTGGTGGTTGGCGCGGGCGGCCTGGGCTCGCCGCTGCTGATGTATCTGGCGGCGGCGGGCGTCGGCACGCTGGGGATCGTCGACGACGACACGGTCAGCCTGTCGAACCTGCAGCGGCAGATCCTGCACCACACGGCGGACATCGGCAGGCCCAAGACGGCGAGCGCGGCAGAGTCGATTGCCGCGCTCAATCCGGATGTGACGGTGGTGGCGCACGAGGAGCGGCTGACTGCCGCCAATGCCATCGCGCTGGTCTCGGCGTATGACCTCGTTGCCGACGGCAGCGACAATTTCGAGACGCGGTTCCTGGTCAACGACGCCTGCTACCTGGCCAAGGTGCCGCTGGTGTCGGCGGCCATCGGCCAGTTCGAGGGCCAGCTGTCCACCTACCGCGCGTTCGATGCCGACAATCCGTGCTACCGCTGCGTCTTTCCGGAGCGGCCGCCGCCCGGCACCGTGCCGAGCTGTGCCGAGGCGGGCGTGATCGGCGCGCTGGCCGGCGTGATGGGATCGCTGCAGGCCGTCGAGGTGATCAAGGAGATCACCGGCATCGGCCAGTCCATGGCCGGACGCCTGACCATCTACGACGCCCTCGACGCGCGCTTCCGCACCCTGAAGCTCCGCCGCGATCCCGGCTGCGCGCTGTGCGGCGAGCATGCCACGATCCACGACCTGGCGGCCCACGCGGCATGAGCGGTATCGACAAGCTCTCGCTCGTCATTCACTCGGGCGACTATTCCCGCATGCATTATGCGCTGGTGATGGCGAGCGCCGCCACGGCGATCGGCAAGCCGGTCACCATCCTGTTCGCCGGCGCGTCTGTCCAGGCCTTGGCGAAGAACTGGCGGCTGCCCGACGAGGACCACCGGGTGAAAGCCCTTCGCGTCGCCGGTTTCGAGGAGCTGCTGACTACCTGCCGCGACCTGGGCGCCCGCCTGCTGGTCTGCGAGACGGCGTTGGCCTTGTGCGAACTCAAGCCCGCGCAGTTGCGGGCCGACCTGAACCTGGAAGTGGCCGGCGCGGTGAGCTTCCTCAGCGACGCATCGTCAAGCGGCGATATGGTTTTCGTGTAAGGTCGCCTTACATTTCGTTATCATTGACGTCAATGCTAGCGGAGAATCAATCATGGCCACCTTGACCGTCCGAAATTTCGACGACGCCCTTGCCAGGCGCCTTTCCGTGCGCGCCGCAAAGAACGGCGTATCGCGGGAGGAGGAGGTACGGCGGATACTGGCGGCAGTGCTGGGACCGGAAGACGCAGAGATATGGGCCGCCCTCGATGCCGCGCGCGCGAGGACCCGTCCACAGAAGACAGACAGCACGGATCTCGTCAGGCAAGACCGGGATTCCCGCCGGTGACGCAGTTCGTCGTCGATGCCAGCGTGGCCCTCAAATGGGCAATCCAGGAGAATAGGAGCGAGAACGCCAGACAATTGGCTGGCTCCACCATGTTCGCTCCCGGCCTGATGCTGGCCGAATGCGCGAATGCCCTGTGGCGGAAGTCTCGCGTTGGAGACCTGACACCCGAGGAAGCGTTGAGCAACCTGTCGCTCATTCGGGCTGTACCAGTGAACTACATATCAGACGAGGCTCTGGCCGAAGCCGCTCTCATCATCGCCCAGTCTTTCGACCATGCGATATATGACTGCCTCTATCTGGCTCTATCCCTGCGCCAGAACGCGCCGCTGGTGACGGATGACATGCGGCTGCTCGCGAAGTGGACCGCGGCCTCCGGAATTCCGCAACCCCTCGCGCTCGCAGATTTGGCCGACTCTTAAAGCAGCCCTTCGAGCACGCGGTCAGGCGGCGCGTGGCCGTCGACGAAGGTCTTGATGTTGATGATGACCTTCTCGCCCATGTCGATGCGGCCCTCGATGGTGGCCGAGCCCATGTGCGGCAGCAGCACCACATTGTCCATGGCGAGCAGCTTGGGATTCACCGCCGGCTCGTGCTCGAACACGTCGAGGCCGGCGCCGGCCAGCTCCTTGTTGCGCAGCATGCGGATCAGGGCGTTCTCGTCGATCACCTCGCCGCGCGCGGTGTTGACGATATAGGCGTGCGCCCGCAGCAGCGCGAGGCGCCGTGCCGACAGCAGGTGAAAGGTGGCCGGCGTGTGCGGGCAGTTCACCGAGACGATGTCCATGCGCGCCAGCATCTGGTCGAGGCTTTCCCAGTAGGTCGCCTCCAGCTCGCGCTCGGTCTCCTCGTGCACCCGGTTGCGATTGTGGTAGTGGATCTGCATGCCGAACGCCTTGGCGCGGCGGGCGACGGCCGAGCCGATCCGCCCCATGCCGATGATGCCGAGGCGCTTGCCCCAGATGCGGTGGCCCAGCATGCCGGTCGGCGACCAGCCCTTCCAGTCGCCGTCCCGCAGATGGCGCTCGCCTTCGCACAGGCGGCGCGGCACGGCGAGCATCAGCGCCAGGGTCATGTCGGCGGTGTCCTCGGTGAGCACACCGGGCGTGTTGGTCACCGTGATGCCCCGCTGGCGGGCGGTGGCCAGGTCGATGTGGTCGACGCCGGTGCCGAAATTGGCAATCAGCCGAAGGTCCGGATTGGCCTGCACCAGCACGCCCGCGTCGATCCGGTCGGTGACGGTCGGGACCAGCACGCCTGCCTCCTTGGCGGCGGCGATCAGGTCGGCCTGGCTGAACGGCTTGTCGTCCAGGTTGAGGCGGACGTCGAACAACTCCATCAGCCGGGTCTCGATCGGATCGGGCAGCTTGCGGGTGACGATGACCTTGGTCTTCCTGTACGGCATCGAGGCACCCTCCACGGCATGGAAACGGTCGGAAATCGAGGGATTCAGGCCCCTTCCCTCCGGCTGTGTCTAGCAGATGTGCCCTCCGGTTTCAAACCTGCAAGGGCGGCGTTGCCCCTGCCTGCTTGACCGAGTCGCGGGGGCGTCATAAACCTGTGGAGGTCCATAGGGATAGGCAGGCCATCCGCGTGAAAATCGTTGCGAGACTCCTGATCGGGCTGTACCTCGTGGCCGCGCTTCCTGCCGCGCCTGCATCGGCGCAGGCCGACGAGGAAGAAGCCGGCACGGGCGGAGTTACCGGCCTCCCCCTGCCCCGCTTCGTCACCCTGTCGTCCGGCAAGATCAACATGCGCGTCGGCCCAGGCAGCCGCTACCCCATCGACTGGGTCTATACCCGCCGCGGCATGCCGGTGGAGGTCGTCGCCGAGTACGAGTTGTGGCGGAAGGTACGCGACGTGGACGGCACCGAAGGCTGGGTGCTCAAGCACATGGTGTCGTCTAAGCGCAGCGCCATCGTCACCGTGGCCGTCGCCACCCTGCGCCGCGAGCCCGACGACACCGCCCCGCCGGTACTCTACGCCAAGAAGGGCGTGCAGGGCGTGCTCGACGAATGCCGCAAGGAATGGTGCGAGCTGGACGTGGACGGATCCAAGGGATGGCTGCGCAAGTCGAGCCTCTGGGGCGCCTACCCCGCCGAGATCTTCAAGGAATAGAGCCTAGTCATCCGGCAATACCAGATCCGGCAGCAGCGGCCGGATCACCTCGTGCAGCGCGGCGCGCTGGACGGCCGGCGGCCAGGCTTCCCGATCGAACGCGGCCTGCACCGCGACGCCGTAGATCGCCGTCATGATCCGCCGCGAGAGGCTGTGCGCATCCGAAGGCGGGCAGCCCAGGCCGGTGAGCATCTCCCCGATCATCCGAGTCGTCTCGCCGGAATAGTGCCGTTGCACCGCCGCGAGTTCCGGGTCGAACAGCGCCTCGGCCCAGAAGCACAGCCACAGCACCCAGTCGTCCCAGCTCTCGGCGCTCAGCGGCAGGATCGGATCGATCGACGCGAGCACGGTGCGCTGGTCGGCGCCAGGGGGCGCCGTGCGTCGGCGCAGCGCCCTGTCGAGGACGAAGCGGTAGGTCTCGATCAGGATCGCCTTGCGGTTGTCGAAATAGTGGCTGATCGCCGTGGTGCTGCAGCCCATCTCGGCGGCCAGGTTTCGGAAGGTGATGGCCGAGATGCCCCGTTCGGCGACCAGTTTCGCCGCGGCTTTCGCCACGTCCGCGCGGCGCTGGTCCTGGTCGATGTCTAGCGGCACATTCCCATTCCTTGAACGAAATAAAATGGATGTTGTACAACATCCGTCTCATGATATCGTCGATCATGCCGTTTAGCACGTTTCCGCGCGCCGCATAAGCGCGGCGAAGGCGTATGATGGCGGGAACGGGGAAGCGATGAATCTGGACCATGTCGCGAGCATCGGCGATCTGCGCGTCCTTGCGCGCCAGCGCATTCCCGCGCCGGTTTTCGACTGGCTCGACGGCGGAGCGTTCGAGAGCGAGACGCTCAAGGCCAACGTGGAGGACTTCCGCAAACTACGGCTGCGCCAGCGGGTCATGAGGGACATCAGCACCCGCGAACTCTCGACGACGGCGCTGGGCCAGACGCTTGCCATGCCAGTCGTCATCTCGCCGACCGGCATGAGCGGCATGGTCCCGGGCGGTGACGAAGGCGAGTTGATGGCGGCACGGGCCGCCAGGGCGGCCGGCGTCCCGTTCACCCTGGGCATGATGGCGATCAAGTCCATCGAGGACCTGAAGCGCGAGCAGGACAGTTTCTGGTTCCAGATCTGCATGCTGACGGACCGCGAACTGATGCGCGCGATGGTGGACCGCGCCCGCGACGCCGGCTGCCCGGTGCTGGTGCTGACCATGACCTGGCCGCTGCTGTCGCAGATGAACCGGTCGGTGCGCGGCCGCCACGCCCGCCTGCCGCCGCGCTATACGCCCGGCAGCATCATGACCTATGCGCGGCGTCCGCGCTGGGTGCTGAAGACGCTGGGCGCCATGCCGATCCGGTTCGGCAACTTCGTGCCGCACATGGCCCAGCCGGAAATCGCCAACATCGTGACCATGCTGGACGCATCCGCCACCTGGAAGGACGTGGAGTGGCTGCGCGGCATCTGGCCGGGCAAGCTGCTGGTCAAGGGCGTGATGGACCCGGAGGACGCGCAACTTGCCGTCGCCGCGGGCGCCGACGGGATCAGCGTCTCAAACCATGGCGGCAACATGCTGGATGCCTCGAGTTCCACCATCGCGGCATTGCCCGACGTGGTCGAGGCGGTCGGCGATCGCGCGGAGGTGCTGCTGGACGGCGGCATTCGCAGCGGCCAGGACGTGCTCAAGGCCATCGCGCTGGGCGCCAGGGCCTGCCTGATCGGCCGTGCCCATCTTTACGGCCTGGGCGCCGCTGGCGAGGCTGGCGTGTCCAAGGCGCTCGACATCATCCGCAAGGAGCTGGACATCAGCGCGGGTCTGTCCGGCCTTTCGCGGGTTTCGGACGCCTCGCCGGCGAACCTGTGCTGACACAACGGGGAGAACGACGATGAAGATGCTGACGCCGATCAGGTTGGGACCTATCGAACTCCGGAACCGGGTGGTTTCGACCGCCCATGCGGCCTACACCGACTTCTGGCAGGCCGGCAACACCGGCGAGCGCTACATGGCCTATCAGGAGCGCCGGTCCGAGGGCGGCACGGGCCTGATCATCCTGACGGCCATGCATGTCCACCATTCCAGCCAGATAGCAGGCCATTTCGTCTACGAACCCGAGGACATCGCCAGGAAGTACCAGCAGATGAGCACGCGCGTGCACAAGCACGGCGCCAAGATCATCCAGCAACTGTTCCATTTTGGCGTTCAGGGGAAATCGGACCCGCGCGACGACTGGACGCCGCTATGGGGCTTTTCCGGCACCACGTCGCTGGCGGGCGAGGTGTCGCACAAGATGACCGACGCCGAGGTCGAGGAGGTGATCGACGCGTTCGCCCGCACGGCGAAGATCGTCGTCGACAACGGCCTCGACGGCGTCGAGCTCCATGGCACCCACGGCTACCTGATCCAGCAGTCGTTCACGCCGCGCGCCAACCGCCGCGACGACCGCTGGGGCGAGCAGCTGTACTTCTTGAAGACGCTGGCGCAGCGGGTACGCGACGCCATCGGCCCCGACAAGGCCATGGGCTTCCGCATCTCGGTCGACGATTTCATCAAGCCGGAAGACGGCGGCGTGGGGATCGACCGTCTGGCCGAGATCGCCAGCGAGGTGGTCGGGACCGGACTGTTCGACTACCTCAACCATTCCGAAGGCTCGGGCGGCGTCGACTATGCCCGAGCGATCGGCTCTTATCGCCACACTTTCGGCGAGTGGCTGCCGCTGACCCGGAACCTGCGCGACGCGATCGGAGCCAGGGTGCCGGTTGTCGGTGTCGGCAAGATCCCGACACCGGACCTGGCCGAGCGCGCGCTGCAGGCCGGCGACTGCGATCTCGTCGGCATGACCCGCGCCCAGATCGCCGATCCGGACCTGGTGAAGAAGCTGTGGCACGGCATCGGCCACCGCATCCGTACCTGCACCGGCTCCAACCAGGGCTGCTACGACCGGGCGCGCTATCCGATCACCTGTTTCCACAACCCGGAAGTGGGCGAGGAGAACCGGTTCAGGAAGCTCGACGTGCCGATCGACGGCCCCAAGCGGGTGCTGGTGGTCGGCGGCGGCCCGGCGGGCATCAAGGCCGCCGAGATCGCGGCGAGGCGCGGCCACGACGTGACCCTGGTCGAGGCCGGCTCGCGGTTGGGCGGCCGGTTGAACCTGGTCGCGCCGATGGGTGACGCCGCCAACCTGCTGACCTCGGTGAACTGGATCGAGCAGGAGCTGTCGCTCCTTCCGGTCAGAATTCTGTTGCAGACCCTGGCGGATGAAGCCTTTGTTCGCGACTTCAGGCCCGATGCGATCATCATGGCGACGGGCGCCGTATCGACCAGCGAGCTGGGCGCCGAAAGCGACGGCTCGATCCCGGTCATATCGTCCGATGCCGCCGCGCAGGGCCTGTTCAACGAGGTGAAATTCGACCTGAACGGCACGCGGGCGCTGATGGTCGACGTGCGCGCCAACTATGAGACCGCGCTGGTCATGGAGTCCCTCGCCAAGCGGGGCAGCAAGGTCACGGTCGCGACGCCGTATCTGCACTTCGGCGTCAATATCGGCGCGTCCCACCAGTACGAATATCTCCAGAGCCTCCCGACTCTGGGCATCGAGGTGCTGCCCACGACCGTTGTGGCGCGCGTCCAGGATGGCGAGGCGCATCTCCGGCATGCCTTCAGCGGCGCCGTGTCGCCCCAGGGCTTCGACTTCATCGTCGCCGGGAGCAGCCCCACGCCGCGCGACGAGCTGTGGGAAGTCTTCGCGCGCTATGCGCCGGTCAAGATGGCTGGCGACGTGGTCGCGCCGCGCTCGGCCCTCGAGGCCTATCGCGAGGGCGACCGCGCCGGCCGCACGGTGTAATTTCCATCCGCGAACGAGGAACGAGGAACACATGACCACCACACCCGAACTGCTGCGTGCCGACCAGATCGTCGCCTGGGACGACACCGCCGACGTCATCATCATCGGCTATGGCATCGCCGGCGCCTGCGCCGCGCTGGAGGCGCGCCGGGCCGGCGCCGACGTGCTGGTGATCGAGCGGGCCTCGGGCGGCGGCGGCGCGAGCGCGCTGTCGGCCGGCATCTTCTATCTGGGCGGCGGCACCGCCGTGCAGAAGGCGGTCGGCTACGACGACACCGCCGAGGACATGTTCAAGTTCCTGATGGCCAGCACCGGCGCGCCCGACGCCACCATCGTCCGCCGGTTCTGCAACGACGCGGCCGATCATTTCGACTGGCTGGAAACCCAGGGCGTACCGTTCGAGCGGACCTACTACAAGGAAAAGGCGGTGATCGCGCCGACCAGCGACTGCCTCGCCTCGACCGGCAACGAGAAGGCCTGGCCGTACTACACGTTCGCCAAGCCGGTGCCGCGTGGCCACAAGGTGGCCAAAGTGGCCGACGGCGGCGGCGCGCTGGCCATGAACGCGCTGATCGCCCGCTGTACAGAGGAAGGCGTGCGCGTCATCACCGACAGCGAGGTGAAGGCGCTGGTGCGCGACGACGCCGGCCGGATCATGGGCGTGAGAGTGCGCCAGACCACGGGACCGGTGCATCTGCGCGCCCGCCGCGCGGTGATCCTTGCCGCGGGCGGATTCGGCATGAACCGCGAGCTGATGCGTCAGTATGTGCCGCAGCTTCCCGAGGCCTCCGAGCCGCTGGGCATCCCGCACAATGACGGCGCGGCGCTGATGCTGGGCCTGTCGGCGGGCGCCGCGACCCAGGCCATGAGCGGCACCATCGCCACCTCGTCGTTCTATCCGCCCGGTCAGCTGATCAAGGGGATCGTGGTGAACACGCGCGGCGAGCGCTTCGTGGCCGAGGACAGCTATCACGGCCGGACCGCCGAGCACATCGCCGAACAGCCCGGCGCCACCGCCTACCTGATCGTCGATTCCGAGGTGTTCGCCTATCCGGAGATCCAGAAGCGGCTGATCGACGGCTGGGACACCATCCCCGACATGGAGGCAGGGCTTAAGCTGCCGCCCGGCTCGCTGCAAAGGACCATGGCCGACTACAACACAGCCGCCGCGCAGGGCGGCGATCCGCTGTGGAACAAGCATCCTGACTGGGTGAAGCCGCTGGACAAACCGCCCTACGCGGCCTTCGACTTGTCCTACACCGCCACCAGCTATCGTTACCTCACCCTTGGCGGCCTGCGCACCACCGCCGAGAGCGAGGTGCTCGACGAGGACGGCAAGGTCATCCCGGGTTTCTACGCAGCCGGCGCCTGCGTCTCGAGCATTCCCCAGGACGGCAAGGGATATGCGAGCGGCCTGAGCCTGGGTCCGGGTTCGTATTACGGGCGGGTTGCCGGAAGGAACGCGGCGAGGGCGACGCTGAACAGCTGAGGGCTGAGCGGGCGCTAGTTGCCAGCTCCCGCCGGAAGAAAGGTCGATGTGGCACTGCCCGAGTCCCCTCTATCACAAGAGGAGAGGGGACCGGACTAGCCTCGGTCCTTCACTCGAAATCGCTCGCCAGCGCCTTGCGCGTCTCCGCCGACAGCATGGCCATGTGCTGGTAGCCCTCGTGGCCGATGCCGAGGATGGCGGGCTGGGACAGGTCGCGGAACGCGGCGATGTCATCGGCGGTGAACGGAAAGTGCAGGAAGTGCACCGACGATGTCTTGCCCGCCGCGGTGGTACGGTCCACGTCCTCCTCGGCCGTGCCGCGGACGACGTGGCTGCCGATGGTGATCGTCACCGTCTGCTCGACGCCGCCAAGCCTGCCGAGCACGCGCCTGCGGCGATTTTCCTCGTCGATCTCGAACATCATGGTGGCGATCAGTTCGCTGCCCTGCGGGATCAGCGGATTATAGGCCGCCAGTTCGTCAGTGATCTGCTCCTCGCCGCCCTTCTCGATGTAGAGCATCTCGTGGACCTGGGCCCACATGGTGTCGTAGCTCTCGAAGTAGAACGTCACATAGGGGCCGATCTCGACCCTGCGGTGCTTCTTCTTCGCCACCAGCTCGGCGCGCTTGTCCTTGCGGACCTTGGCATACTCGGCCATCGGAAGGATGTCGGCGCGGGTGATCTGCCTGGTCATTGATAGCCTCCTTACGGCCGGATGCCGTAGGCCAGCGCCATCAGCTCCATGGGATGCCACGAACGCGCCGGCGCCTTGTCCTTGTCGATCCGTTCCATGCCCTGGACGATGTGATCCGCGGCAAGCGGGCATTCGCTCGATACATAGGCCTTGGCCTGCTTGACCGCGTTCTGGGCGACCGGCTTGCCGACCTTCAGCGCCACGTCGAAATTGTCCTTCAGCATGCCCCACGAGCCGCCATGGCCCGAGCAGCGCTCGATCACGGCCACGTCGGGCTCCGGGATCAGCCGCAGCATCTCGGCGGCCTTCGGCCCCATGTTCTGGGCGCGGGCATGACAGGCCAGATGGACGGTGACGCCGCCTTCCAGCGGCTGCAACCCATCGGCGAGCCCGTGCTTGCGGGCGATGTCGACCACGTATTCGGCGGCGTCGAAGGTCGCCTCGGAAATCTTCTTAACCGTCTCGTCACCGGGCAGGATCAGCGGCCATTCGAATTTCAGCATCAGCGCGCAGGACGGCACCAGCGCCACGATGGCGTAGCCCTTCTCCACCCAGGGCAGCAGTTCAGAGGTCACCTTGCGGGCGTTCTCGGCGACCCCGGCGATATCGCCCTGCTCGAGCAGCGGCATGCCGCAGCACTTGGGATAGACCACCTCGGTCTCGACCCCGTTGCGCGCCAGCACCGCCTGGGTGGCGACGCCAATGTCCGGATTGTTGTAGTTGGCGAAGCAGGTGGCGTAGATCACCGCCTTGCGCCCATGCCCCGGCGCGGCGGCATTGACCGCCGGCGGGTTCTTCCTGGCCCGGCGCATGAAGGTGTCGCCCTGGAACTTGGGGACGTAGGCGTTGCGGTCGATGTCCGCGACCTTTTCCATGATCGGCCGGGTCAGCTTGTTGTCGAGGTCCGTCGCCCAGTTGGCGACCGGCGCGATGGCGCCGAAGAGCTTGCCGTTGCGGTCCGTCTCGACCAGTTGCTCGTGGACGAAATTCTTATGCCCGGCATGCCGCTCGGCCGCACGGTAGCGCAGCATCAGATGCGGGAAATCCAGGTTGAACTCGTGCGGCGGGACGTAGGGACACTTGGTCATGAAGCACAGGTCGCACAGCGTGCAGGCATCGACGACCGGCTTGAAGTCCTCGCTCTTGACCCCATCCAGCTCCATGGTCGGGGATTCATCGACCAGGTCGAACAGGCGGGGAAAAGAGTCGCACAGATTGAAGCAGCGGCGGCAGCCATGGCAGATGTCGAAAATCCGGCGGACTTCCTCATCCAGCTTCGCGGCGTCGTAGAAATCCGGATTGTTCCAATCCAGCGGATGGCGGATCGGCGCGTCGAGACTGCCTTCAGCCATGGCGCTTCCTCTTTCGGTCGATAGGTTGTGTCGGAAAGGCCGGAGTCAGCGCCGACTTGCTCAGTACTGACTCCAGCCCGATTCCCGTGCGGACGAAGGGCGTATCAGGCGCCCAGGGTGTCCAGGGCCTTCTGGAAACGGCCGGCGTGCGAGCGCTCGGCCTTGGCCAGCGTCTCGAACCAGTCGGCGATCTCGTCGAAGCCTTCCTCGCGGGCCGTGCGGGCCATGCCAGGATACATGTCGGTATATTCGTGGGTCTCGCCCGCGATGGCGGCCTTCAGATTCAGCGAGGTCTCGCCGATCGGCTCGCCGGTCGCCGGATCGCCGACGGCCTCGAGGAATTCCAGATGGCCATGGGCGTGGCCGGTCTCGCCTTCGGCGGTCGAGCGGAACACGGCGGCGACGTCGTTGTAGCCTTCGACATCGGCCTTCTGCGCGAAATACAGGTAGCGGCGGTTGGCCTGGCTTTCGCCGGCAAAGGCTGCTTTCAGATTATCTACGGTCTTGGAACCGGCAAGCGACATGACATCTCCTGAGCTTGGTTGTTGTACTTCCCCGGCCTCGCTGGACGAGGCCCCTTCCGCTGGCGTAACCCTGCCAGTGTTGGCAAGTAGATACTCAGGGAAACAATCGGGTCAAGGCTAAATTAGAATAACTCTAGAAATGCAAGGCTACCCATCACTGATCGCATATGCGGATGACGATATCGACCCGGCTGATCTTGCTGCCGTCGGGAGCCTGGGGCAATTCCGCGACCGTCACCATGTGCGCCGGAATGTCCGTCAACTGGCCGGACCGCTCGCACAGGAAATGGTGATGGTCGTCGATGTTGGTGTCGAAATAGGTCTTGCCCGAATCTACCATGATCTCGCGCAGCAGGCCCGCGTCGGTAAACTGGTGCAGCGTGTTATAGACCGTCGCCAGCGAAACGCGCGCGCCGGATTTCTGCGCTTCTTCGTGCAGTGTTTCCGCCGTCACATGGCGATCGCAGCCCCGTTCGAACAGCAGCTTGGCAAGGGCCAGCCGCTGCCGCGTAGGACGCAAATCCACCTCGCGGAGACGGTTGATCGCTTGGGCAAAGGGTCGTTCGTTCATAGTGTTTTCCATCATGGAAAATGCACGGGGGCGGGTGTGCATTATGGTCATTAGATTGACTCCAGACTGCAAAAGTCAAGCTGTGGACCGCGCTCGCGGCACAAACGCCGGCCGACTTCGTTTGCATCGCGTCCTGCGTCCAACGCATGAGGTATGCCGATGATCCATATGCCAATGATGACCGCCTCCAGCCGTCTAATGGTCGTTGCCGCTGCGGCGACATTTGCGCCGCTCTTCCTGGCCACTGCGGCACCTGCCGGTCCGGCCTGCCACAAATATGGCCCCGCGCCCGTCGCGCTGACCGGCATGGTGACCTCGCTGCAGGTGTCCGGCCCGCCCGGCTACGGCGCCACGCCGAAGACGGATGCCATCGTCCAGGTACCGATCCTGCAACTGAGCCCGGCGATCTGCGTCGATGCCGATCCGGCGAATCCGGACAACACGGCCGAGCAGAACGTCAACTCGGTGCAACTGATGTTCCAGCCGGGCGGCCCGCGGTTCCGTGCCGAACTCACCGGCACCAGCTTCGTCGTCTCCGGCATCCTGGCGCACGGTACCGTTCCCGAGCATATCTCGCCCGTGTTGCTGACGGTCACCGACATGCAGCAGGTGTTGGCGCCGGGCGAGCCCGCGCCGCCGCAATAGGGCCGGGATGCGTAATCCGGCACCGCCGCCGTGCGTTGCCGAGCCACGGTAGTCATGGCGCGCGCGGCCAAGCCGGGTTACCACTGTCCCCAGCCATTTTGGGGAGCGACCGCCATGCTGACCGTGCATCATCTGGGCATCTCGCAATCGGACCGGATTCTCTGGCTCTGCGAAGAGCTGCAAATTCCCTACGAAATGAAGAAATACGACCGCGACCCGGTCACGAGGCTCGCACCCGCCGAGTACAAGGCCATCCATCCGTTCGGCACCGCGCCTGTGATCACCGACGGCGACCTGGTGCTGGGCGAATCCGGCGCGATCATCGAATACATCATCGCCAAATACGGCAACGGGCGGCTGAAGCTGGCGCCCGATCATCCGAATTATCCGGACTTCCTGTTCTGGTTCCACTTCGCCAACGCCTCGATGATGCCGAGCGGCATGGTCGGCATCATCCTGCAGATGATCAGTGCGCCGGAAAGCGACCTGAGCAGGGCGCTGAGTTCGCGCGGCGATAAGGCGTTCGCCATGGTCGAGGACCGGCTGGGCAAGGCGCGCTATTTCGCCGGCAGCGAATTCACCGCCGCCGACATCATCATGCTGTTCCCGCTGACCACCATGCGCCTGTTCGTGCCGCGCGACATCTCCGGCATGCCCAACCTGCTCGCCTACCTGAAGCGCATCGGCGAGCGGCCGGCCTACCGGCGCGCGGCGAAGAAGGGCGACCCGGACCTGCCGCCGAAACTGGATTGATACCGGGCGGCACTCTTCAGCCGGCCTCTCCATTGTCACCCCGGACTTGTTCCGGGGTCTGTGTCCATGGAATTAGGAGCATCTCAGAGAGTGCTCCCGGCAGTTGTCCCAATCCGGCATGATCACATCCCAGCCAGAGACAGACCCCGGAACAAGTCCGGGGAGACAAAAGAGGGGAGAATCGGGAGCGGAACGCCCTAGTCGCCGGTGCAGATGCGGTCGACGAGCTGTTTCACCGTAGGGACGAAGCCGTTCGAGTAGAACGGGTCCTGGGCGAAGCGGTAGGCGCTGTGGCCGGCGAACATCAGGTTGGTTTCCAGGTCGCCGCCATGGGCGATGTCCATCAGCGTCTTCTGGATGCAGAAGCTGCGCGGATCGGCCTTCTTGCCGTTGGAGAAGTCGCCGTGGTCGGCCCAGTTGGAGAACTTGCAGGCGCTGAGACAGCCCATGCAGTCGGCCTGGTCCTTCTGGATTTCACGCAGCTTGTCGGCGGCGACGAAGATCAGCGTCTGGTCCGGCGTGCGCATGGTGTGATCGAACCCCAGTGCCTGCCAGGCCGCCGCATGCTCGGCGTCGCCCTGGGTCAGGTAGACGGTGTTCTTTCGGGCGCCGAGGGAGAACGGCACCTGGTGCTCGCCGACCGGCTCGGCGGTGTAGGCGATCTGGCGCTCGCTGCGGGCGTCGAGCTCGACCAGGAAGTCGTTGCGGACGGCCGATGAATAGAAGCCGGTGGGCGAGTGGCGATGCAGCTGCACGTCGCCTTCCTCCAGCGTCATCAGCCGCTGCTTCCACTGCTCGGGAATAGGGCTTTCCCTGGTAAGCAGCGGGCGGGTGCCGAACTGGAAGACGATCGGCCCGACTTCGGGGTTGTCGATCCAGTCCTCGAAGTCACGCAGGTACCAGACGCCGCCCGCCATGATGATCGGCGTCTTGTCGAGCCCGAACTCGTTCATGGTCTTGCGCAGCTCGACGATGCGCGGATAGGGCGCCTCGGGCCGCAGCGGGTCTTCCGAGTTGGACAGGCCGTTATGGCCGCCCGCCAGCCACGGGTCTTCGTAGACCACGCCGCCCAGCATCTCGGCGAACTTGAAATAGGCGCGCTTCCACAAGGCGCGGAAAGCGCGGCCGGAGGATATGATCGGGTAGTAGCGAACCCCGTAGCGGGCGGAGATCTCGCCCAGCTTGTAGGGCATGCCAGCGCCGCAGGTGACGCCGTGGACCAGGTCCTTGGCCCGCTCCAGCACGCCGTGCAGGATGCGCTGCGCGCCACCCATTTCCCACAGCACGTTGATGTTGATGAAACCGTTGCCGGCGGCCCGATCGTAGGCTTCGCGGATCTGGGCGAGGCCGCCCCGAATGCCGAATTCGATCAGTTCCTCGTGGCGGTCCACACGGGTGCGGCCCGTGTAGATCTGCGGTATCAGCCTGCCGTCGGCGTCGTAGCTGTCGGCGTTGACGCAGGAGACGGTGCCGATACCGCCGGCACCGGCCCATGCGCCCGCGCTGGCGCCATTGGAAATGGAGATGCCCTTGCCGCCCTCGATGAGCGGCAGGACTTCCTTCCCAGCAATCCTGATGGCGTTGAGCGCCTTCATCTGCGCGAATCCGTACGGTTCAGCCTAGTATACATTCAGGCACATAGGCCAAAACCGTACCGAATCCAAGCTTGATCAGTCGCGCCGCTGCTTCTTGGGCTCGCGGGTATCGGCGATTTCCTCACCGGTTTCCTGGTTCACCAGGCGCATGGACAGGCGAACCTTGCCGCGATCGTCGACGCCGAGGACCTTCACCTTCACCGGCTGGCCTTCCTTGACCACGTCGCCGACCTGGGCGACACGGTCCTCGCGCAGTTCGGAGATATGGACGAGACCGTCCTTGTTGCCGATGAAGTTCACGAAGGCACCGAAATCGACGACCTTGACGACCTTGCCCTCATAGACCATGCCGATTTCCGGCTCGGCGACGATGCCGGTGATCCAGGCGCGGGCCTTCTTGATGGCTTCCGGATCGCTCGACGCGATCTTGATGGTGCCGTCGTCCTCGATGTCGATCTTGGCGCCGGTCTGCTCGACGATCTCGCGGATCACCTTGCCGCCGGTACCGATGACTTCGCGGATCTTATCCTTCGGCACGCTCATGGTCTCAATGCGCGGCGCGTTCGAGCTGAGCTCGTCGCGGGCGTGGTCGAGCGACTTGGCCATTTCGGCGAGGATGTGGATGCGGCCGCCCTGCGCCTGCGCCAGCGCGGTCTGCATGATCTCCTTGGTGATGCCGGTCACCTTGATGTCCATCTGCAGCGAGGTGATGCCGACAGAGGTGCCCGCGACCTTGAAATCCATGTCGCCGAGGTGGTCCTCGTCGCCCAGGATGTCGGACAGAACGGCATAGCTGCCGTCCTTCTCCAGGATCAGGCCCATGGCGATGCCCGACACCGGCCGGGTGATCGGCACGCCGGCGTCCATCATGGCGAGGGACGAGGAGCAGACGGTGGCCATGGACGAGGAGCCGTTGGATTCGGTGATCTCCGACACCACGCGGATGGTGTAGGGGAACTCCTCGGCCGACGGCAGGACCGCCTGCAGGGCGCGCCAGGCCAGCTTGCCGTGACCCACCTCGCGGCGGCCGGTGAAGCCGGAACGGCCCACTTCGCCGACCGAGAAGGGCGGGAAGTTGTAGTGCAGCATGAAGCGCGAGCGCCAGTTGCCCTCGAGCGAATCGATGATCTGCTCGTCGTCGCCGGTGCCCAGGGTCACGACGCCCAGCGACTGGGTTTCGCCGCGGGTGAACAGGCACGAGCCGTGGGTGCGCGGCAGGACCGTCACCTCGGCCAGAATCGGGCGGACGGTGACCAGGTCACGGCCGTCGATGCGCTTGCCGGTCTTGATGATGTTGCCGCGGACGATGTCCTTCTCCAGGTCCTTCAGCAGCGTCTTCACCACGCTGGGATCGGCCGGCGGATCCATGTCGGTCAGCGCCGTGACGACCTGATTCTTGGCGTCGCTGATCGCCTTGGTGCGGGCCTGCTTGTCGGTGTTGGCATAGGCGGCGCGCAGGCCGGCCTCGCCCAGTTCGGCGATGCGCGCCTCGAGAGCGCTGTGGTCCGGGGCTTCCGGCAGGTTCCAAGGATCCTTGGCGGCGTCTTCCGCCAGGTCGATGATCAGGTCGATCACCGGCTGCATCTGGTCATGGCCGAACACGACCGCGCCCAGCATGATCTCTTCGCTCAGCTCGGCGGCCTGCGATTCCACCATCAGCACCGCGGTGCTGGTGCCGGCGACGACCAGGTCGAGCTGCGAGCCCGGCAGATCGTCGATCGACGGGTTCAGCACGTATTCGCCGTTGATGTAACCGACGCGGGCGCCGGCGATCGGGCCCAGGAACGGGATGCCCGACAGGGTCAGCGCCGCCGAGGCGCCGATCAGGGCGACGACGTCCGGATCGTTCTCCATGTCATGGCTCAGCACGGTGCACAGCACCTGGGTCTCGTTGCGGAACGCCGACGGGAACAGCGGACGGATCGGACGGTCGATGAGGCGCGAGGTCAGCGTCTCCTTCTCGGTCGGACGGCCCTCACGCTTGAAGAAGCCGCCCGGGATCTTCCCGGCGGCGTAGTATTTCTCGGTGTAGTTGACGGTCAGCGGGAAAAAGTCCAGGCCCGGCTTGGGCGCCTTTTCCGCGACGACGGTGCATAGCACGACGGTGTCGCCGTAGCTGGCCATGACGGCGCCATGTGCCTGACGGGCGACACGGCCGGTTTCCAGGACCAGCTTGCGGCCGCCCCAGTTGAGTTCCTTACGGGTGATATTGAACATGTTGAATTCCTTCTTGCGCGGCCAGCCCTATTGCCAGCCGCCCCTTCCTCGACTCTTTCAATTCGAAGGTCGTCTTTGCCGTCCCGGTAGCGCATTTGCTGTGGGGACGGTCCTCAAAAGCGAAAGCGCCGGACGATGCCGGCGCCTTCCTGTTACTTGCGCAGTCCAAGGCGCTGGATCAGCGAGTTGTAGCGCGCCTCGTCCACCTTCTTGACATAGGCCAGCAGGCTGCGGCGCTGGTTCACCATCTTGATGAGGCCGCGGCGCGAATGGTTGTCCTTCTTGTGGGTCTTGAAGTGCTCGGTCAGGTTGTTGATCCGTTCGGTCAGGATCGCGACCTGGACTTCGGGGGAACCGGTGTCGCCCTTGGCGACGGCGAATTCACCAATCAGTTCTTCCTTGCGGGAAGCGGCAATCGACATCGGATGTCTCCTTTAGAGGTTGAAAAGCCGCTTGGGCTTCAGGTTTCCGTCCGTCAGCACGCCGATTCCGACGGCCTTACCGGACACCTTGATAACCACCTCTCCATCGAGCCGGCGCGGCACGAATACCGGCTGGCCATGGCGTAAGCGGTCGGCCTCGCTTTCCATTACGGCGACCGCCGGGATGTCGTCCAGCGGTGTCTCAATGGGCAGTACAAGGCCACAAGGCGGCGCACTATGGTCCAATTCCCCAAGCTTATCCAGTGAAAATGCTTGGGCCTCGCCGAAGGGTCCGACCCGGGTCCGGCGCAGTGCCGTAACGTGGCCGAGCGTGCCCAGCGCCCTTGCCAGGTCGCGCGCGATCGAGCGCACATAGGTGCCCTTGCCACAGTCCATCTCGAACTCGGCGCTGTCGGCACCGGCGGCGAGCAGCACGAACCGTTTGACCTCCACCTCGCGCGGCGGCAGGTCGGGCGGAGCGCCCTCGCGGGCCAGGTCGTAGGCGCGTTCGCCGTCGACCTTGATGGCCGAGAAGGACGGCGGCTTCTGCATGATGACGCCGGTGAAGGCCGGCAGCGCGGCGTCGATCTGTGCCGCCGTGGGCCGCACCTCGCTCAGGCCGGTTACCGCGCCCTCGGTGTCGTCGGTGTCCCGGCCTTCGCCCCATTGCACGGTGAAGCGGTAGGATTTGGAGCCGTCCATGGCGTAGGAGACCAGCTTGGTCGCCTCGCCCAGCGCCAGCGGCAGCACGCCTGTCGCCAACGGATCGAGGGTGCCCGCATGGCCGACCTTGGCGGCGTCGAGAAACCGCTTCACCCTGGCGACCGCATGCGCCGAGGTAATGCCCGACGGCTTGTCGAGCACGACCCAGCCGCTGATCGGCCGGCCTTTCCTTTTGCGTCCCATCGAGACCTATTCTTCGTCGGGGTCATGCCCGAGGTCGCGCGCGACCTTGGGCTGGCGCAGCAGCGCGTCGATCTTGGCCGCCTGCTCGAATGTGCGGTCGACCTCGAAGCGCAGTTGCGGCACGTAACGCATGTCGACCATGTGCCCGACCTGCCCGCGCAGGAACCGGGCGGAACGGTTGAGGCCTCCCACGACCTTCTCCACGTCCTGGCCGCCCAAGGTCATGATGTAGCCCGTCGCGTTCTTCAGGTCCGGACCGACGTCGACCTCGGTGACGGTGATCGAGATGCCCTGCACCGCCGGATCGCGCACGTCGCCGCGCATCAGCACCTCGGCCAGCGCGTGACGCAGCACCTCACCCACGCGGGATTGGCGCTGGGTCCGCGGACCGCCACGGGATTTGCTCATGACCTGCCTGCCTTCGCCCGCCTAAAGGGTACGGGCGCGTTCCTCGACCGTGAACATCTCGATCCGGTCGCCGGCCTTCACGTCGTTGAAGTTGTCGATGGTGATGCCGCACTCGGTACCGGCAGACACTTCCTTGACCTCGTCGCGGAAACGGCGGAGCGAGCTGACCCGGCCGTCATGCACCACGACGTCGTCGCGCAGCACACGGGCACGCACATCGGACCGGGCCGCGCCGTCGAGGACGATACAACCCGCTGCCTTGCCCTTGCCGGCGTTGAACACTTCCTTGACCTGGGCGACGCCGACGATGGTCTCGCGGATCTCGGGCGCAAGCATGCCCGACAGCGCGGACTTGATGTCGTCGACCAGGTCGTAGATCACCGAGTAGTAGCGGATCTCGACGCCGTTCTGTTCGGCCATGGTGCGGGCCTTGCCCTGGGCGCGGACGTTGAACGCCAGGATCGGCGCCTTCGACGCCTCGGCCAGCGCCACGTCGGATTCGGACACGCCGCCAACCCCGCTGAGCAGTATCTTCACCGCCACCTCGTCGGTGTTCATGGCCTGCAGCGAGCTGGCGACCGCTTCCGCGGAACCATGCACGTCGGCCTTGATGACCACGGGCAGCTCCTGCACCTCCTTGGTCTTCAGCTTCTCCATCATGGACTCGAGCGACGCGCGCTCCGCCGGGCCGGCCAGCCTTTCCTTGAGCTGGCGCTGGCGGTAGGCGGAAATCTCGCGGGCACGGGCCTCGCTCTCGACCACCAGGAAGTCGTCGCCCGCCATGGGCGCGCTGGTGGCGCCGAGCACGGCGACCGGCTGCGAGGGGCCGGCTTCCTTCACATTGTTGCCCTTGTCGTCGATCAGCGCCCGGACGCGCCCCGATTCGGCGCCCATCACGAAGATGTCGCCGATGCGCAGCGTGCCGCGGGTGACGAGGACGGTGGCGACGGCGCCGCGGCCCTTGTCGAGCATGGATTCGATGACTACGCCTTCGGCCGCGCGTGTCGGATTGGCGGCGAGCTCGAGCACTTCGGCCTGGAGAATGATGGCTTCCTCCAGCTTGTCCAGGTTGGTGCGCTCCTTGGCCGACACTTCGATGTCGAGGGTGTCGCCGCCGAGGCTTTCGACCACGATCTCGTACTGCAGCAGCGCCTGGCGGATCTTGTCCGGGTTGGCGTCGTACTTGTCGATCTTGTTGATCGCCACGATGATCGGAACGTTCGCCGCGCGGGCATGCTGGATGGCCTCGACCGTCTGCGGCATGATGCCGTCGTCGGCCGCCACCACCAGCACCACGATATCGGTCACCTGCGCGCCGCGGGCGCGCATGGCGGTGAACGCCGAGTGGCCGGGCGTGTCGAGGAAGGTGATCTTCTCACCGCTCGGCATGGTGACCTGGTAGGCGCCGATATGCTGGGTGATGCCGCCCGCCTCGCCGGACACGACGTCCGTGGCGCGCAGCGCATCGAGCAGCGACGTCTTGCCGTGGTCGACGTGGCCCATGACGGTCACGACCGGCGGACGCAGCCGCAGATCGTCGGGGCTGTCGGCCGCGCCGGTCAGGCCGGCTTCGACGTCGGCTTCCGCCACGCGCTTCATCTTGTGGCCCATCTCGGCGACGATGATCTCGGCGGTATCCGCGTCGATGGTGTCGTTGACGCTGACCAGCACGCCGATCTTCATCAGCTCGCGCACCACGTCGTTGGCGCGCTCGGTCATGCGGTTGGCCAACTCGGCCACGGTGATGTTCTCGGGAACGATGACCTCGCGGAACAGCTTCTGCGGCGCATCCGAATGACGGCGCAGGGCTTTCTGCTTCTCGCGGGCACGGCGCATGGCCGCCAGCGACCGCTGACGCTCCTCGGCGCCGTCGTCCAGCGCGCGCTGGACCGTCAGCTTGGAATTGGCGCGGCGCGAATCGACCTTGGGCGTCGGCTTGGTGTGCGGCACCTTGGCGGCGCCGGCACCGGCGCGGGCGCGCTTCTTGCGCTCGTCTTCCTCTTCCTCGTCGATCAGCGTCGCGGTCTTGACCCGGTCCTCGGGCTTCGGGCGGCGCGCTTCCTCGACCGGCGGCGGCACCACTGCGTCAGGGACGCGGGTCTTCGCGACCGGCGACGGTGGCGGCGCCACGACCGGCTCAACGCGCGGCTTCGGCTTGGCGACGGTGACCGCCGGGTTGCCCAGCACGTTGGCGGGCGCCGGAGCTGGCGCCGTCGCGGGCTGTGATTCGTCCTTCGGCTTGAGCGCCTCTTCCTTCGCCTTGCGGGCAGCCTCTTCGGCAGCCAGGCGGCGGCGTTCTTCTTCCTCGGCCTTGCGGCGGGCTTCTTCCTCGGCGCGGCGCTTGGCTTCTTCTTCCTGGCGCTGCTTCTCGAGCGCTTCCTGCTTGCGCGCCTCCTCAAGCGCACGCAGCCGGACAGCCTTCTCGCCCTGGCTCAGGTGGCCGCCTTCGACATCGCCACCGAATTCGCCCTGGCCCGGTTCGCCGTCACGGGTGAACACGCGGCGGCGCTTGCGCTCCACGACCACGGCCTTGCCGCGTCCATGGGACAGACTCTGGCGCACCTGACCGCCACCGCCGCCAGCGTCGACGCTCTTCTTCAGCTGAAGCGTCTTGCCGGACGACAAGGTGAGCTTCGTGTCGCCGCTTTCCTTGGTTTCGCTCATTCACATTCCTCATTCGCGCTCGGCCGGCCCATCGGGGCTTCACCGTGCCGGTAACCGGCAAGCAGATTTACTTCGGCCACAAACCGCCGGGCCAGGCCGCCGTCGCGCAGGGCTGCATGTATCACATTCCCGCGTCCCAACGCCAAACTCAATTGATCGGACGTGAACAGGTCCACATCCTGCAAACCGGCGGACAGGCCGCGCAGCTTGCGGCGGCCGTCCTCGGCCGCGTCCGACGCGGTCACCAGAACCGCCGCCGTACCGTTCTGCAACCAGCCCTTGACCTTCTCGAAGCCGGCGACGATGTCGCCGGCCTTGCGGGCAAGGCCCAGCAGGCTGAGGCAGCCGTTCTCCAGCTGTTTCTCGATCAGGGCGGGAAGGCCTTCGGGCACGCTGACCTTCTGCCGCGCGGCGCGCGAGAAGCTGTTCTTCGCGCACGCGGTCTCGACCACTGCACGGCGTGCCTCCACCCACAGCCCGCGGCCGGGGAGCTTACCCTTGAGATCGGGAACGATGACATCGCCGGGCCCGACGACAAAACGCACGAGGCCCGCCCGCGGCGCGCTCTCGCCGCTTACGATGCATCGTCGTTCCGCCACATGCCCTTTGCTTTCCGTCATCCGTTCTCCGTTTTGGCCTTACTCGGCCTCCGAGTCGCCGGCCGCAGCAGGCTCCTCGTCTTCGTACCAGTGGGCGCGCGCCGCCATGACGATCGCGTTGGCGTCGTCCTCGCTGAGGTCGAAGCCCTGCAGCGGGCCGCCCGATTCGATCAACTCGAAACCGGCGAACTCGGCCAGGTCGTCCAGCGTCTTGATGCCCTTCTCGCCCAGGGTGACCAACATCTGCACCGTGAGCCCTTCGATGGCCGCCACGTCATCCTTCACGCCGAGCTGCTTGCGCTTGGCGTCGGCTTCCTCGTCCCGGCGCTGCAGCGCGGCGCGGGCGCGGTTCTGAAGTTCCTGGGCGACTTCGTCGTCGAAGCCTTCGATGGAGGCCAGCTCGTCCAGCTCCACATAGGCCACTTCCTCCAGATCGGCGAATCCTTCGGCGACCAGAAGCTGGGCGATGGTTTCTTCCACGTCGAGCGCTTCCATGAACAGCGCCGAGCGGGACTGGAATTCCTGCTGGCGGCGCTCGGATTCCTCGGCCTCGGTCAGGATGTCGATGGTCCAGCCGGTAAGCTGGGACGCGAGGCGTACATTCTGGCCGCGGCGGCCGATCGCCAGGCTGAGCTGGTCGTCGGGGACAACGACCTCGATGCGCTCGTTGTCGTCGTCGAGCACGACCTTCTGCACTTCCGCCGGGGCAAGGCCGTTGACCACGAAGGTCGCCACGTCCGGCGACCACTGGATGATGTCGATCTTCTCGCCCTGCAGCTCGTTGACCACCGCCTGGACGCGGCTGCCGCGCATGCCGACGCAGGCGCCGACCGGATCGATGCCCGGATCGTTCGACATGACGGCGATCTTGGCGCGGCTGCCCGGGTCGCGCGCCACCGACTTGATCTCGATGATGCCGTCGTAGATTTCCGGGACTTCCTGGGCGAACAGCTCGGCCATGAATTCGGGCCGGGCGCGCGACAGGAAGATCTGTGGGCCGCGCGGCTCCTGGCGGACGTCGTAGATGTAGGCGCGCACGCGGTCGCCGTTGCGCAGGTTCTCGCGCGGCAGCGCCTCGTCGCGGCGGATCACCGCCTCGGCTCGGCCCAGGTCGACGACCACGTTGCCGTATTCCACCCGCTTGACGATGCCGTTGATGATGTCGCCCTGGCGGTCCTTGTACTCGTTGTACTGGCGGGCGCGCTCGGCCTCGCGGACCTTCTGGGTGATGACCTGCTTGGCGGTCTGGGCGGCGATGCGTCCGAAATCCATCGGCGGCAGCTCCTCGGAGATCTCCGAGCCGATTTCCAGCTCGTGGCCCGGATAGCGGCGCTCGGCGTCCGCCAGGGTCAGCTGGGCGGCCTCGTTCTCGATCTCCTCGACCACCGTGATCACGCGGCTCAGCTTGATCTCGCCGGTATTGCGGTCGATGTGGGCGCGCAGGTCGTGCTCGGCGCCGTAGCGCGAGCGGGCGGCCTTCTGGAAGGCTTCTTCCATGGCCTCGAGCACCAGGTCGCGATCGATCACCTTGTCACGGGCGACGGCATCGGCGACCTGTAGCAGTTCCAGGCGGTTGGCGCTAATGGCGGTGGACATCAGTCAGCTCCCTGTTGATCAACCGGTTCGATACCGGCCGCCTTACGGGCGTCCTGATGCGCATCGATCAGCGCATCCGTCAGCACCAGTTTGGCCTGCTCGATGTTGTCGAACGGCAAGTACACGCGGCCCTGCGGCGCATCCAGCACCACCTGGCCATCTTCGAAACCCGCGAGGGCGCCACGGAAGCGGCGCTGGCCCGAGATCGGCGTCGCCGTCTCGATCTTCGCCTCGAACCCGGCATATTTGAGGTAGTCCTGCTCGCGCACCAGCGGCCGGTCGATGCCGGGCGAACTGACTTCCAGATTGTATTCGCCCTTGATCGGATCCTCGACGTCGAGGATCGCCGACGCGGCGCGGCTGACCTCGGCGCAATCCTCGACGGTCATCGTGCCGTCGGTGCGTTCGGCCATGATCTGCAGGGTACGGCGGCTGGTGGTGATGAAGCGCACGCGCACCAGATCGAAGCCCATGGCCTCGACCGAAGGCTCGATCAGCGCCCGCACCTTGGCGGCTATGCCGGATTCCGTGGCCAACCCGATTCCCAAAAACAAAAAAAGTGGGCTCTCGCCCACCCTTCGAACTTCCCTGCCGCCTCGTCGAGTCGACCGGTTTATGTCAAGAGCAGCCGGAACCTAGTCCAAAGCCGGGAATTTTTCAAGGTCGATGTCCATCCCCGGCGTCAATCACTCCGCACCGGCCTTCCGCACCGCGTCCTCGATCCGCCGGGCGTAATGGACCAGCGGCGGCTTGATGCCCTGCGCGAACAGATCCCTGCGGATGTCATGGGTCGTTCCGGTGAGATAGACCTCCACGTTCTTGCGGGCGGCCTTGTGGGCCATCCCCTCGATGGTGTTGGCGGCGGTCGAATCGAGGAACGGCACGGCGGAAAAGTCGATCACCAGCGCACGGTGGGTGTCGGCGATCTGGTCGAGCACCGTGGCGATCGACGCCGCGGCGCCGAAGAAGAACGCGCCCGAGATACGGTAGACCGCCACGTCCGGATTCCCGGCGGCGGCCTCGTCGTAGGGCTTTCGCCCGCCATTGCTCGAATCGGCCCTGTCTTCCGGCACGAACGGCATGTGCTTCTCGATGGCGGTCGCTTTCGACATGCGGTGGATGAACAACACCGAACCGAGCGCGAAGCCGACCACGATCGCCTCGGTCAGATCACGGAAGATGGTCAGCAGGAACGTCACCAGCAGCACCGCGGCGTCGCCCCGCGACGAGCGGAGCAGGGCGGAGATCTCCGGCTTTTCGACCATGTTCCAGGCCACGACCGCCAACACGCCGGCGAGGCTCGCCAGCGGGATGAAGCTGGCAAGCGGCGCCGCGACCAGCACGAAGACCAGCAGGAACAGCGCGTGGAGCATGCCCGCGACCGGGCCGTGGGCGCCGGCGCGGACGTTGGTCGCCGTCCGGGCGATGGTGCCGGTGACGCAGATGCCGCCGAACAGGCCCGAGGCGATGTTGGCGGCGCCCTGCGCGACCAGTTCGCAGTTCGACCGGTGGCGGCGGCCGGTCATGCCGTCGGCGACCACCGCCGACAGCAGCGATTCGATCGACCCAAGCAGCGTGAAAGCGACCGCGCTGGGCAGCACCGCCAGAATTTTAGCGATGCTGATCTCGGGCAACGACGGCATGGGCAGGCCGGCGGGAATGCCGCCGAACTGCGTGCCGATGGTGGCGACCGGCATATCGAGAACGACGGCCGCTACGGCCGTACCCGCGACCGCGACCAGCATGCCGGGCCAATGAGGCCGGTAGTGCTTGAGCATGGCGATGGTCGCGATGGTCGCGCCCGCCACGATGATCGTCGGGGTATCGGCCGTCCCCAGGCCAGCCCACAGGACCGGAAGCTTGTCCAGCAACGGACCCGGCTCGACCCCTGAAAGGCTCAGGCCGAGCAGGTCCTTGACCTGGCTGGCGAAGATGATCACCGCGATTCCCGCGGTGAAGCCGACGGTCACCGGATAGGGAATGAATTTGATGTAGGTGCCGAGCCGCAGGAAGCCGACCGCCACCAGCATGATGCCCGACAGCACGGTGGCCAGCAGCAGGCCGTCCATGCCGTGGGCCTGCACGGTCGCGGCGACCAGCACGATGAAGGCGCCGGCCGGGCCGCCGATCTGGAACCGGCTGCCGCCCAGCGCCGAGACCAGGAAGCCGCCGATGATCGCGGTATACAGCCCCTGCGCCGGCGACGCGCCCGAGGCGATGGCGATGGCCATGGACAGGGGCAGCGCAACGATCGCCACCGTCAGCCCGGCGACGGCGTCGGCGCGCAGGTTGCGCAGCGTGTATCCGCCACGCAGCACTGTCGCCAGCTTGGGCGTGAACAGTTCGGCGAAGGTTGGCTCGACGCTGTTGGGCGCGGTGTGCAGGGTCATGGTGTCCGGCGGCCTTGGGTAAGGCGGCGGGATCGTCGGCCTGGTGCTCGGCGGTCGCCGTCGCGAAAGCGATTCGGTCAGGGTCTCTGTGCAGGCTCCCTGAGCCGGACACCCCATCCGCCATTACCTATTGTAAACAAAGGTTAATTCGAATTTGTATGAAGAAGTTCCCCTAACCGTTCCCCGATAGACCGGGCGCTGGAAAGGCTAGTGGGCACACCCCCACCCCCTCTGTTTTCCCAGCCAGCCGGACCCCACTGGGGTGGCACCCCCCTAAATGCCTTCGATGGTACCTAAACGCCCCTACTTACTAATCCGCTCAAGCGACGGGGATGTTCTGGTTTGGGTAGACCTCTTGTGGGGTTTTCAGGCTCGTGGAGAGGGCATGCTGGCTTCCCCCGTCTCCTAGCCCCCTACGCTCCCGGCGAGGCCCCCTTGCCAATCCCGTCGTTCGGCGGCAACCTCAGTTCAACGGGGCAGGTCATCGGGGCGGTGTCGGTTAAGCGGGTCGTGGCCGCTGGGCCGATTGCTAACAACCCACCCGGACGGGTCCTGGGGTGCCCCCCCTGCCTACTTCTTCCGCCAAGCGCTAGCCAGCCTCTGCGCCTCGGCTATCTGGGCGGGGGTCATCTTGGCGGCGACGTCATCCCGATCCTTCAAGGCGTCCGCATTTCCTGATGCCGCACTTAGGTTGAACCACTTGTGGGCTTGAACGTAGTCCTGCGGGACGCCTAGGCCTAAGTAGTACATCGCCCCAAGGCGACTCTGCGCATCGGCATACCCTTGGTCAGCTGCCTTGCGGCACCACTTCGCAGCCTCCGCGTAGTCCTGCGCCACGCCTCTGCCGTTGAGGTACAACTGCCCGAGGTTGTACTGCGCGCTGGCATACCCTTGGTCAGCTGCCTTGCGGTACCACTTCGCAGCCTCCGCGAAGTCCTGCGGGACGCCTAGGCCTAAGTAGTACGCCGCCCCAAGGGCCGTCTGCGCGTAGGCGTTCCCCTGTTCGGCGGCGAGCCTGAACCACTTCTCAGCCTGCGCGTAGTCCTGCGCCACGCCTTGGCCGAGGTTGTACATCAGCCCGAGCCTCGTCTGCGCGATGGCATCACCCTGTTCGGCTTTTAGCCGGGTCTCCTGCAGGGTCGCCATAGCTGGGCCACCAGCGCCAAGGGCGAGCAGCACGGCTACGATAAGGGCCTTACGGATCATGGTGGCGTTCCTTGGGTAAGAGTAACGACGAATGCTAA
>CAMDTB010000007.1 GCA_945907245.1 Rhizobium sp. Q54
CATGGCTTGCAGGAAAAAGAACGAGCCCTTGAACTGCAGCGCGATCAGCTTGTCCAGATCCTCTTCGCCGAATTCCTCGAACGGACCGCCGACAGCGATGCCGTTGGAGTTCACCGCGATGTCCACCTTGCCGAACTTCTGTTTCGTAAACTCCGCGAGGGCGAACACATCGGCCTTCTTCGTCAGGTCGCACACCGTCGAGGCGCCGCCGATTTCACGGGCAAAGGCGTCGAGTTCCGCGCCGCGCCGGCTGGTGACCACGACATCCGCGCCTTCGCTGCGGAACCGGCGGGCGATCGCCTGCCCCATGTTGCCTTCGCCAGCCGCGCCGATGACGATCGCGACCTTGCCTTCGAGCCGTCCCATTTTCTCTCTCCCCGGAAAAGTAAGTATCTGCATAGTTCGGTCTAACGACCAATCTAGACATGTCCGCAGGCCGGTGCAACGGGCTCGGAGGCGTCTGGTCAACCGTCAGAAATGTCTGCCGAATAAGCCGCCGCACCTGCTAAAAGGGTGACGCCGGATCGACCGGTCGATGCCCGATCAACGACATCCTCGATGGCCACGCCAAGGCACACGCAATCATCTCCTGACCGGATACTGGACGCGGCGGAACAGCTGTTCTCGCGGCGCGGCTTCTACGGCGCGTCGCTGCGCGACATCGCCAGGCAGGCGAGCGTCCAGATGAGCCTGGTCAACTACCATTTCGGGCCGAAGGAAGACCTGTTCCGGCAGGTGGTGCGTCGCCGGGCCGACGAGCATGCCAGTGCCATCGCCGTTTCGCTGCAAACACTACTGGACGAGCAGCAGCGCCGTCCCGTCACCATCGAGGACGTCATCCTAGCGCTGTTGACGCCGATCATCGACCGCTACATCCATGGCGGCGAGGGCTGGCGCGATTACATCCAGTTGCTGTCGCGCGCATCGCACCAGCATCAGGACGCCAATTTCATCGCGCCCTTCGTCGAGACCTACCAGCCGATCATGGACCGCTACACCAACGAGTTCCTGCTGCTGTTCCCCGATGCCGACAAGGCCGACGTGTTCTGGTCCATCGTGTTCCTCGAGGCCGCGCTCGCCAACATCCTGCTGCAAAGCACGCTGGCCGAGCGCGTCTCGCAGGGCGCCTTCACCGCCACCGACCTGTCGGGCGTATTGGAGCGCATGGTGCGGTTCTTCAGCGCCGGCTTCCGCGAGTTGGCGAGGCCCTGAGCGGGTTTGCCGATATCCATTGAAATTGGTCGATCGATCTAACACCCTGTCCGCGGGGAAGCCACGGAACGGGAGAGTCGCATGACCATCGAGGAACTGCTCGAGATCGAGGAAATCAAGAACCTGCGCCATCTGTATGCGCTCTACCTGGACAGCGGCGAGATCAGGAAGATGGTCGACCTGTTCCTGCCGGACGCCGTCGCCGAATGGCCCGAGCACATGGGCGGCTACTGGACCGGGCACGACCAGATGTTCGAGAACTGGACCAAGGTCTACAAGGATGCCGACCTGCCCTTCGCGCATCTGCACATCGCCACCAATCCGTTCATCCGCATCACGGGACCCGATACGGCGAACGGCCGGTATTACGCCATGTCGCTGCACACCACCGAGAAGGAGATCGGCGACTGCATCAGCGTCATCGGCGTCCATGACGACGTATACCGCAAGATCGACGGCAAGTGGTTCTTCGAGAAGACCCGCTACGACTTCCTGTGGCCGGTGCGCCGGTACCAGGGTTTCCGGACCCCGATCTGAGGCATGTCATGGGCAAGATGATCGCGGTGATCGCCAAGGTGCGCGCCAGGGACGGCATGGCCGAGGCCTTCGAGGAGATGGTGACCGGCGTCGCGCGCAACGTCGAGACGGTGGAGCCGGGCAACGTGTTCTACCGCGCCTATCGGACGCCGGATCCGCGGACCTTCGTCGCCATCGAGGTTTATGCCGACAAGGCCGCGCACGAGGCGCATATGAATTCGGACCACCGCGCAAAGGCGGCATCCAAGGTGGTCGAATTGCTCGAGGGCGGCATCGAGGCAGACCGGCTGGAGCAGGTCTGGTAGCCGGAGCGCTTTCAGGCAAGGCGCATCGCCTTGCCGCCTGAAAGCCTCGACGAAAATCGCCCTACGGTTCGTAAACACCCGTGGCGAACAGGGTCGAAACGTTGAGGATCATCTTCTCCGCGTCGATCTCGGCGCCCCTGAAATTGTGGTCCATGACCAGCGCCAGATAGGCGCCGACGCCAATCATCTGCAGGAACTGCGGGTCCAGGTCCTGGTTGCGGCGGCGTCCGCCATAGGACTGGCGGATGCTGGGGACCAGCGACTGGAACCAGGGGTAAAGGTGGTCGCGGTAGAACTGCCGTCCCCGCTCGCTGTCCGAGAACAACGCGGTCATCAGCAGCGGATAGATCTCGCGGATGGTGTCTAGAAGCCGCCGGTGCGCCTCGATGTTCAGCTGCTGCTGCGCTTCCTGCGATGTCGCGCGTCGGTAGCTGTCGTCGATGTTCATCTCCTTCTCGACCAGGCGTTCCAGCGGCTCGACCACGGCGGCGTCGAACAGCTCTTCCTTGGTCTTGAAGTGAGTGAACAGCGTGGCTTCGTTGACGCCGGCCTCCTGCGCCAGCTCCCGCGTGCGCGAGCCGCCGAGACCGCTGCGGATGAACACCCGTTGCGCAGCCTTCAGGATCTGCTCGCGCCGTTCCGGAGCCGCCAGCCGCTTGCGGCGCGGCGGGCGCCCGCCCGCCGCGAGAGCCTCCACGTCCTCGTCGCCCTTGGCTGTCGATGGCTTGCTCATGGCATCTCGTTTACTGATTTACCCAGCGGTAACTATAACCTGGCAGCCGCTGCGCGGGAGGTCGAGTTCGACATCTCAGGCCTCGATGTACTTCATCAGCGTATGGTGCATGTGCCGGATGCGGCGTTCCTGGCTTGAAATCCACAAGCCCTCGAACGCGGCCGAGTTCATGCCCTTCTGGACATGGGGCAGGTTGACGGCGTCCTGGTCGAGCACCAGCCCGAGCGACCGTTCGCCGAAGGCGACGTGCTCGTGATCGGGCATGGGCGGACGCGGCTGATTGTCCGGTACCCGGACATGCACGGTGACGTCGTAATACATCTTGTTCGGATCGGTCTCATGCGGCCGCTGACGGAACAGCATCATCCGGTCCGAGAAGATGTTGAGCGTCAGGTTCGGGAAGATCATGTAGTGGTAGTTGTCGGTCAGCTGGTCGTCGTTCAGTTCGGAATAGTCGACGCCGCGCTCCTGCTGCGTCCGCCGCTTGTAGTCCTGCATGGCGCTGCGGATCTCGCCGACGCGGCCGATATAGTCGTCCGGGTTCATGCCCACCGCCTTGAGCTGGTTCGACAGGATTTCCGGCACCTCATGGGGCTCGTAGCCCAGCCGCGGACTGTAGGTGTGATACGGCACCAGGTAGCGGTTGTGCCGGTCGTAGAGGTCGATCTGCACGTCGACGTCGTCGATGGTGTAGGACAGCTCCGGATGGATGCACTGGACGTGATAGACCTCATTGAACGCGTCGACCGAGGTCTTCCAGTTGCAGTCGGATTCCACGGTGACGTTCATCACCATGGCCATGCGGTCGAAATGATACGGACCGAGGTGGTAAGGGATGATGCCCAGATACTCCTGCAGCGACTCGCCCTCCGGGTCCAGGCTGAACCACACCCAGCCACCCCAGACATCGGTGCGGATGGTCTTCAGGCTGAGCTGGTCCTTCGGGCAACCCTGGGTGAAGTCCTGCTCGTCGGGCACGCTCACCAGCCTGCCGGTCAGGTCGTATTCCCAGAAATGGTAGGCGCACTGAAGCGTGCGGGAATTGCCGGAGTGATCGAACTTCACCTGGTTTCCCCGGTGATTGCAGACATTGTAGAAGGTCCGCGCCTTGCCGTCCTCCCCGCGCACGATCAGCAGGCTCTCGGTGCCGATGTCGGTGGTGAGGTAGTCGCCGGTCTCCGGGATTTCGTCCTCGCGGCAGCCGACCAGCCACACCTTGGTCCACAGCTTCTCCCATTCCAGCGCCATGAACTCGGGCGTCGTATAGCGCTGCTTCGGAATGAGCTCCGATCCCAGGTTGGGCTCGGGCGCCTTTTCCGCCGGCGTGATGACGCTTTGCTTGACCCGTGTAATCGCAACCATGATCGTCTTTCCCGTTCCATCCGCCGCCGCCGCGGCTCTGGGGCGGAAATATAGAATAATCACTTACTATGTTGTAGAGATAAACAACACACGTTGCACAAACCGGGGAAGGTCATCCATGTCGCGCAAGAAGCCGTTCCGTTTTTCCTGGCAAGCCTATGATGCCGAGACGCCCGAGGACTGGCGCCGCAAGGTGCAGACTGCCGAGGCGCAGGGCTTTTCCGCGTTTCACCTGGCCGACCACTATCTGGGCCCCGGCCCCGCCGCGTCCGGCCATCCGCCGCAGGATCTGGCCGCCGTGCCCGCCATGGCCATGGCGGCGGAAGCAACGTCGACGCTGAAGATCGGCTGCCGGGTATTCTGCACCGGCTACCGGCCCGCCGCGGTTCTGGTCAAGGAAGCCATGACCATCGACTTCCTGTCGAACGGCCGGCTGGAACTCGGCCTCGGCGCGGGCTGGATCGAGGGCGAGTACAAGGCCATGGGCGTGCCCTACGATCCCATCGGCCGCCGCATCGACCGGCTGGAGGAGACCATCCAGGTCGCCAAGGCGCACCGTGCCGGCGGCATCATGAACGTGGCCGGCAAGCAGGCCCAGGCGATCGGCTACGAGGGCACGCCGCGGCCGCGCGGTCCGGTGCCGATCATGATCGGCGGGGGTTCGCCCCGCGTGCTGCGCCTCGCCGGCCGCGAGGCCGACATCGCCAGCCTCAACTTCAACAACAAGGCCGGCAGGATGGATTCAACCAACATCGCCGCCTTCTCCTCCGCCGACGGCACCATGGACAAGATCAACTGGATCCGCGAAGGCGCCGGCGACCGGTTCGACGACATCGAGATCGAGATCGGCATCTATTACGGCGCGGTCACCGACAACCAGCGGTCGACCGCCGAGGCCATGGCGCGAGAGATGGACATGGATACCGATGCGTTCCTCGCGTTTCCGCACGCCCTGGTCGGCTCGGTCGACTACATCTGCGAGGAACTGGAGCGCCGCCGTGAACTCTACGGCTTCTCCTATGTCAGCATCCTGGACCGCTGCGTCGACGGTTTCGCGCCGGTGGTGGAGCGGTTGACGGGAGAATAGAGGGTAGCCGCGAAGGTTGGTTCGCCGACGGCTATTTGAGCAGCCCGCCCACCATGAACCGCTTCGCGGTCCCCCTCATCCTGACCTTCTCCCCGGCGGGGAGAAGGGAGTTGGCTGGTGCCTCGACGAAGCCCTTCTCCCCGCCGGGGAGAAGGTGCCGCGAAGCGGCGGATGAGGGGTGAGCCGCGCCAGCGGCTTGCCACCCGGACGACCCAACCTGACCGGCTTTCGCGCTAGTCGCGGCCGTGGATGCCGGTGAGCGATTCCGGGAGCGGCATCAGGCCGCTCTCGGCGAACCGGCTCAGCTTCCACCCTGACGGCGTGCGGACATAGTCGAGGAAGTATTTCACGTAGACCAGCACGCTCTGGCCGTCGCGGGCAACGCCCATGCCCATCACATAGGCGGTGCAGGTCGCCGTATCGCCGTCCATCCGGGCAACCGTGAAGTTGCTGATGAAGTGGGCGTGATGGGTCATGTCCTCGAAAACCTGGGTGAAGAAATAGCGGATTCCCGCATGCCCATCGAAGCGCGGCAGATTGATGCCCCCCAGGTCGAGGACCGCGTCCTCGGTGAAGCACGCCAGCAGGCCGTCCATGTCGGACAGCGAGTCGATGGCCGCGCAATAGGCGTTCAGCACGTCCTCCAGCGCCAGACGGTCCTCGATCTTCTTCCAGCGTTCTTCCGACATGCGGTCCCTCCCCGTTTCGCAGAAAAATACCATGCCCTTCAGGGACGTGGCGGGTCAACTGAACAAACAGTCATTTTTCAGCGGCGGGTCAGCGCCTGCCCGATCAGCCGCGCCGACGTGCGCGCCGAGATGGTGAAGGCGAAGAACGGCCCGAAATCCCGTGTCGCCGGCATGGAGGTGATGTACAGGCCGGGAATGCTGGTCTGGAAATGTTCGTCGAGCACCGGGAAGCCATCAACGACTTCCATCTGTCCCTGCAGGTCGGCGAGAAATGGCACCCGCGCGATCCGCACCCGGTAACCGGTCGCGAAGATGACGTGATCGACCTGCAGCGTCGCGCCGCTGTCCAGGGTCACCGCGAGGCCGTCACCGGTTTCCGCGGAGGATACGAGGTTGGTGCGCGGCCACAGGCTGATGCCCGGCCGCATCACCCGGCTTTCCAGCCACGGCTCGACCTTGGACCGGCCTTCGATCCAGAGGCGCTTCGCCAGACCGTCCTGTTCTTCCTTCGACAGGCCGCGGAACCAGCCGGGATCGTCGACCATCGCATCGACCAATGGGTTCACCCACGACCAGTCCGACGCCTCGAAGGCAGGGGAGTCGTGCCGGTGCGACACGTGGACCTGGGCCGCACCCTCGTCGGCCAGGATCGCCGCCCATTCGAACGCGCTCTGGCGGCCGCCGACGATCAGCACCCGCTTGTTCTTGAACCGCGCAAGGTCTGCCGGGTAGCCGGTATGCGACCAGCGGCCGGGCGGCAGCATCCGCGCCAGTTCTGCCGGGAGGTTCGCGAAGTTGCCGAAGCCCACCGCCACGGCCACGTTGCGCGCCCTGATGAAGGAAACGGTGTCCAGCGTTGCGACAAAGCCGTCGGGAGTCCGCTCGAGCGCCCTTACCATGCCGGGACGCGGCTCGATGCCCTTTTGCTGGCGGAACCACTCCGCATATTCCAGGTAGACATCGCGCGACAGCGGCTCCACGTCGCCCGGCGCCTGTCCCCGCGTGGCGAGAAACGCCTCGATGGTATGCTCGCCATCGGCGTCCAGATGCCAGTCGCAGGCCGAACGCAGAACCATGCCCTGCGGCATGTTGTCCTTCCAGAAACCCATGGGCTTGCCGACGACCACCGTCTCCAGACCCAGCGCGCGGGCATGGGCGGCCAGCGACAGCCCGAACGGGCCGGCGCCGATGACCAGCAAGTCGGCCGGCGCGGTCATGCGGTGCGCCGTTCAGGAACATCGCCGAACACGGGAACCTCTTCCGGCGCCGGCGGCGCGCGGCCCAGGATCATGTCGGCGGCCTTTTCCGCGATCATGATCGTCGGCGCGTTGGTGTTGCCGCCGATCAGCGTCGGCATGACCGACGCATCGACCACCCGCAGACCGGTCAACCCCATCACCTTGAGCGTGTCATCCACCACGGCCAGAGGATCGCCGGGCAGACCCATGCGGCAGGTGCCGACCGGATGATAGATCGTCTCGGCAGCGCGGGTGATCCAGGCGTCGATCTGGTCGTCGTCCTGGACGTCGATGCCCGGATTGAGTTCCGGTCCGTGCAGGCCGTCGAGCGCAGGCTGGGCGATGACGTGGCGCAGCATGCGGATGCCGTCTCGCATGGACCGGCGGTCGTTGTCCGACGCCAGGTAGTTGCCCCGGATCGCCGGATCGTCGAACGGGTCGGCCGTACGCAGCCCGACGCTGCCCCGACTCTCCGGTCGCAGCTGGCAGACATGGACCGAGAAGCCGTCACGGTCCATGGGCACCCGGCCATGATCCTGCATCAGCGCCAGCACGCAGTGGAGTTGCAGATCGGGCAGGTCGAGGTCCGGCCGCGACTTTAGGAACGCGCCGGCCTCGAGGAAGTTCTGCCGCCCGGGCCCCTGCCCGCGCAGCAGGTAGTTGAGCCCTGTGGCCAGCTTGGCGAGCCCCCGGTTATGCGTGAACGCGGTGATCGGCCTGGGGCATTCCCACGCCAGGATGACGTCGAGGTGATCCTGCAGGTTCTGCCCGACACCCTTGAGCGCATGCACCGACTCGATGCCCGCCGCCGCCAGCGCCTCGGGGTCGCCGATACCGGACAGCTGCAGGATGTGGGGCGACTGCACCGCGCCGGCGCAGAGCAGCACCTCGGCGTTCGCGTGGACCATGCGGCGCCGCCGGTCCTTGCCCTGGGCGAACTCGACGCCGGTCGCGCGGCCGCCGTCGACCAGGATGCGGGTGGTTCGCGCGTCGATTTCCGTGAACAGGTTCGGCCGCTTGCCCAGGATCGGGCGCAAATATGCGGCCGACGCGCTCCAGCGCCGGCCATCGCGGATGTTGAGCTGGTACGGGCCGAAGCCTTCCTGCTGGTAGCCGTTGAAGTCAGCGGTCCGCCGGTGGCCGGCCTGCTCGCCCGCGGCGATGAACCCCTGGAAGATCGGGTTGGGTGTCGCGGCGCTGGAGATGTGCAGCGGGCCGTCGGCGCCATGATAGGCATCACCGCCGCCTTCCAGCGCCTCGGAGCGCTTGAAATAGGGCAGCACCTCGGCATAGGACCAGCCGCGCAGCCCCAGCTGCCGCCAATGGTCGTAGTCCCGCGCATGACCGCGGATATAGATCATGCCGTTGATGGAGGACGAGCCGCCCCAACCCCTGCCGCGCGGCCACCATAACCGACGGTTGCCCAGGCACGGTTCAGGCTCGGTCCAGAAGCCCCAATTGTAGGGCCCTTTTGCCTTGATCAGCTGACCGGCGCCCGCCGGCATGCGCACCAGCAGCGAATCGTCCCGGCCGCCCGCCTCGAGCAGCAGCACCGTGGTTTTGCCGTCCTGCGTCAGCCGGTTGGCCAGCACGCAGCCGGCCGACCCCGCGCCGATGACGATGTAATCGTAGCGGTCCATACCAGGCGGCCTCCCCTCCGGTCGCCGGAGCAGCCTATGCCGCGCCCTCACCAATTGTCGAGCGCCCGCGGCATCGAAGAACCGACGCACTTGGTCGCAGGGCGGCTACTTGAATCGCGACGCCGCCGCCTTGACCGCCTCGCCCATGTCGTCCCACGCCTTTTCCATGCCGGCCCGCATCTCGGACCATGCGTCCTCGCTCGCCCGCCGGAGCAGATCCAGCTGGAGTTTCGCCTGCTCCGATCTGGCACGAAGCGCCTCGATCTGCGCCTGATACACGGCCTTAGCCTCGGCCTGGGCCTTGCGCGTCCGGCCTTCGAGCGCGTCGACTTCCGCATTCCATGCATCGAGTTGCGATTTCAGCTTCTCGACATACGCGTCTCTCGTACTCATCTGTCGATACTCCGGTTGAGTGGCTGCGCGGCAGGACGCTGCCATGCCTGCACCGGCACTCTTCTAGCCTGACGCCGGCGATCGCGGTGTGATCTGGATCAACGCCGCACCGTACGCCGGCTGGCGCTTGGAGCCTTACGCCGCCGGGCCGCCAGTGCGACACACCGATCACTGGAAGGTCGGGTGCGGCGGCCGTCTCACTTGCCGTCGGCCTGATAGGCACGGATGGTCTTGATGTCGTTATCGGCGGCCCAGGCGTCGATGTCCTCGCGGCGCAGCGCCGTCGCCATCAAGTCGGGAAACTGGTCCGGCGTGCAGGCAAACGCCGGAATTCCGAGCGCCGCGACCTTGGCGGTCAGCGACGGATCGTAGGATGGCCGGCCCGTATCGGTCAGCGCCAGGAGTACGATGACGTTGACGCCGGCCGCAACGAGCCGCGACAGCCTCTCCAGCAGTTCAGCGGCGTTGCCGCCTTCATACATGTCGGAGATCAGGATCAGATGGCTTTTCGCCGGCCGTTCGATCCGGTCGGCGCAGTAGGCGATGGCCTGGTTGATGTCCGTGCCACCGCCGAGCTGAATCCCAAACAGTACCTCGACCGGGTCGGCCAGTTCGTCGGTCAGGTCGAAGATCGCCGTATCGAAGCACACGAGACGGGTGGCGACCACTGGCAGCGATGCCATGACGGCGGCGAAGATCGAGGCATAAACAACCGATGCGGCCATGGACCCCGACTGGTCGACGCAAAGCACCACCTCGTCGAGGTCGACCAGCCGTCGCTGATGGCGCATGAAACCCGTCAGGCGTTCGGGCACGATAGTGCGGTATTTCGGCTGGTAGTGACGCAGGTTGGCCTGGATGGTGCGCGGCCAGTCGATGTCGGCGAAGCGCGGGCGGCGGGTTCTCCGCGACCGGTCCAGCGCGCCGCGGATCGCCTCGGCGGTGCGGCGCTCCAGCCGCTCCATCAGCTGCGCGACCACCTTACCGATCACCATGCGCGCGGTTTCCTTGGTGGCAGCCGGCATTACCCCGCGCAGGCTGACCAGATCAGCGACCAGGTTGACGTCCGCTTCGACGGTGGCGAGCAACTCCGGTTCCAGCAGCATCCGCCGAAGCCCCTTCCGCTCGAACGCATCGCGCTGGATGATCTGCACCACCGGTGACGGGAAGAACTCGCGGATGTCGCCCAGCCATTTCGCCACCTTCGGTGCCGAGCCGCCGAGGCCGCCCCGTCCCTTCTTCCTGCCGGCATTCTGATCGCCGGTGTCGCCGTAAAGCGCATCGAGCGCTGCCGACATGCGGCGGTCGTTTTCCGATAGCCTTTCGTCACCATCGTCATCGACGCCCAGCGCCAGCGCCCAGCGGCGTTCGCGTTCCGGATCGGTACTCACCGGCGCCTCCCCGCTTCTAGAAGTGCCAGGAGCCTGGGGAACTGCGCCGACCACACGGCGTCCGCGTCGGGTACCAGCGAGAGACCACCTGACTCGGCCCGGCGACGGACGAACAGCGCATCCATGAGACGTCTGCGCTCCGATCGGTCGAGAGCCGAGAACACCCGCCGGAACAGGGGCAGATGGGCGACGAAATCCGCCTCTTCCAACTGCAGCAGCCATGCATCCACGGCGGCGCGCAAGCCTTGGTCGTGAACCAGCCGGTTGCCCACCCCTTCGAAGAATCCCTCGAAGAAGCCGGCAGCGTCGGTCACCTGTGTGCCCGGCGACAGCATCCGGGCCAGCAATGTCGCCGCCTCTTCGGCGTCCAGATGCTGCGCCTCATAGAGAAGTTGGGCCGTCGAGCCCGCCACGAGCGTCGTGGTCTGCGAGTCCTCAAGGGTGTGGCGCAGGGCTCGATGCCAGCCATCGAGAACGTCGCCATCCATCTGGGCGAGCCGGATCGCGCCGTCTGCCTGCCGGATCTCGCCGGACAAGGTGACCGACGCCGCGGCGTCCAGATTGCGAGCGGCGTAAGGCAAGGCCAGCGCCGCCTGCACGACCATGCGCGGCATGAGTTCGCCAAGCTTTTCCGCCGCGCCGGCCCGGGCCTCGCCGTAGCGCACCACATCGGCCATCGGCGGAAGCGCCCGCAACAGCGCGCCGCATTCGCTGGTCAGCGCCGCCTGATGGCTGAGCGCCTCGATACCGATGCTGGACGCCCTGGGCAAGTCGGCGACCATCGCGCTTCGCACCAGTCCAGCCAGCGCGTCCAGGCTCGGCTCCGCGCCCATCGCCTCGCTGATCCGCGTGGACGCCGCTTCCTCGATGGTCGAGCCATAGACAAGGTTCTCCACCAGCCGCACGGCGTATTCCGGCTCCCAGCAGATCACCCACTTTTCCCGAAACGTGCCTCTGCTGGCGCCGGCGTCCGTCAATCGGCCCCACGGGACATCGATTGCGTTCAACCGATGCAGCAACGTGGAACGGAGCAGCCCGCTCTCGCTGCGCAGGTCGACGGACAGCTCGCGCTCCAGCGCCTCCGGTTTGAGGCGTGTCGCGCGTTGCTGGCGCTGCAGGTCATCGAGCAGCGGCGCCAGCGGCATGGTTTCGGGAATTGCGCCGACTCGCGCGCCGATCAGCAGGTCGCTCGCGATCTGCTCCCACAAGATGCGCTCGCCGAAGCACAGGCAGGAGATCGACGCATCGCGCCATTCCTCGAATCCCGGCGCCGGCCGGCCGCGAAGTGCCGCGAGCGCGATGCCGAGACGATGCGTCTCGATCACCGAGGCGGTGGATACGAAGTGACCGTGATCGCGCATCAGCTGAGCGATGCGCGCGAGCCATATGCCGTCGCGCTCGGGTAGAGCGGCGGTGCGCCATAGATGCGTGCACCACGCCGGCGCGACGACACCGGCGCCGTAACCGCTCGACCGCGCGAGGCGAGCTTCCGTCCAAGGCGCCCAGGTCGCCTTGATCCTGGTCCTGGGCCGGCCTTTCAGCAGCCGCCGGTCCGCTGCCATCGTGTGCGTCTCGGTCAGCGCGGGCACGTGCCACGCACCGCAAACCACCGCGACCTGACCGTCGAACTCATTCACGGCGCGGGCGATTTCGAGCCGCATATGGGCCTCGCGCGCGGCTTCGTCGCGGTTTGGCTGCCCCGCTTCGGAGCGTAGCGCCGCCATAGCGTCGGCGACCGCTGCGAAGACCGGTCCGGGCGACGGATTCTCCTCGATGACGTCGCGCCACCAGGATTCGCCATCGTCATAGCCGGCAGCGCGCGCCAGCACGCCGATCGGATCGTGGATGAGCGGATCGGCATCGCCATCCGGGCCTTCCACAGGCGTATCGACATCCGGCCGTTCCGGGGCGAGCCGGTCCTGGGCCGGCAGGTCGATGAACCGCAAGGCCGCGCCATGCCGCACCGCCCAGAGCGCCGCCTGGTACTCGGGAGAGTATTCCTCGAACGGAAGGAACAACGCGTTGGCCGGATCGTCCTCGGCATAGGCAAGCAGCGCGACCGGCGTCACCATGGCCGGATCGGCCAGCAACGGCAGCATATCCGACAGGTCGGAGGGGCCCTCGATCAGCACGGCGGTGGGCGACAAGGAGTCCAGCACCTCGACGAGCCGGCGCGCGGAGCCCGGCCCGTGATGGCGAATGCCGAAAATGGAGACCGTGCCCGTCACCAGCGCCTCAGATCTGGTCGATCAGCGACTTGTAATACCGCTCGTAGCCGGCGCGCTTCTTCAGCACCGTCTCGAGATATTCGCCCAGGACGATCTTGTCCTGCACCGGGTCCTTGACCACCGCGCCGATCATGTTGCTGGCCAGGCTGTCGGGGGTCAGATCGCCTTTGTTGAAGAACGTCGCATGACTGATCCCGCCGACCATTACCGCGATGGCCTCGGCGGTCGACAGGCCGCCCGAAGGCGTCTTCAGCGCCACCTTGCCATCCTCGGTCGAGCCCGCTCTCAGTTCGCGGAAGATGGCGACAACGCGAGCCACTTCCTCGGCCACGTTCCTGGGCAGCGGAAGGTCGAGGTTCTGGGCCATTTCGCCGACCCGCTTGACGACGATGGCGACTTCTTCCCTGGGATCGCTTGGCAACGGCAGCACGACCACGTTGAACCGGCGCTTCAGCGCCGACGACAGTTCGTTGACGCCCTTGTCCCGGTTGTTGGCGGTAGCGATGATGTTGAAGCCGCGCGCCGCGAACACCAGCTGGTTGAGTTCCGGGATCGGCATCATCATTTCCGACAGCACGGTAATCAGCGTGTCCTGGACGTCGCTGCCCATGCGCGTCAGTTCCTCGAGGCGGCAGAGCCTGCCGGTTTCCATCGCCCGCATCAGCGGCGTAGCGACCAGCGCTTCGCGGCTGGGGCCATTGGCCAGCAGCTGCGCGTAGTTCCAGCCATACCGGATCTGATTCTCGTCGGTGCCGGCCGTGCATTGCACTACCAGTGTCGAATCCCCCGAAATCGCCGCCGACAGGTGCTCAGATACCCAGGATTTCGCCGTGCCGGGCACACCCAGCAGCAGCAGCGCCCGGTCCGTCGCCAGAGTCGAAACGGCGGTTTCGATCAGCCGGCGGTCGCCCACATATTTCGGGCTGATCGCGGTGCCGTCCGCCGCCTTGCCACCCATCAGGTAGGTCACCACCGCGCGAGGCGTCATGGCCCAGCCGGGCGGCTTGCCGCCACCTTCCTTGCCGAGGGCCGCGAGTTCCGCGCCGTAGCGTTCCTCCGCGGGCAGCCTGAGTTTCTCGCTCATTCGGTGGCTCCATTTTCTTTCAGTGCAGCGTTGAGGCGCAGCATGTCCAGGCGGGCATCCGCGCTGACGATGCCTGCAGCGGCGAGACGGTCCAGGGCCACCCGCGCGCCGTCGCGGGAAACCAGCATCCCCAGGGCGTACAGCTCCTGGTTCAAGGTCATGTTCGCGGTGGTGTTGGATTGCGCATCCGCCAGCGCCTTGAGCAGACTTCGCCCGGCCCTCGTGTCCAGTGCACCGTCGAGGCCCAGACCGGCCCCAAGGTCCAGCGCGATCGCGAAACTGCCCCCGTCGGCCTCCAGCGCGCGGCGCATCACCGCATGCTTCTGCCTCATGGTCATACGCCCGGCGAGCGAGATAAACAGCGGAACAGTGATTGTCCTCTGGGCCGAGAGCCGGTCGAGGCAGAGTGCGACGACCTCGTCGGGCGCCGAGCGGGCGGCCATCGCCATCAGGAGGCCGTCTGCCTCTTGGTCGTCGCCCAGCGGCCAGCTCGCAACCAACTCCTGTGGGGTCATCTGTAAGGCAGCCGCGAAGGCCGCGAGATCAATCTCGCCGAACAGCGTGGCGCGTCTGGACCGCTGTGCCGGCGTCTTGACCTGACGGGCCGCGGCGGTCCGGGTCCGCCGCAGGAACCCTGACGTCCGCACCTCGAAGAATTCGGCCAGCTCGGTGATATCTGCGGCCGCTCCCACGCCGCCATGGCCGAGGCGGGAGAGGTAGGCCGACGCCATAGCCTTGATGCGCGGCGACCGGTCCGCAAGCAGGCTCTCCAGATAGGGCCGGTCGCGATCCGACAGGCCGGCCGCCAGCAAGTCGATCAGCTTGAGCCGTATTTCCGCACTCTCCCCGCTGGCTCTGGCGGCGAGCAACTCGACGGCGCGGCCCGGATTCCGCTGGCGCAGGGCAGCGAACGCGATGCGCCGCGCCGTGGGAAAGTAATCGTCCCAGCTTTCCTCGGAGAGCTCGTCTGCCGGCGGCGCCAGGCGCGTCCGCTCCGAGGCCGCTCGGTCCCACCAGTCGCGCCAGGGGGCATAGGCGTCGGGCAGAATGTCGTCGCCACGCGATGGCAGCCAGTCCTCGGGGTGAATCACCACGCCCCGCGCTGCCAGGAAGAACAGCAGCCTGGCATCCCGGTATTGCTCCATCAGCCGGCGCGCGGTGCCGCGCTGCCGCTGCGGCAGGGTTGGAAGACCCAGAGGCGGCAGATCGGGCAGCGCCCGGAGCGTCTCCGGTGTACTGGCGCGCACCGTGACATCCAGGAACTGCGCAGCCAGCACCAGCAGCCGCAGTTCCGCCTCGTCGTCGTCGACCCCCTCGAGCGCAGGGCGCCAGTCGCCGGGCGCCGTGCCGGCGGCCCGCCCGCCGACAGTCCACCGGATCGCGACCGGCTCGAGCATCTTGAGGATCGCGTCAGCCGTCACAGCCGATCCTCCCCCAGTGCGTCTCCGCCGCCAGCAGGTCCAGCCTGCCTGCCGACCAGATTGCCGCCGCCCGGTGCAGATCGGTGGCGCGCGCCAACGCTCCCGGATCGCCGGCGAGCGGGAGCACCGTATCGCCGCCGCGCCACCACAGACGGTCGGCGCCGTCGAGGGCAAGGCGGCCGGCCGGCAGCAGGACCAGGGTTTCGACTTGCCACGGTTCCTCGGTGGCCTGTCGCTGGACGGCAGCGAGCACGCTGCAAGGTTCAGCGGATTCATCCACCGGCCATTTCAGCCTTGCGGCGCCCTCGGCCATCGGCGTGCGGCTGACCAGCAAGGCGCGCATCGGCAGGCGCGCTGGATAGAACGCGATTTCGGCGTGAAACTGTTCGCCGGCAGAAAAGCTGGACAGCCGCCGGCCGGCGGTCGCCGGGTAGTGATCGACCAGAACCGCGAAACGTGGATCGTTCGAGGTCAGGTTGAGAAGCCACGTGGTCTGCGACACCAGGCCATCCCGCCTGGTCTCGATACGTTCACCGAGCACCTCCCACGTCGCCATAACTCGTGGAGCAGCCGGATCCTCGAGTACGGCATCGCGTGATTCCGCGGCAGCGATGCAACGCCTGACCTCGGCATCGCCGGGGCGCGCTCGGTAGGCCCGCGCCAGCAGCACCAGCTTGCCCAACTCGACGACCGCCGCGCGGACGCGGTCGCCCGTGGGCAGCGCCAGAAGGCGCGACGGCAGTTCATCGAGCCGGCCCGCCAGCACGGGCGCCTTGCCGTCGACCAGCCGCGCGGCGATACGCCGGCACCGGCCCACGGCGTCATCGACGAACCCTGAAAGCCCGAGACGCAACTGATCCCCGACCCATTGTTCGAGCGCCTCGAGCGCGTCCAGGATCGCGCGGTCCGTTTCGGCCGCCCGCTTCTGAGCAGCCGCCGCGCGGCGCTCGGCAGCCTTGGGATCCTCGGCCGCCTCCGGTTCGGCCTGGCGCGCTTCATCGAGGCTCTTGCGCGGCGCCATCGTTCCGTCGGCAGCGTCGGCGGGCTTGCCCGTCTTGCGACGGCGGCCCAGCCAGTCGGTTACCCACTCGGGAATGTCCGCGGCCGGGAACGGCGCGGCGCTGTCAGCCCGCATCCACATCAGCGCGATGGCGTGCTTGCATGGAAATTTGCGCGATGGGCAGGTGCATTTGCTGCCCATGTCGCCCAGATCCGCCATGACCCGATAAGGATTGGCGCCGGATCCGGCGCACTCGCCCCAGACGAACTGGCCGTCGTGGCTGGATCCGATCCCGGACCACTTGGCCGGCTTCATCAAGCCGGCGGCTGCCTTCAACGAAGACTGATCGGGTGCGAGCGCGGCTATGGCATCCGGGTCAATCTTCATGGCGTCCAATAAGGGTCTCGAAACGGAATGAGGAGATTATTGCAAGCGGCCAATGCGATCCAGCCGGCTTGCACATCCACTGGAAACACGGCGCGCTTGTCACTATCGTCCGGCAGAACCGACAGGAGAATACCATGGAAATCGACGTGCTGAAGCTGAAGGAAATGCGCGACGGCGGCGAGAGCGTCACCTTGCTCGACGTGCGCGAGCCGCACGAGGTCGCCATCTGCAACGTCGCCGGCTCGGTCGACATTCCGATGCAGCAAGTGCCGCAGCGCCTGTCGGAGCTGCCCAGGGAAGGCGCCCTCGTTGTCATGTGCCACCATGGCGGGCGCAGCCGCATGGTCACCAACTTCCTGCGCCAGAACGGCTATGGCAACGCGGTCAACCTGGCGGGCGGCATCGACGCGTGGGCCCAGGCCTGCGAGCCCGGCATGGCACGCTACTGATCGATCTCGGCGGCGGCCAACGCCGAGAGGCGTCGAACATCCGCGCCGGCGTCACCGGCCGCCCGAGACCATGATGCACTCGCCGGTGATCCATTCGGCTGCGGGCGACGCCAGGTAGAGCGCCGCCGCGGCGATGTCGTCCGGCCGGCCGATCCGGCCAACCGGCGCGGCGAAGGGCTGGAACGCCTGCAGTCCCTCCGGCGTCAGGTCGGTCAGCCCTAGGCGCACGGCCGCATGCGCCTTCAGGTAGTCGGTCTCGACCACGCCCGGCGCGATGCAGTTCACCGTGATCCTGCGCGGCCCCAGCTCCACCGCCATGGTCTTCGTCATGGCGACGATGCCGGCGTTGCCCGCGGCGTAGGCGCCGCTCCCCGGCGTCGCCGAGACGACGGCGCGCGACACCACGTTGATGATCCGTCCTCCTTCGCCCATGCGTCTTGCCGCCTGGCTCGAGCCCCAGAACTTGTGGCGCATGTTGTGGGCAAGCAGCTCGTCCCACTTCTCCAGCGACATCTCGGCCACCGGATGGGCAAGCCCGTCCGGATTGCCGCCCGCGTTGTTGACCATGATGTGCAGCCCGCCCAGCTCGGCGATCACCCGGTCGAGCGCGTCTGGAATGGTGCGCTCCAGCGTGAGGTCGCCGGTGATCGCCAGCGACCGTCTGCCCATGGCGGCAATCTCTGCCGCCACGGCGTCCACATCGGGCTGGCGGCGCGCCATCACTGCCACGTCGGCGCCGGCTTCGGCAAAGGCGAGTGCGATGGCCCGGCCGATTCCCCTGCCACCGCCGGTGACCACCGCCACCTTGCCGGCAAGGCTGAATTTCTCGTATACGCCCATGATGGATCCTCCCCGCGACAAGCTTAGACCGGCGCGGAAATCTGCGCCATTGCCGAGCCTCCCATCTTAAACTAACATTATTGTCAGTATTGGCGTGCGACACGTGCGGCCTTGCTTTCCGAAATGGAGAGAGATCATGGGACTTCCGACCATTCATCCGATGGCGCTCGACGGCGGCGACATTCGCAACGTGCGCGGCGACCCCATCACCGGCGACCGGTTCTGGTCGAAGGAATTCGCGCAGAAGGAATGGGACCACATGTGGAAGCGCGTCTGGCACATCGCCGGCCGCACCAGCCAGCTGCAGGAGCCGGGCGACTATGTGATCCACGACTTCATGCACGAGTCGGTGATCTGCGTGATGCAGGACGACCGCTCGATCCGCGCGTTCTACAACGCCTGCCGCCACCGCGGGCAGCGGCTGGTGTGGGACGACGGCTGCCAGGACGCCTTCACCTGCCCCTATCACGGCTGGGTCTGGGGCAAGGACGGCCTGCTGCTCGACGCGCCCGATCCGGAGACGTTCCCGCAAGGCGATCCCGTCCGCACACTACGGCTCAAGGAGCTGCAGTGCGACACCTGGGGCGGCTTCATCTGGTACAGCATGGACCCCAACGCGATCCCGCTGCTGGAGTATCTCGCGCCCATTCCCGAGCTGTACAAGAACTGGCCGTGGGAGAAGCTGGTCCGGGTCACCAACCTGACCATCGAGATGGAATGCAACTGGAAGTTCGCCAGCGAGAACTTCTCGGAATCCTACCACACCCGCACCGCCCATCCGCAGGTGCCGGCCTGGATCGACCAGGACCACTGGACCTCGGTGTTCGAGATGTTCCCGATGGGTCACGGCCGCATCGTCCAGCCGGGCCGTCCGTCATTGCGCGACGTGCCGCCGGAAGGCGAGGCCGCGCCGTTCGACGCCTTTCTGACGCCGTGGGACATCGACCCGTCGAAATACACGTCCTACGAGGACAAGGTGAACCGGGGCTACAAGGACCTGATCGAGGCCAAGAAGCGCCTGTGGCGCGAGAAGGGCTATCTGCACTACGAGAACCTGGTCGACGGCGAACTGGTCGACAGCCCGCACAACGTGGTGTTCCCCAACGTGACCCTGTCGGTGCTGCCCGACGACGTGATCTTCTTCCGCACCGAGCCGCACCCGGACAATCCCGAGAAGTGCACTTTCGACCTTTGGCACATGGTGTTCCCGGTCGAGGGCGTCACCAATGTCGAGACCATGCACGGACCGCGCAAGGTCGAGGACGCAGCCTATGAACGCCGGGCCTTCGACCGCGGCCGCGGCGTGCCCGAGATGCATGGCCAGATCGTGTTCCAGGACCTGAGCCTGGCCGAGGGGCAGCAGCGCGGCTGGCGCTCGCAGGGCTACGAGGACGCCTACCTGTCCAGTCAGGAAGTCCGGGTCCGCCGCTGGCACGAGGTGCTGAACGACTATCTGGAAGGACGGCGGTAACGGTTAAGGGAATCAGTCCTTCCAAGTCTCGGTCGGCGCCGCCCGGGAACACGTCCGGGGTGACAACTGGCGAAGGGCATGAAATGATCCCCGGCGGGGAGACACCGCCATGTTCAAGGTTTTCGCTTTTCTCAAGCGCAACGTCCGGCTGACGCACGACGAATACCGGGCGGGGCACATCGGCTACCATTCCGGCCATTCGCGGCGCATGAAGGGCATGCGCGGCTATTGCGTGAACGTCTGGGCCAACCGCGACCTGAAGCAGGCGCTGGGGACGTTGCACGACCAGATCGTCCGCGGCGCGCCGGCCGGCTTCCTCGACCAGTGGGACGGCTTCCCCTGCGTCCATTTCGACAGCAACGCCACCTGGATCGGCTCGAGCGAACCGGAGAAGACCCGCGCCACCGCCGAGGGCCTGGCCGTCGATCCGGACCGCACCCCCGACGACGGACCGTACCTGTTCGACGAAATCCCGGACTCGGGCGGCGACTTCCGCTCGCACCATCTGCGCATGGACGAGCACGTCATGCTGCCGGTCGAGCGGGTGGAGTACAAGCAGACCAAGCTGGTTCAGTTCTTCCGCCGGAATCCCGCCGTTCCCGAGAATGCCTTCCGCGCCGGCGTGCTGACCCGGCACGCCCCGCTCGCCGCGAAGATGAAGGGCCTGAACGGCTACATCGCCAATTTCCGCGACCCGGACCAGGAAGCCGCCATCCGCGGCTTCTACCCCGATGGCAGCTGGCGTTTCAGCGCCGAGGGCCGCGCCTTCAGCGAGGCGTTCTGCTCGCTGTGGGACGGCGCCAACGAGCTGTGGTTCGACAGCCTCGACGCATTCAAGGCCGCTCGCACCGACCCGGACATCGCCCCCGAGATGGACGCCCTGGAGCGCCACCTGTTCGAGGCGGTCTGGCTGGTGGAAGTGGACGAGAGCGTGATCGTCATGCCGAACCGGGACCCCGCGCCCGCTTTCTATTACCGGTAGGAGAACGGGGATGCTGAAGGTCTTCGGCTTCGTCCGCCGCAACGCCAAACTCACCCACGACGAGTACCGCGCGGCCCATGTGGGCTACCACAATTCCTATGGTCGCCGCCTTCCCGGCATCCGCGGCTACATCCTCAATGTCTGGTCCAACACGCCGGTGAGCGAGCGCCTGGGACCGTTGGCCGCCCGCATCACCCGGAACGAGCCCGCCGGCTTCGACGCGATGACCGACGGCTGGGGCCAGCTGATGTTCGACGACCTGACCGAGTATCTGGCCGGCAAGAGCCCGTCCCGCGACCGCGCCGGGCCGAACGGTCTCGCCGACGATCCCAAGGTGGGCGACGTCGGCGGCGACGGCGACTACCTCTATGACGGCTCGCCGTTCCAGTTCCACATCGACGAGCATGTGGCCAAGCCGGTGCGCCGGCCGGAGAGAAAATCGTTCAAGCTGGTGCAGCTCGGCAAGCGCCCGGACGGCATGTCGCCCGAGGAATTCCGCGCCATATGGACCGGCCGCTACGCGGCGCATATCAACACCATCCCTGGACTGCGCGGCCATATCGTGAATTTCCGCACCGGGCTCGACGCCATGACCGGCTTCTTCCCGCCCAGCTCGGAAGCCTTCACCGAAGCGGGCGCCGTTCGCCGCCAGACGTTCTTCGACACCTTCGACGGCATCGCCGAGCTGTGGTTCGACCGGCCCGAGCAGTTCATCGCCGGCCGCGCCGATCCGACGCTCGGCCAGAAGCTCGACGCGCTGGAGCGGAAACTGTTCGCCAGCGTGTTCTACCGCGAGGTGGACGAGACCATCGCCGTCCTGCCCAACCGGGCTCCGGCGCCGGATTTCTATTACCGCTAGGCACGCCGCCGCTTTCCGCCGCCCGCCATCCCGTGCCCGACACCAGCAAGGGCACAGTCAAGACTGACTTTCACGAAATCGTTATGGTCGGGTAAGGGGATACTCACGTATCCTGTGATGGGCAAACAGGAGGAACAGATGCGCAAGACAATCGTGGCGGGGCTCATGGCGTCGCTCGTCATGGCCGGCATGGGGAGCGCTCCGGCGCACGCCCAGTACGGCCCGCGAGACGCCAAGCAGATGTGCAAGCAGGCCGTCCGTGACCGGGGCGCCTACGACACCAGCGGCGTCAACGTCGATTCGCTGGGTGGCAGCAAATACAACGTGACCGGTTACGCGCAGCGCCGCGGCGGCAGTTCCTGGTTCACCTGCCGGGTGAACAATGGCGATGTGCGCCGGGTCGACATCGACAACTGGGGCGGCGGCAGCAGCGGCAACAACAGCGGCGCCTCGACCGCGGCGGCCGTTGTCGGCACGGCGATCGTAATCGGCGCCATCGCGGCGGCTGCATCGTCGGACAAGCGCCACAGCGACTACGACCGCTACGACGAGTACCGCCACGGCACCCGCCCGAACTACGACCAGTATAGTCCCGCGCCCGGCGTGGTCTGCTACCGCTGGCAGCGCACCTGCTACAAGGACGGCAAGGGCTACGCGCCCAACTGGACCGCCCGCGAGTTCGGTTATTGAGGGGAATGGCGATGAAACCGACGATCCGTACCGCGGCAGCCGCCGCGCTCCTGCTCGCGTCCCCGCTGCTGGCCGCGGCGCCCGCCGCCGCCCAGCCCCGCGAGGAAGCCGCATGGAAATGGCTGGACCAGGCCATGGCGCCGACCCTGAACCATGAGCAGCGCGCCAAGCTGCTCTGGGCCGCCTACAACAACGCCGCCGGCTCGCTGTGCCATGAGGTGACGGTGGACGACGCCAAGCTCGGCGCCATTCTGGCGTCCCTGCTGCCGACCGCCGCCGACAATGCGACGGCTGAGCAGACCCGCCACCTGGAAGGCTCCGTGCTGGTGCATCTGGGCGCGGCCACCGGCATTTTCGCCGCCGAGAACGCGGACAACCTGACCGAGTTCTGCGCCGAAGCCGTCGCCCTGCGCGACGCCCCCGATGGCACAAGCCTGTTCCTGCCCAAGGAAGAGCTGGAGCCCGCGAAGAAATAGCGGGATCCTTCCCTCTCGAATTCGAACCACAACACTTGGCGCTTCCCTTCTCCCGTCGCGGGAGAGGGGAAGCGTCAGTATTGCCACGTCCGGGACGCACGAAAGACTCGCGCCACGCCAGCGCGGCGCGCTCGCACCCTCGGTCGAAAAGATGCTATGCCGTGAGCGACGGCCCCCAGATCAGCAGGGCGGACAGTGTCGCAATCAGGGCGGTGGCGATGGCCACCATGACAATCGGACGCATCGGACTTCTCCCGTTTCCAGGCTCCCCAGCCTGTATTCGCTCGTCAGTCCGCGGCACCCTCTCCCCAGGCATACGTTGCGACTGCTTGCAGATGCATGGGATTATCGCCCATTCCCGGCGGCGGGACAAGAAAAACCGTCACCCGTGCTTGAAATCCGCTAGGGTCTTGGTCCGTTCACACGCCACGCCGCGAGGACCTGCCGATGCTGAAAGTGTTCGGTTTCGTCCGGCGCAATCCGCGCCTGACCCACGAAGAATACGCCGCCGCCCATGCGGGCCATCACGCCTCCTACGGGCGGCGGCTGACCGGCATCCGCGGCTATGTGCTGAACGTGCGCGCCAGCCGGCCGCTTGCGGACGCGATCGGCGCCGACCTGGCCGCCCGCCTGACCGTCAACGAGCCCGAGGGCTTCGACGACGCCTGGGACGGCTGGGGCCAGCTGATGTTCGACGACCTGCCCGCCTATCTGGCCGCCCGCACCCCCGTCCCCGACCGCGCCGGCCCCGACGGCCTGGAGATCGACCCGCTGGTCGCCCAGGTGGGCGGCGACGGCCCCTATCTCTACAGCGGCTCGGCCATGCAGTTCGCGGTGGAGGAGCACGTGCTCGTCCCGGTGCTGCGCCCCGAGCGCAAGCTGTTCAAGCTGGTGCAGTTCGCCAAACGCCGTGACGGCTTGAGCATGGAGGACTTCAAGGCCGCCTGGACCGGCGCGCACGCCGCCCGGGTCGCCGGCCTGCGCGGGCAGATCATCAACTTCCGTACCGATCTCGATGTGCTGACCGGCTTCGTCAACCTCAGCGCCGAAGGCTTCACACAAGCCGGGATCGCGCGGCGGGAGACATTCTATGGCTGGTGGGACGGCATCGCCGAACTCTGGTTCGATACGCCTGAGCAGCTTGCCGCCGGTGTGCGAGCCGGCGCATTCGACCGTCTACCCGCCGACGCGGGATTCTGCCGCGAAGTCGGCGAAACGGTCGTGGTCGCCCCGGACAGGTCTGCCAGCAGCTCCAGGTGAAATGATTACCGCCTGTCGAACCGGATCACCAACTCCCGCATCGGCAGCCAGTGCAGGCTCTGCCGGTGCACCGGATCCGGCAATTCCCGCGCCAGTTCGATCCGCTCCAGCCGGTCGAGCAGTGCCGTGAACGCCACGTTCATCTCCAGCCGCGCCAGCGTCGCGCCGACGCAGAAATGGGTGCCCGAGCCATAGGCCAGATGCGCGCCAACATTCGGGCGGTCGATGTCGAAGGCATGTGGGCAGGCGAATTTTTCCGGGTCGCGGTTGGCGGCGCCGTAGCGGGCGAGGATCAGGCTGCCTTCGGGGATCAGGGTGCCGCCCAGCTCCACGTCGCACGTGGCGCGGCGCATCAGGCTCTGCACCGGGCTCTCGGCGCGGATCACCTCCTCGCAGAACCGCTTGATGGCGGCCGTGTCGCCGCGCAGCCGGTCCTGCAGCGCCGGGTGGCGCACGAGCTGCCACATGCCGTGGCCGAGCGCGCTCTGCACCGTCTCGTAGCCGCCGGCGATGAGCTGGCCCATGACGCTCTGCAGCTCCTCCATGGACAGCGGCTCGCCCTCATGGGCGTGGACCAGGTCCGACAGCATGTCGTCGGCCGGATGGGCGCGGCGCTTCTCCAGCTCGGCGGCGATGAAGTGCTGCATCTCCAGCGTGGTCTCGGCGCTGCGGCGCACCTCGTCCTCGCTCTGCGGCGTGGCGGCGACGGTCAGCAGATTATCGGCCCAGCGCTTGAAGGTGCCGATGTCCTCGCGCGGCAGGCCCATCTGCTCGGCGGTGATGATACCGGGCAGCTTCATAGCGAACCGGGCGTTGAAGTCGCACTGGCCGTCGCCGATCCAGTCGTCGATCAGCTCGTGGGTGACCTCCTCCACATGCGGCTTCATGGCGTTCATGCGCTTGCCGAAGAATACCGCGTCCAGCACCTTGCGGTAGCGGGCATGGGCGGGCGGATCAGTGGACTGCAGCGTGTCGACGTGGCGCCAGCCGCTTTCCGCCACCAGCCGCTCGTAGAGTTCGCCCAGGTCGCCCTTCAGCGCGCGGCGGCTGGGCAGGCTGTTGCTGAAGGTCCTGGTGTCGATCAGCACCTTGCGCAGATCGTCGTACCTGGTGACCACGTAGAAGCCGGTTTCCGGCATGCGGTAGACCGGGCAGTGCTCGTGCAGCAGGGCGTGGAAGTCGTAGGGATCGCTCTGGACCGCGTGGTCCATGAGGCTGTAGCGCGCCAGCGCGTCGTCGGTGTCCCGGTCCATCGGAAGCTCCCCATATCCGAAGGAGACAGGGTGACACCGGGCGCGGCAGAAGGCCAGCTGTCAGATGCCGCGGGACACCGTGGGCCGGAACGACAATCGGCCGCCCCGGTGGAGCGGCCGACTGATTGGCGGGGCGGAGGGGCCGGCCCCGTCAGACCGTCGTCGAAACCGTCGTGAAAAGCGTGTTCAGTTTGGTGCCGACCGTGCCGAGAATGGTCGCCAGCGCCACCGCGATCAGCGCCGCGATCAGGCCGTATTCGATCAGGGTCACGCCCTTGACGTCGGAAGCAAAATTTTGAAGCGCCTTGCGCATGTCCGCTCTCCAGTGATGATGCCCAATTGTCCGGACGGTAATCCCGCCTGACAAGGGTAGGTATAGGAGCACCGGTGGCATTAATCAATACTTTTTGTTCAAATTTGAAATATATTCATCTCTGCCGGTCTGGCAACTCGCGGGCCATGCCTCGGCACCCGCAGAAAATGCTGCCCGCGGACCGGTTTGCGACTAGCCTGTCGTCACGAGAACGGAGGCAGGACCATGACCGACACCGACGACATCCTCTACGACGTGGCCGACAAGGTCGCCACCATCACCCTGAACCGGCCCGACAAGATGAACGCGTGGAGCCCGGACATGGAGGTCGCCTTCCGCGCCGCCATCGACCGGGCCGCCGCCGACGACGGGGCGCGCGCCATTGTCGTCACCGGCGCGGGCAAGGGGTTCTGCGCCGGGGCCGACCTCGCGCCCGGGCCGGACGGCAAGCCAAGGCCGCGCATCGTGCCGCCGTTCAGCGCCGACGATTTCGGCCAGCGCTATTCCTACATGCTGGGCGTGGAGAAGCCGATCGTCGCCGGCATCAACGGCGCCTGCGCCGGCGTGGGGCTGTGCCTCGCGCTCTATGCCGATATGCGCTACATGGCCGAAGGCGCGAAGATGACGACGGCGTTCGTGCGCCGCGGCCTGATCGCCGAGCACGGCAGCGCCTGGATGCTGCCGCGGCTGATCGGCACCATGAACGCCATGGACCTGCTGCTGACCGGCCGCACCATCGACGCCGCCGAGGCCGAGCGCCTCGGCCTGGTGCGCATGCTGGCGAAGGAGGGTTTCGCCGAGGCGGTGCACGCGGTCGCCGCCGAGCTGGCGTCGCTGTCGTCGCCGCGCGCCATGGGCCTGATCAAGCGCCAGGTCTATATGGGCTATGCCCAGTCGCTGGCCGCCGCGACCCAGATGGCCAATGACGAGCAGCAGAAATGCTTCACCTCGGAAGACTATGCCGAGGGTGTCGCCAGCTTCAGGGAAAAGCGCGCGCCGCAGTTCACCGGGCGGTAGGGCCCAAACAGCTCTTCTCCGTGATTCTGCGCGCGAAGCAAAATCACGGAGGTTTGTGTTTCGGAATCCGCTATCCTCACCCTCCAACCGAACCGGGGAGTAACATCATGCGCCGCCTGCTGCTGACCGCCGCCATCGTCCTTGCCGCCGCCCTGCCCGCCCATGCGGCGCTGAAGACCGGCACCGCCGCGCCCGACTTCACGGCGCCTGCGTCGCTGGCCGGCAAGCAGTTCGAGTTCTCGCTGGCCGAGGCGCGCAAGACCGGGCCAGTGGTCGTCTATTTCTATCCGTCGGCGTATACCGGCGGCTGCAACGTGCAGGCCCGCGCCTTCGCCGAGGAGGCCGACCACTACAAGGCGGCGGGCGCGACCATCATCGGCGTGTCGCAGGACAGCATCGCGCGGCTGAACGGCTTCTCGGCCGACCCGGAATATTGCGCCGGCAAGTTCCCGGTCGCCTCCGACGCCGACGGCGCCATCAGCAAGTCGTTCGACCTGAAAACCATGCAGGGGAAGCCCGGCATGAAAGATACGCGCGGCACCGAAATCGACCACGCCTTCACTGAACGCACCACCTTCGTCATCGCCGGCGACGGCAAGATCGCCGCGGTGCTGTCGACCACCGATGACAAGATCGCGCCGGTCGATCATGCCGCCAAGGCGCTGGAGATCGTCAAGGGCATGAAGAAGACGCCCTGACTTGCGGGAGATCAATGTCCGGGCGACAGTCCGGGTGCAGTGTTTCGTCTCGGCGCGGTGTCTCCGCGCGCGTAGGGGAGCTTGCAATGAGACTGTTACCCATGCTGGTTATCGGCCTTGGACTTGCCGCGTGGGCCAGTGCCGCCACGGCCCAGGTCGATAATGGTCAACCGGACCATATGAAGACGCCGCTCGACCAGTGGGACCGTAAACCCGCGGAACCGCGCATCGGCCCTGGCCCAGCGCCCATGGACTGGGGCGGGCTGAAACCTGACCGGGGCCGCGAGGAAGTCTTCTATTTCTGCGCGCCCTGTCATTCGGATACCCGCATCAAGGCCGCCAGCAAGACCCGTGAACAATGGGAGGCGCTGGTCGAACGTATGCTGAAGACCTATCCGGAATACAGGCGGCTGGAACCGGACGAGCGCGAGACCATCCTGGGCTATCTGACCCGTCAGTACGGTCCGCGCCACTAGCCCATCGAAAAGGGCTCCGGTTTCTGCCAAGCTGACCGTCCCGGAACCCAGGGGAGACGGTTCGGTGGGATGGACCCATGACGCCAGGTGCTTGCTATCGCGCTATCAAGTCGATCCGGCGCGATGGGGAGACTTCATCGCGCCGGGGAAAGAGTTGTTCGCGTTCGCCGGCATGAAGAACGGCCGCGCGGTGTTCGGTCAGTATCCGCCGGGCCGCTCGGATATCTACCAGCCCCGTGGTTCGCTCGGCATGAGATTCCTCTAGGCCATGGAAAAGCGGCTGATCAGGTTCCTGCTGAGCAGGCGGGGCATGGCGTTCGACCTTTTGCTGGTGCGCCTGTTCGGCCGCTCGCTGCTCAACGCGCTGATGGGCAGGCGCCAGGGCTTCACGCCCCAGCCCATGCTGATCCTGAGCACCAAGGGGACCAGAAGCGGCCAGTGGCGCGAGGCGGCACTGCCCTATTTCCAGCTGGGCGAGGTCTACATCGTGGTCGGATCGAAGGGCGGCGCGCCGGACGATCCCGCCTGGGTCACCAACCTGCGCCAGAACCCCGACGCCGAGCTGTCGATTCGCGGCAAGCGCCGCCAGGTGACGGCGCACATCGCCGCCGGCGACGAGCGGGCCGCGCTGTGGGACCACGTCACCCGCGTCATGGCGGTCTACACTCGTTACCAGAAGAGGACCGAGCGGGAAATTCCGGTGGTGGTATTCGAGGATCGGCTCGCCTTGTCCTGAGGTTTATCCGTAACCTGCGTTGGAAAACCTGCCCGGCCTCATTGACGCCCCCCGGCCGTTCTGCAATCGTGCAGAAATTCTCTGCTGATGGGGAGACGCGGAGCCATGGCGCTTTATGACAATCTGTTCGAGCCGATCAAGGTCGGCCCGGTCACCATCCCGAACCGCATCGTGCGATCGGCGCACGGCACCCATCTGGGCGGCGAGGACCTGATCGCCTACCATGAGGCGCGGGCCAGGGGCGGCGTCGGCATGTCGACGCTGGAAGCGACCGGCGTGCATCACAGCGCCCGGACCCACCTGCCGCTCCACTCGGACGCCATCCTGCCGTTCTATGAACAGATCAGCAGCCGGGTGCACAAGCACGGCATGAAGCTGTTCCAGCAGATCTACCACTCCGGTGCCAGCGGCGGCGGCACGCCGGATTCCTGGTCGGTCAGCGGCGTGCCCAACCCGATGATCCAGGTCATGCCCTTCGTGCTGACCAAGATGCAGATCGACGACCTGGTCGACGCGTTCGCCAAGGCGGCGCGGCGGGTGCGCGACGGCGGGCTGGACGGCGTCGACATCCACGCCTCGTCGGGCTACCTGATTCACGAGTTCCTGTCGCCCGCGCTCAACAAGCGCGAGGACGAGTATGGCGGCAGCCGCGAGAACCGGATGCGGTTCATGATGGAGGTGATCGCCGCGATCCGCGCCGAGGTCGGCAACGACATCGCCGTCGGCGTGCGCCTGCCCAACGAGGACTACGTGCCGGGCGGCCTCGACGCCGCCGAGAACGCGGCCATCGCCGCGCTGGTCGACCCGCATGTGGACTATGTGTCGCTGCATATGGGCGCCTACTGGCGGTTCCACAAGCTGATCGCGCCGTCCGACGACCCGCTCGGCGTCGAGATGAAGCCCAACAGCGTCATCACCAAGGTGGTGACCAAGCCGACCATCGTCGTCGGCCGCATCATGACCATCGACCACGCCAGCTCGATCATCGCCAATGGCGAGGCCGACATGGTCTCCATGGTGCGCGCGCTGATCGCCGACCCGGAGATGCCCAACAAGGCGCGCCGGCTGGAGGAGCACAAGATCCGCCCATGCATCGGCACCAACATGGGCTGCGTCGGTCAACTGATGACCCGCGGCGTGATCAGCTGCGTGGTCAACGTGGCGGCGGCGCAGGAAGCCCGCGTGAGTTTCGACCCCGAGGACAAGGTGACGCAGCCGAAGACGCTGCTGATTGTCGGCGGCGGCCCCGCCGGTCTCGAGGCGGCGCGCACCGCCGCCATGCGCGGCCACAAGGTGGTGCTGCACGAGGCCATGCGCCGCCTGGGCGGCCAGGTGGCGCTGGCGGCCGACGCGCCGCACCGGGCAGACGTCGGCACCATCACCCGCTGGCTGTCAGACGAGATCGACAATCTGGGCGTCGAGGTGCACCTCAATTCCATGGTCGACGCCGACATGGTGGCCGAGATCGCGCCCGACGAGGTGATCATCGCCACCGGCACCACGCCACGTTACGACGGCTTCCAGGTGTCGACACCGTCGGTGCCGATCCCCGGCTTCGACCTGCCGCACGTCCACAATTCGTGGGAGATGTTCGGCGTCGGCGGCCAGGTCGATATCCAGGGTCCAGCCGTGGTGTTCGACGACACCGGCACCTTCGAGGCAATCTCGGTGGCCGACGTGCTGCTCAAGGCGGGCATCCACGTCACCATGGTCTCGCGCATGGAACAGCTGGGCCAGAACGTGCCGTTCCCGCCGGTCACCGTCGGCGCGGCGCGCGAGCGCCTGATGTCGGCCGACTTCGACTTCGTCGGCGGCCATTATCTCCGCGGGATCAAGCCGGATTCGGTGGAGATCGGCGTGCTGTTCACCGACCGTGTCCGCACGCTCCCGGCGAAGACCGTGGTGCTGGTCAGCTTCAACGAGCCCAACCGCGACCTGGCCAACGAGCTCACCGCCCGCTTCTCCAACGTCAAGATCCACATGATCGGCGACGTGAAGGGCCGCAACAGCATGATGACCGCGATCCACGAGGCGGCCGAGCTGGCGCGGGCGATCTGAGGCTTTCGAACGGAAAGGGGCGCGGCCGATGACGGCCGCGCCCCTTTCTTGTTCCGGTTCGCTTCTACTCGACCTCGAATACCAGCAGCACGTTGCCGGGCATCTTGCCGGCGAAGCCGTAGCCCGAGTTCATGATCAGCATGCCGTCATGGGCCAGCGGCGCCGTGCCGCCGCCCATGGAGCCGCCGCGCGCGGTCGCGCCGTTGACCGTCCTGAAGTCGGTCACGGTGTCGTACTCCCACAGCACCTTGCCATTCGCGCCGTCGAAGATGCGGATGAAGCCGTCATTGGCGCCTGCCAGCACCAGGTCCTCGGTGGCGGTGATGGCACCCGAATAGCCGGGATGGCAGAACGGCTTGCCGCCGCAGACGTTCTCGGAAGGCGCCTGCCACTTGTACTCGCCCGTCAGGATGTCGAGCGCGTACATGCCAGGGCGCGGATGGTCGCCCTCAGGATAGCGGTTCCCGTCCGGCACGTCGGATACGGGCGCGAACACCGTGTCACCCGAGACGGCGATGCCGAAATGGATGCCGGCGACGACGCCGCCGCGGCCGACCTTGTTCTTCCACAGCAGTTTGCCATCCTCGGCATCGAAGCCGTACATGATCGACGACTTCTGGCCCGCGAGCACGACGTCGCGGCCGTCCTTGACGGTGGCCAGGATCGGGCCGGCGCCGAAGTCGAAATCGGGGCCGTCCTCCTCCGGGCAGTTGGTCTTGTCGGCGGCTTCGCAGGCACCGTTCCAGACGTCGTCCTCGAGCACCTGGTGCGACCAGATGATCTTGCCGGTGTCGAGGTCCATGGCGATGACGGCATCGCTGTGCTCGGTGGCGGGCGACGAATAGTTGTCGCCGGTGGCGATGTTGAGCCGGTTGCGCTTCTCGTCGATGGCCGGCGTGTTCCAAAGCGCCACGCCCGACGGGCCGAATTTCTTCGCCCCCACCGCATTGACGCCCTGCTCCTTCGGCTCGTCGACCACGTATGTCTGCCAGAGCTGGTCGCCGGTCGCCGGATCGAGCGCCACCATATTGCCGCGGAAGGTGCAGCACTCGTATTTCGGGTCGATCCGCGCCTCTTCCAGCGACGAGACCGGCACGATGAGCTTGTTCTTGTACAGCACCGGCGCGGCGGTGATCGTCAGGTTCGGATGGTCGCCCGGCCGCACCTTCCAGACCTGCTCGCCGGTCTTCGCCTTCACCGCGTAAACGTTGCCCACCAGGTCGCCGAAATACATCAGCGGATCGGCTGCGGCGTCGCCTTTGGTCCACGGGGCGACGACGATGCCGGTGCGCACCTCCGCGCCGGCATGGAACGTCCAGCGCGCGCAGCCCGTGGCGCGGTCGAGAGCGAATACGGTGCCGTCATGGCTGCCGACGAAGACCGCCCCACCGGCCAGCGCCGGCTGCGAGCGCGCGCGCAAAGCGTTGGGGAACGCCAGCGACCATTTCAGCTTGAGCTTGCCGACGTTCGTGCGGTCGATGCCGGCCGTCCTGTTGTCGATGAAGTGGCTGTTACGCCGGTCGAGGCCCCAGCCTTCGAACACCGGCGGCTCGCCCGCGTCGAACGCGGACGTACCGGCCGCGCACATCTTCGGCGCATAATCGGCGGCGGCACCCAGCTTGCGCTTGGCAAGGAACTCCGCGACCGCCTTCTTGTCGTCGTCGGTCAGTTCGGCGGCCTCGGCCTGCTCCTTCATCACACCGGCCGTCAAGGCGCGGTAGATGGATTCCGGCGTCATCAGCGACAGCATGGCACGCTGCGGTGCGCGGTTGAGGCCCGTGTCGTGGCACGCCGCGCACAGGCCGTTATAGACGTCGCCGCCCTTCCCCGCGGCAGCCGGATCGAGCTCCTTGAAGTCGCCGCCGCTCCGATAGGCCTGGTCGGCCGATGCCTTGCCGCCACCCGCCACCGACGGCGCGGCCTGCTCGACATGCGGCGACGCCGGCGTGTCCATCGCCGCGAACGCGCTTGCCGAAACAGTTGCCATTGTCGCGCCGGCCAGTGCGATGCCGGCCAGGATGCCCTTGAACCTCATGCGTCTTCCCCGTCGTACGGACCGGATGATCCCGGTCCGGGTCGCCTGTCACGTCTCTTACGGCGCGACCTCGAATACCAGCAGCACGTTGCCGGGCATCTTGCCGGCGAAGCCATAGCCCGAGTTCATGATCAGCATGCCGTCATGGGCCAGCGGCGCCGTGCCGCCGCCCATGGAGCCGCCGCGTGCCGTGGTGCCGTTGACCGTCTTGAACTCGGCCGCGGTATTGAACTCCCACACCACCTTGCCGGTCGCCACGTCGTAGAAGCGCAGGAAGCCGTCATTGGCGCCCGCCATCACCAGTTCCTCGGTGGCGGTGATCGCGCCCGAATAGCCGGGATGGCAGAACTCCTTTCCGGCGCAGGTATCGGCCGACGGCGCCTTCCAGACATACTCTCCGGTCTTTACGTCTAGGCCGTACATGCCCGGCCGCGCTTCTTCCGGATACGGGTTGCCGTCCGGCACGTCGCTGACCGGCGCGAAGACGGTGTCCCCGCTAGCGGCGATACCGAAATGGATGCCGGCGACCACGCCGCCGCGGCCGACCTTCTGGGTCCACAGATGCTTGCCGGTGTCCGGATCGACAGCGTGCATGGCGCCCGACTTCTGGCCCGCAACCACGTAGTCCTTGCCGTTCGAGGCATGCACCAGCATGGTGCCGGCGCCGAAATCGAAGTCCGGACCGTCCTCCTTCGGGCAATTCGTCTTGTCCGCCCGTTCGCAGGCGGTGTTCCAGGCGTCATTCGGCGTCGCCTGCCACACCCACTTCTTCTTCCCGGTCTTCATGTCGAAGGCGATGATGGCGTCGCTGGTGCCGGTCGCGGGCGACGAATAGTTCTCGCCGGTGCCCACATAGAGCTGGCCGCGCTTCTCGTCGACCGAGGCGGTGTTCCAGATCGGCGCGCCGGACGGCCCGGTGAGGTCGAGCCCGGCCGAGTTCTTGCCGGTCGGCGCCGGGACCTCGTCGATGGTGTAGGACCGCCACTTCTCGGTGCCCTTGGCGGCGTCGAGCGCCACCAGCGAGCCCCGGAAGCTGCAGCACGGATGGGTCGGATCGGCGACGGCCGCGACCTCGAGCGACGACACCGACACGTAGAGCGTGCCCTTGTGCAGCGCCGGCGCGGCGGTGATGGTGACGTTGGGATGCTCGTCGGCCTTGAAGCGCCAGGCTTCCTCGCCGGTGCGGGCCTTGAGCGCATAGACGTTGCCGATCAGGTCGCCGAAATACAGCAACGGATCTGCGCCGGCGTCGCCCGCCGTCCACGGGGCAACGACGATGCCCGTCCGCACCTCGGCGCCAGCGTGGTACGTCCAGCGGGCGCAGCCGGTCTCCCGGTCGAGCGCGAACACGGTGCCGTCATGGCTGCCGACGAAGATGGCCCCGCCCGCCAGCGCGGGCTGGGAGCGGGCGCGCAGCGCGTTGGGGAATGCCAGCGCCCATTTCAGCTTCAGCGTCGCCGCGTTGGCCTTGTCGATGCCGGCGGCCGCGGTGCTGATGAAATGGTTGCTTTCCGGCTGGAGGCCCCAGCCGGCGAACACAGGGGTCTGGTTCACGTCGAACGGCTTGGCGCCCTCGGCGCACATCAGCGGCGGCGCGATGCTGCCGGCGGCGCCCATCTTCCGGTTCGCCAGATATTCGGAGACGGCGACCTTCTCCTCGGCCGAGAGGCCGGCGGCCTGCTCCTGCATGACGCCCTCGGTGAGCGCCCGGTGAATCGACTCCGGCGTCATCAGCGACAGCATGGCCCGCTGCGGGGCCCGGTTGAGGCCCTTGTCGTGGCACGCCGCGCAGACCGAGGCATAGACCTCGCCGCCCTTGCCGGCCGCCGCCGGATCGATCACCTCGAAGTCGCCCGCCCTGCTGTAGGCGTCGGCCGGCGCGGCCTTCGTATCCTCGGGCGGAGGCACGACCTTATCCTCGGTCTTGCCGCAGCCCGTCAAAAAGATCATGCCCGCCAGCGCAAGGCCAGCAACGATGCCGTTCAGCTTCACTCGACTTCCCCATTTTCCCCAGGCCCTGTTTCCCGGACCCTTGGCGACTTAAAATTTCACCCGGACCGAGCCTCGTACGGTGAAGGGCTCGACCGGGTGGAAGTGGATATCTTCAACACCCGCAGCTTCGGCTTGCAAGCGTGATTCGTAGAAGCAGTTCCGCTTCTGTCAGGCAGTTGCTTCGAATCGAGGCTTACCTCGGATTTCCTCGGGCGTGATGGCAAGCCCGCGTTCAAGCAGCGCGGTGCACCCGGGCGAGAAGGGCTGCTGCAGCCTACGCCTTCAGATATTTGTCCAGAGTCAGGTGCACCTGGCGGATGCGGGCCTCCTGGTAGTTGGCCAGCGACTGGGCGCGCTTGCCCGAGGCCTTGAAGCCGCGCTGCTGGCGCTCCAGGTTCGACGTGTCCTGTTCGTAGATGGCGGCAAGCCCCGGGTCCATGTTCGGGACCCGGTCATAGGTCTCGGTCAGGCCCAGTTTCACCACGCGCGGCGGCTCGGGATGCTCCTCGCCGTCCTTCAGCGGACGCAGGAACAGCAGGTCGAACCAGCAGCTGTCCACGTCGTTCCCGGCCGGGCGGAAGCGGTAAATCATCGGCAGGGTGATACCGGGGAAGATGAACATGTTCGGGAACAGGAAATACTCGATGGAATCGAGCATTTCGCTTTCCGAGAACCGGCTCATGTCGACGCCGTATTTCGGCTGCAGCCGGTCGCGGTTGGCCTGCGCCGCCATGATGCGCTCGGCCATGGCGTTGGCAATGTCCTCCTCGGTTTCCGGCTCGGGCCAAGTCGGCGTCGGGTAGCCGATGGTATGGATGAACCGGTTCACATTGTCGCCGAAGATGTCGTACTGGGCGTTGGTGCAGGCGTTGCCGATCGTCGTGCCGCCCAGATGCGTCTCGCGCGAATGGTAGGCTTCGAGGAACGCCTCCATGCCGGCCTTCCAGTTGCACGGCAGGGTGCGGCGCAGATGCACCTCGATGTAGCGGCGATCGAGGGGGAAGAAATGTTTGAAGTGCTCCGGCAGCACCTCGAGGTGCTGCTCCAGCGGCGTGGCGTCCGGGTCCATGTTGATGAACACGAAGCCGCCCCACAGGCCGACCTTGGCCTCGGGCAGGTTCATCTTCGCCTTGTCCATATGCGGGAAGTCCCAGTCGCAGGGGAGGTCCTTCAAGGTGCCGTCCATGTTCCAGATCCAGGCATGGAACGGGCAGCGGAAATCGTTGCCCGAGAGCGGATAGCCTTCCTCGTCGCGGCCGGGACGAAGCTGGGTGCCACGGTGCAGGCAGGAATTGTAGAAAGCCTTCACCTCGCCGCTGTCCGTGCGGGTGATGATGAACGAGTAGTCGCCGATCTCGTAGACCATGTGGTCGCCCGGCTCCGGGATGTGCTCCTCGCGGCACACCCATTGCCAGACCTTCGGCCACAGCTTCTTCATCTCCAGGTCGTGGAACTCGCGCGACGTGTAGCGGTCGAACGGAATGTCCGCGTCGCCGATGAACTCGTACTGCTCGGCGACCAGCGGCCACGGCGCCGGATTGGGGTCGCGCAGGATGACTTCCTTGGTGCTCTGGCCCGGCGTGCGGGCCTCGCCCGGCTTCAGGCTCTTCGGTGTCTCGATGTTCATCCCGCGTCTCCCCCCGTGCCCGTCAGGCCTTCAGATACTTGTCCAGAGTCATATGCACCTGGCGGATGCGGGCCTCCTGGTAGTTGGCCAGCGATTCCGCCTTCTTGGCCGACGCCTTGAAGCCGCGCTGCTGGCGCTCCAGGTTCGACGTGTCCTGTTCGTATACCGCCGCCAGGCCCTGGTCCATGTTCGGGACCCTGTCATAGGTCTCATGCACATCGAGCTTCACCACCCGCGGCGGCTCGGGATGCTCGGCGCCCTCCTTCAGCGGACGCAGGAACAGCAGGTCGAACCAGCAGCTGTCGACGTCGTTCCCGGCCGGGCGGAAGCGGTAGATCATCGGCAGGGTGATGCCGGGGAAGATGAACATGTTCGGGAACAGGAAATACTCGATCGAATCGAGCATTTCGCTCTCCGAATAGCCGCTGAGGTCGACGCCGTATTTCGGCTCCAGCCGGTCGCGGTTCTTTTGCGCCGCCATGATGCGCACGGCCATGGCGTTGGCGATGTCCTCCTCGGTCTCCCGCTCGGGCCAGGTCGGCGTCGGGTAGCCGATCGTATGAATGAACCGGTTCACGTTGTCGCCGAAGATGTCGTACTGGGCGTTGGTGCAGGCGTTGCCGATCGGATCGCCGCCCGCGTGGGTCTCGCGGACGTGATAGGCCTCGAGGAACGCCTCCATGCCGGCCTTCCAGTTGCACGGCAGGGTGCGGCGCAGATGCACCTCGATGTAGCGGCGATCGAGCGGGAAGAAGTGCTTGAAGTGCTCTGGCAGCACCTCGAGGTGCTGCTCCAGCGGCTTGGCGTCCGGGTCCATGTTGATGAACACGAAGCCACCCCAAAGGCCCACCTTGGCCTCCGGCAGGCACAGCTTTTCCTTGTCCAGATGCGGGAAGTCCCAGTCGCAGGGCAGGTCCTTCAGCGTGCCGTCCATGTTCCAGATCCAGGCATGGAACGGGCAGCGGAAATCGTTGCCCGACAGCGCATAGCCTTCCTCGTCCCGGCCCGGGCGCAACTGCGTGCCGCGGTGCAGGCACGAGTTGTAGAACGCCTTCACCTCGCCGCTGTCCGTGCGGGTGATGATGAACGAGTAGTCGCCGATCTCGTAGACCATGTGGTCGCCAGCCTCGGGAATATGCTCCTCGCGGCATACCCACTGCCACACCTTCGGCCACAGCTTCTTCATCTCCAGGTCGTGGAACTCGCGCGACGTGTAGCGGTCGAACGGAATGTCCGCGTCGCCGATGAACTCATACTGCTCGGTGACCAGCGGAACCGGCGCCGCGTTGGGGTCACGCAGGATGATGTCCTTGGTGCTCTGGCCCGGCGTGCGGGCCTCGCCTGGTTTCATCGCATTCGGATTCTGAACGTTCATCCCACGTCTCCTGATCTGTCCCTGCGGTATCAATCCGCCGCGTTGAGGTACTTGTCCAGCGTGATGTGCAGCTGCCGGACCCGGACCTCCTGGTAGTTCGCCAGGGATTGAGCCCCCTTCGCCGACGACTTGAAGCCGCGCTGCTGGCGTTCCAGGTTGGAGGTGTCCTGTTCGTAGATCACCGCCAGCGGCCCGTCCATGTTGGGCACCTGGGAGTAGGTCTCGTGCACGTCGAGCTTCACCACGCGGGGCGGCTCGGGATGCTCCTCTCCGTCGTTCAGCGGGCGCAGGAACATCAGGTCGAACCAGCAGGTATCGACGTCGGTGCCCGCCGGCCGGAAGCGGTAGATCATCGGCAGGCCGATGCCCGGGAACAGGAACATGTTCGGGAACAGGAAATACTCGATGGAATCGAGCATCTCGCTCTCCGAGAACCGGCTCATGTCCACCTTGTATTTCGGCGCCAGCTCCTTGCGCTTGGCCTCGGCCATCATGATGCGCTCGGCCATCGAGTTGGCGATGTCCTCCTCGGTCTCAGGCGCGGGCCACTTCGGCGCCAGATAGCCGCGGGTGTGGATGAACCGGGTGACGTTGTCGCCGAAGATGTCGTACTGGGCATTGGTCTGGGCGTTGCCGATCTCGCTGCCGCCCATGTGGGTCTCGCGCACGTGATAGGCCTCGATGAACGCCTCGGCGGCGGCCTTCCAGTTGCACGGCAGGGTGCGGCGCAAATGCACCTCGATATAGCGGCGATCGACCGGGAAGAAGTGCTTGAAGTGCTCCGGCAGCACCTCGAGATGCTCGGCGAGCGGCTTGCAGTCCGGGTCCATGTTCATGAACACGAAGCCGCCCCAGGTGTCGACCTTCGCCTCGGGCAGGTTCAGCTTGTCCTTGTCGAGGTGCGGGAAGTCCCAGTCGCAGGGCAGGTCCTTGAGCGTACCGTCGATGTTCCAGATCCAGGCGTGGAACGGGCAGCGGAAGTCGGTGCCCGACAGCGCATAACCTTCCTCGTCGCGGCCGGGGCGCAACTGCGTGCCCCGGTGCAGGCAGGAATTGTAGAACGCCTTGATCGCGCCCGTGTCGGTGCGGGTGATGATGAAGGAATAGTCGCCGATCTCGTAGACGATGTGATCGCCCGGCTCCGGAATGTGCTCCTCGCGGCAGACGAACTGCCAGACCTTCGGCCACAGCTTCTTCATCTCAAGGTCGAAGAATTCGCGCGAGGTGTAGCGGTCGAACGGGATGTCCGAGTCTCCGAGATATTCGTATTTCTCGGTGACGATCGGTTGGGGCGCGGCGATCGGATCGCGCAGGATGATGTCCTTGGTGGTCTGGCCCGGTGTGCGCGCCTCGCCCGGCTTCATCACGTTGGGGTTCTGAACGTTCATCCGTCGTCTCCTGGTCTTTCCCGTTTGCGGCCTCGGCTGCAGGCGGCCACACTACCGCCCAAGCCGATTTCATACAATACAGCACGCGTGCTGAATCTCTCGCCGGCCATGCTATGCTGCCGCGCGATTGCATGATGGGAGACTGCGATGACCAGGGAAATGATTACGATCAAGACTGCCGACGGCACGGTCGACGGCTATTTCTTCCACGGGGACGAACCGGCACCGGCCGTGATCATCTACATGGACGGCATCGGCCTGCGGCCGGCGCTGTACGACTTCGCCGACCGGCTGGTCGACAACGGCTATTCGGTGCTGCTGCCCAACATGTTCTACCGCTTCGGCCCGGCCAAGCCGCTGAAACTGCCCGACGACCGCGACGAGATGATGAAGATGGTCGTCACGGTCACACCCACGACCTCCAAGCGCGACACCGCCGCCTTCCTCGACTTCCTGTCGGGCCGGCCCGAGGTGAAGGGCGACAAGGTGGGCACTACCGGCTACTGCATGGGCGGCGCCCAGGCGCTGACCGCCGCTGCCGAATTCCCAGAGCGGGTCGTGGCCGCCGCCGCCTTCCATGCGGGCGCCCTGGCGACGGACCGCCCCGACAGCCCGCACAGGCATGTCGGCAAGATCACCGGCGACGTCTATGTCGCGGTCGCCGGCATCGACCCGTTCCTCGGCCCGAACGAGACCGACGAGATCAAGGCCGCGCTCGAGGCCGCCAGCCCGCGCCACAGGCTGGAGATCTATCCCGACGTGCAGCACGGCTGGACCATGCCGGACCTGCCGATCTACGACAAACCGGCCGCCGAGCGGCACTGGGACAACATGCTGGCGCTGTTCAAGCGGAAGCTGAAATAGCGCCTATCCGGCGACGTCGGACACCTTGACCAGCTGGACACCGAAATGGTCGCCGCTCAGCGTGTTGCCGAGCGCGACCGGCGCCTTGTCCAGGCCGTCATGGATGTCCTCGGCGTATTTCAGCGTGCCGGCGACGACCATAGGCGCCAGCCGTGACACCGCCTCCTCGTAGCGGGCGGCGAAGTTGCCGACGTAGAAGCCCGACATGGTCGCCTGCTTGTAGACCAGGTTGAAGTAGTTCTTCGGCGCATACCAATCCGAATCGTGGCTGTACTGCGAGGTCGCGCCGCACAGCACCACGCGCGCGCCCTGCGCCAGTTGGCCCATGGCCGCGTCGAGGGTCTCGCCGCCTACATTGTCGAAGAAGATGTCGATGCCCTTGGGGCACAGCGCGGCGAGCTGCTTCGCCAGGTCGCCTTCCTTGTAGTTGATGGCGCCCTCGCAGCCGAGCTCGTCCGTCAGCCAGTCGCATTTGCGCTGGCTGCCGGCGATGCCGATGACCCGGCAGCCCTGCATCCTCGCCAGCTGCGCCAGGATCGAGCCCACATTGCCGGCCGCGCCGGAGATCACCATGGTGTCGCCCAGCTTGGGCCTGCAGAACTCGGTGAGGCCGAAATAGGCGGTCCGGCCGCCGCTGCCCAGCACATGCAGCAGCGCGCTGGTCGAGACGCCGTCGCGTCGGGACACCTTCACAACCGGCGTCTTGTCGGTACCGTTGGAGACGGCGAATTTCTGCCAGCCCAGGTCGCCGTTGACCAGCTGGCCCACCGGCCAGGCTGGATTGTTCGACTTGATGATGCTGCCCATGCCGCCGCAGCGCATCAGCGCGCCGGGCTCCAGCGGCTTGCCGCCCATGCCGCCGGTGGTCAGCCACATCAGCAGCGGCGGCGTCACGATGGAATAGGCGATCTCGATCAGGAACTCGCCGTCGCCGATTTCCGGTATCGGGGCCGTTTCCATCCGGAAGTTCTGCCCGCTCACCACGCCGTCAACCGGCCGAGATGCAACCAACCACTTGCTATTTTCCATGCGCCTGACTCCCCTGTATCGATGAAAGGGCCGGCAACGAGCCGGCCCCGAATTCCTAGAGCGCCGCCGCCGCCGCGAGAGCCGGGCGCGCCATGCAGGCCTCGAACCACTGCTTCACGTGCGGATAGGGCGAATAGTCGAAGTCCACGATCCGCGACATCGACATGACACCCGCCACGTTGACGTCGGCAACGGTGAAGCGGTCGCCCAGCATGTTCCTGTTCTTCGACAGGTGCTGCTCCAGCACCTTCAGCGGCCGCTCGAGCTTGGTGCGCATGTCCGCCTCGACCTTGGGGTCCGGCGGCATGAACGCGATCTTTGGATGGCGGACCAGGATGGCGATGAAGGCGTCTTCCAGTTCGGTCAGCGCCCACATGCTCCACTGCACCGCCTTGCCCTCTTCCCTGGCGTCCTTTGGTGCCAGGCTCCCGCCCGCCTTCTTCGCCAGATAGAGGTTGATCGCGAGCGACTCGAACAGGATGTAGCCATCGTCGTCCATGGCCGGCACGCGGCCATTGGGATTGATCGCCAGATAGTCCGGCTTCTTGGCGTCGTTCATGAAATGCGTGGGCACCATCTCGTAGGCGAGGCCGGTTTCCCGCTTCAGCTCCTCGGCCAGCCAGAGGGTCCGGTTGGCCCGCGATCCCGGTGTGCCGTATATCTTCACAACGCTCATGTCTCGTCTCCCCGGAGAATGTGACCCGCACGCTGGCATTCCCGCGCGGCCTCGACAACCCGAAAGTTTGCGTTTGCCGGTCGCGGCGGCTAACACATCCAAGGGAACCCAAGGAGAACAGCATGGCCGAGCCGGCGCCGCATTACGTTTCCGTGCATGACGAGCCCATGCACCGCTTCCGGTTCAGGAACGACTACGCATTCGTCTACGATGTCTGCATCCCCGTTTCGGCGATCACCCTCTACCACAGCCATGACGAGGACTCGCTCTACGTGGCGATCAACGGGGTGCATTGCTGCACCCAGGACCTGGGCCAGGAACCGGTGACCAGCCAAATCGACAAGGGCACGATCATGGTCGCGCCGTTCCGCTCGAAGCCGCTGATTCACCAGGTGACCAATGTAGGCCGCGAGGAGATGCGGATGATCGGCGCCGAGATCCTGGCATCACCGCCGGTGACCGCCGCCGAGCCGCTCAGTGCGCCGGGCGTGACCCTGCTGGCGGACAAGGCGCGCATCCGCACCTACAAGATCGAGCTGGCGCCGGGCGAGAGCACCGGCGACCTCCGGTGCGACTTCTCGGGCATCCTGATCGTCATGGCGGGCACCAGCCTGGAGATCGCCGGCCGCGAGGCGCGCACCCTGTCGGTGGTGCCGGGCGACGCGATCTGGCACGACGGCCCGCTTACCCAGCGCTTCACCAACCCCGGCCGCACGCCGTTCGAGGCGGTTCTGGGCGAGTGGCGGTAGCCTACCGCGTTTCCGGCGACATCGCCGATTGCGCCGCCAGCACCCTCGGATGCCGCGCCGCCTTCGGCAGCTTCCGGTCGGCGAAATGCTCGGTGACGCCGGGCGTGCTCGCCTCGTCGCGGTAATCGAGCGACGCCGGGTCTTTCCAGATGCGCCGCGCCATCCGCCAGTAGCGGGCGAGCAGCCCGAGATAGCGCGCGTGCTTGACGGCGGTTTCGCAGGCGAACCGGGCGTGGAACACCACCGCATTCTCGCGCGGCAGCTCGGGCCGGCGCTCGTCGCGGCTGCGCTGGCGGAACCAGCCCGCATCCAGCGGATGGAGGTTCTCGATGTTCCTGCAGCCGTTGAACCACAGCGCCATGGCGATGATGTGCTTCCAGCTGATGCCGCTGGCCCGCGCCCGCCTCAGCAGGGTGCGGACGTGCTCGGGCGTGTAGTAGGTCCGCCAGGCCGTCTCGTAGGCCTCCCACCACTGGCTTGAGGACATACTGCCCGAATGGGCCGTGGTGACATGGTTCAGGACGTACTTGTTCAGGTCCGGGTCCATCCAGGCGCCCTTGCCGAACAGCTTCTGGTGATCCTCGGAGCCGGGCAGCGGCGTCAGGATGAAGAACTCCAGGATGTCGAGCGGCAGCTCGCGCTTGATGATTTCCACGTCGCGGCGCACCGATTCCGGCGTGTCCGTCGGGAAGCCGATGATGTAGCCGGCGAAGATGATGATCCGGTGATCGTGCCAGGCCTGCATCATCTGCCGGTATTCGTCGATGTGGTTCTGCCGCTTGCCCGCCGCCAGCAGCGAGTCCGGATTGATGCTTTCCAGCCCGATGAACACCTTGTTGCAGCCCGCGCGTGCCGCCTTGTCGATGAAGTTCTCGATCCGGTGGCACAGCGTGTCCACCTGCATGGTGAACTTGATCTCGATGCCGCCCTGCTCGCGCAGCAGGATCAGGCGGTCGAAGATCTCCTCCCAGTCCTTGTTGCGGGCGAAATTGTCGTCGGTGATGAAGAAGTCGTGGATGCCCTGCTCGACATTGACCCGGATGATGCGCTCCACGTCGTCGGCGCCGCGGCGGCGCGACTTGCGGCCCTGCACGTTGATGATGGTGCAGAAACTGCACTGGAACGGACAGCCGCGCCCGGCGTCGAAGCTGGTCTGCATGCCCATGCTGCGCACGATCCGGTCGCGCGGCAGGAACGGCACCGGCTCGTGGCCGATGTCGGGCAGGTCGTTGAGATAGTTGTAGACCGGCTGCAGCATGCCGCTGCGCGCATCGCGCAGCAGGTCGTCCATGCGGCTTTCGGCCTCGCCGGCGAACAGGGTGATCCCCAGGTCGAGCGCCTGCTGCAGTTCGGGCTGGATGCCGGGCAGCATGGACAGGCTGCCGCTGACGTGGAAGCCGCCGATCACCACAGGCACATCCGCCGCGCGAAAGCGCCGCGCCAGGTCCATGGCGCGCGGAAACTGGTTCGACTGCACGCCGACCAGACCGACGAAGCCGCAGCCCGCCGAATGGATGCGGCCGATGATCGCCTTGACGTCGACCTTGGTGTTGGTCTCGTCGATGGCGTCGCAGGTGATGGGAATGTCGAGCACGTCGCGGTCGGCGCAGTCCATCACAAGGCCGTAGACCGCGGCCAGGCTGTTCGACGGAATCACCGAGCGCCGCCAGCGGATGACGTAACCGTCGTCATCGTAGTGGGACGGCTTGATCAGGATGACAGGAAAGGTTCCTGCGTCGTGCATCGTGGCTCTCCCGGCTGATACAAATCCGGTGCGCAAACCCCCGTTGCCTCGCCCGGACAGTGTGTCACAGATGGGGCAACTTTTAAACCCGGCGCCGCAATTCCGGTTCCCGCCCGCTTATTGGCTTGACGTTTCGCCAGGCGGACTGAAAAGGCTAGGGCGGAACTGACGGGTACCAACGGCATGTGCGGTCGCTTCACCAACACGCTCACCTGGGAGCAGATCTACCGGCTGTACCAGCTGACGCTGGACGCGCCGATGAACCTGCGTCCCCGCTACAACATCGCGCCGACCCAGGACGTGCTGACCGTCATCGGCACCGAGGAAGGCCGCCGCGCGGTGATGATGCGCTGGGGGCTGGTGCCGTTCTGGGCGAAGGAGATGCCCAAGGCGTCGACGTTCAATGCCCGGGCCGAAAACATCGCCGACAAGCCCATGTGGCGCGACCCGTTCCGCAAGCGCCGCTGCATCGTGGTCGCCGACGGCTTCTATGAATGGACCGGCAAGGCCACCGACCGCCAGCCCAACTACTTCACCCGCGCCGACGGCCAGCCCCTCAGCTTCGCCGGGCTATGGGACCGGAACACGGCGTTGGACACCGTGTCGTGCACCATCGTCATCACCGAGGCCAACAAGCAGATGCGCGCCTTTCACGACCGCATGCCGGTGGTGCTCGAAGAAGGCGACATCGGCCGATGGCTCGCCGAGCCCGACGCGAGCCTGCTGAAACCGTCCAAGGCCGAGCTGCACATCCATCCGGTGTCGAAAGCTGTGAACAACGTCAGGAATGACGGCCCCGATCTGACCGAGCCCATGGGACAGGATTTGCTGCCGGGACTGATATGAGGGTGCTCCGCCGCGTAACGTTCATCATCCTGCTCGTGCTGTTGGCGTGCAGCGGGATCGGCCTGCTGGGCGGGTTGAACTGGTTCCTCGACCTTTTCAACAGTTTCCGCCCGCAAGCGGTATGTGTGGCCGCTCTGCTGATGATCTATGCCGTGTACTTCCGCTGGCGCTCCTGCATAGCCGTTGGCCTGGTCGTCATCGTTCTGAACGGCAGCCTGATGGCCGCGCGCATGATCGCGTTTGGTGGCGCCGAGGAGGCGGATCAAGCGGCAAAGCCGGTAAAGCTGATCTCCGCCAATGTGCTCGCAAGCAACAGTCAGTGGTCGAGCGTGATGAATCTCGTCGCGCGCGAACGGCCGGATATCATTGTCGTCGTGGAAGTGACCCATGAGTGGGCAGACGCGCTCAAGCTGCTACCCAAAGACTACACGCATAGTCTGGTGGAGGCCCGTTTCGGCGTATTCGGCATGGCGGCCTATTCCCGCCTGCCCTTTACCGGTCATGTCCTCCGTGTGGGCGCGCGGGAGTTGCCGCTGTTCTATATGGATTTCGGATCGTTCGTGCTGATGGCGGCGCATCCACCCCCGCCCGTGACCAACGAACTCGCCACCGAACACCGCCTGTACATTGAGGAGATCGCCGATCGCGCCAGGCACGCGGCCAAGCCAGTGATCGTGGCCGGCGACTTCAACGGCACCCTGTGGAACAACAGTATGCGCCCCCTGAATAAGGCTGGTCTGCGCTCGAGCCATCCGTCAGGTCTGGCCTGGACCTGGCCAACAGGCTTCGCGCCGTTCGCCATGCAGATCGATCATGTACTCGTGCGCGACGCGGCGGTGAGGGACTTCCGGGTACTGATGGATATCGGTTCCGATCATCGTCCGATCAGGACGTCGTTCGTGCCGTTGACCGGTCGCTGAAATCGCGCAGGTTTGGGCGCTTGACCAACCAAAGCCGGTCCCCCAAACTCCGCCCGGTGGAGAAAGTTACGCATGAATAAAATCCGGGCTTCGGCCGCCCTGTCGCGGTTCACGGTGATCGACCTGACCCGCGCGCGGGCCGGACCGACCTGCGTGCGGCAGCTGGCCGACTGGGGCGCCGACGTCATCAAGGTCGAGATGCCGCCGTCCGCCGGCGAGCCGCAGGACTTCGCCAACCGGGCCGACTCGGACTTCCAGAACCTGCACCGCAACAAGCGCAGTCTGACGCTGAACCTGAAGACCGCCGAAGGTGTCGCCGTGCTGAAGCGGCTGGTCGAGACCGCCGACATCCTGGTCGAGAACTACCGGCCCGACGTCAAGACGCGGCTCGGCATCGACTACGAGGCCATGCGGCAGGTGAACCCGCGCCTGGTCTATGCCAGCATCTCCGGCTTCGGCCAGGACGGCCCCTACGCCGACCGGCCCGGCCTCGATCAGATCGCCCAGGGCATGGGCGGGCTGATGTCAATCACCGGCGAGCCGGGCCGCGGCCCGATGCGCGTCGGCATCGCCATCGCCGACGTGGCCTCGGGCATCCTGGCCGCCTCCGGCGTCCTGACGGCGCTGCTGGAGCGGGAGGTGTCGGGCGAAGGCCAGTGGGTCACCACCTCGCTGCTGGAATCGCAGATCTTCATGCTGGATTTCCAGGCGGTGCGCTGGCTGATGAAGCAGGACGTGCCGGGCCAGGTCGGCAACGACCATCCGACGGCCGTGCCCATGGGCTGCTTCCGCACCTCGGACGGACACGTCAACATCGCCCCCATGCCGGGCGCCTGGGGCAAGTTCTGCACGGTCCTGGGCCTCGATCATCTGGCCGGGGACGAGAATTTCAGCTCGCCCGGCCGCCGGGTGCGCAACCGCGACACGGTCAACCAGCTGGTCGAGGCGGTCACCGTGACCCGGACCAGCGCCGAGTGGATCGACCTGCTGAACAAGGCGGGGATTCCGTGCGGCCCGATCTATGCCATCGACGAGACCTTCGACGATCCGCAGGTGCGTCACCTGGGCATCGCCCAGACGGTGCAGTCGCCCACGCTGGGCGCGCAGACGCTGGTCGGCCAGGCGTTCCATCTGAGCCGCACCGACAGCAGCCTCGTCAGCGCCACCCCGGAGCTGGGCGAGCACACCGACGACATCCTGGCCGCAATCGGCTACTCGGCCGCCGAGATCGCCGGCCTGCACGAGCGCAACATCATATGAGGTATCCCCCATCATGAGGTTCCAATGACCGAGCACGTCCTGACCCGCCGCGACGGCGCCGTGCGCTGGCTGATCTTCAACAAGCCGGAGAAGCACAACGCCTTGTCGCTGGAGATGAACGAGAAGGCGCTGGAGGTGATCGAGGCGTTCGCCGCCGCGCCGGACGAGCGGGTGCTGGTGGTGGCCGGCGCCGGCGACAAGGCATTCGTGTCGGGCGCCGACATCTCGGAGTTCGAGGACCGGCGCTCCAATGCCGAGAAGGCCGACGAGTACGGCCGCCTGACCCAGCGCATGTTCTTTGCCCTGCGCGACGTCGAGAAGCCGACCGTCGCCATGATCCGGGGCTATTGCCTGGGCGGCGGCATGGCGCTCGCCACCTGCTGCGACATCCGCATCGGCGCGGAGGCTTCGGTCTACGGCATCCCGGCGGCGCGCCTCGGCATCGGCTACAGCGCCGATTTCATCAAGCTGCTGGCCGACCTGGTCGGGCCGTCGCGCGCCAAGGAATTCCTCTATACCGCCCGCCGCTATTCACCCGCCGAGGCCTATGACATGGGCCTGCTGAACCGGGTCGTGCCGACAGAGGAGCTGGAAGCCTACGTGGCCGAATACGCGGCCACCATGGCGGCCAACGCCCCGCTGACCCAGCGCGCCACCAAGATCGTCGTCTCGGAGTTGCTGGCCGATCCGGTTGGCGACGGCGCGCGCGGCCGCAAGGCCGTCGCCGACTGCGCCAACAGCGAGGATTTCCGCGACGCCCGCCGCGCCTTCATGGAAAAGCGCAAACCCGTATTCCACGGCCGATGATGGGCACGCTGGAGAGTTTCCGTCTCGACGGCCAGGTCGCCGTCATCACCGGCGGCGGACGCGGCCTCGGCGAGGCCATGGCACGGGCCCTGGCCGAGGCGGGCGCCGCCGTGGTCGTGGCGGCGCGCCGGGCGGCCGAGGTCGAGGCCGTCGCCGCGTCGATCAACGCAAGCGGCGGGCGCGCACTCGGCGTCGCCGCCGACGTTACCGATCCCGAGGCCGTCGAGGCGCTCGCGCAGGCGGCCGTGGACACGTTCGGCAGCCTGTCGATCTGGATCAACAATGCCGGCGGCTCGCGCTATTTCGGCCCGCTGGGCGGCATCTCCGCCAGGGACTGGGACGATTGCGTGGCGCTCAACATCACCGCGGTCGTCACCGGCACCAACGCGGCGGCGCGGCGGATGACGAATGGCGGGTCGATCGTCAACATCTCGTCGCTGTCCGCGCAGGGCGCGGCGCCCGGCAGCGGCCACTACGGCGCCGCCAAGGCCGCCGTGAACAGCCTGACCAAAACCTATTCGCGCGAGCTGGCGCCAAGCATCCGGGTCAACGCCATCCAGCCGTCGACCATCCCGACCGAAACCTACATGGACGCGCTCAGCCTGGGCGACGACGACCTGCCCGCCCTGCTCGAGCGCAAGAAGGTGCCGCTCGGCCGTCTCGGCCGCCCCGCCGACGTGGCCGGCGTGACGGTGTTCCTGTGCTCCCCGGCGGCAAGCTGGATCACCGGCGAGGTCTGGACGGTCTCCGGCGGGCTCATGTAGACGCGCCGTCCAGCGCCCCGGCCACGACAAGCCATAAAGGCGGCGCGCTTGGTCCGGGCATGGTGTTCGGCTATCTTTCCGGCAAGCACGCAGCGGAACGGCTGACCAACCGGTAAGAAAGCCGGCAGCCGAACGGGGAAACGGAATGGATGCCTTCGACTACATTATCGTCGGAGCCGGCTCGGCCGGTTGCGTCCTCGCCAACCGGCTGTCGCAGAACCCGGCGCACAGGGTGCTGCTGCTGGAAGCCGGCGGCGAGGACACCAGCCCGCTGATCGGCATGCCCAAGGGCATCGGCAAGCTGGTGAAGGATCCGCAGCACGCCTGGCACTTCAAGGTCGACCAGGAGCGCGTCCCCGGCGTGCCGTCGCGCGAGATCTGGGTGCGCGGCAAGGTGCTGGGCGGCTCCAGTTCGATCAACGGTATGATCTATTCGCGCGGCCACCCCAACGACTACGAGGACTGGGAGACGCTGGGCGGCGCGGGCTGGGGCTGGTCCGACATGAAATCGGCGTTCAAGGCCATCGAGGACCACGATCTGGGCGCCACCGACTATCGCGGCGCCGGCGGCCCGCTGCATGTGAGCGCGGGCAAGTTCCGCTATGCCGCGACCAGGGCCATGATGGAGGCCGGCACCCAGATGGGCCTGCCGGAGCGCGACGAGCTCAACCATCCGGAACTGGAAGGCGTCGGCTACTATTCGCACACCATCCGCAATGGCCGGCGCATCAGCTCGGCGCGCGCCTTCCTCGACCCGGCGCGCAGCCGGCCGAACCTGCGGATCGAGACCGGCGTGATGGTCGACCGTATCCTGTTCGAGGACAAGCGCGCCATCGGCGTCGCCGCGCGCCAGAACGGCCGCCCGGTGGAATTCCGCTCGGCGGGCGAGATCATCGTCTCGGCCGGCGCCATCATGTCGCCGGTGATCCTGCAGCGCTCTGGCATCGGTCCCGCCGCCGACCTCAAGGCGGTGGGCATCGACGTGGTCGCCGACAGCCCGGACTGCGGCCGGCGCATGCGCGAGCATGTGGGCTATGGCATGCCGCACCGGCTCAAGGGCATCAAGGGCCTCAACCACCGCTACCAGGGCATCGGCCTCGCCCTCAGCCTGCTGCAGTACTACGCCTTCCACAACGGGCCGATGGCGACCGGCCCCTATGAGATCGGTGCCTTCGCCCGCAGCACGCCGGAGCGGGACCGGCCCGACATGCAGCTGTTCATGGGCGCGTTCACCTTCGCCCGCACCGCCGACAATTTCCCGGTGCCGCTCTCGCACCCGGCCAAGGTGCCGGGTTTCAACATCTACGGCCAGCTGCTGCAGGCGACCAGCGAGGGCAGCATCACAGTAAGGTCCGCCGATCCGGACGCGCCGCCGAGCATCGAGCCCAACTGGCTGAGCACCGCCTACGACCAGGAAACGGTCGTGCGCATGGTCCGCTACATGCGCGAGTATGTGCGTCGACCGGCGCTGCAGCCCTATGTGGGCGAGGAAGTGATCCCCGGCGAGAAGGCGCAGTCGGACGAGGACATCCTGATGTCGGCGCGGCGCATGTCCACCAGCGGCCTGCACGCCACCGGCACCTGCCGCATGGGCCGCGACAATTCCGCCGTGGTCGACAACGAACTCAGGGTCAAGGGCGTCGAGGGTCTTAGGATCGCCGACTGCTCGGTAATGCCGGGCCTGGTCTCCGGCAACACCAACGGCCCCGCCATGGCGCTGGGCTGGCGCGCGTCGGATGTTATCCGGGGGCGGTAGGTGCCGCCCACGTTTGCTTAGGGTGCAAGGCGGACGTACTGAAGGCGAATCTTGGCCGCCTGCAAAACCGCTCTGGAGTAGCTCCATGATCCCTATGGTTGTTTGCGGTAATTATGGCGCGTATCCGCCTCAGGGGTTCGTAGTCGCTGGTCTGATCGTACTAGCGAGCGTCATCGCCGGCTGGAATGCTCCCAAGTGCGCCCGTTTGCCTGTCCGATGGCTGGCCTTTGCGATCTTCATACTTGTGCCATGCTCCGCGCTTTTTGGGATTTGGCCCTTCGACCCCACCTGGCGCAGTGACTGTGGCGCGACACCCAGCCCTAATATCCTACCGATTTACTCTGCAATCGTGTCTCCGCTAATTTTTGCGATCACTTACCTGCTGTCTACGCAACGGCTTCGTGCTGAATAACCGCTGCAAGGTCTGCCATACCTTTCGCTCACCGGAGCGACGATGGAACCACAGATGGTGGCGAGACCCGCGCCGCCGGGCTATAGATCGGCCGGGGACAAGGGGAAGCACATGGAACAGGCCGCTGATTTCCGCGACGAGAGCGATGCGATCTTCGCCTTGCTGGAGCCGCTGGGCGACGCCGACTGGGTTCGCGCGACCCAGTTCAAGGGCTGGACGATCAACGACGTCATCGCCCATCTGCACATGTGGAACTACGCCGCCTGCCTCACACTGGCGGACGCCGACGCCTTCCTGAAGTTCCGCCGCGAGCTGGCCGACTACGTCAGGGCCGGCGGCACCCACCTGCGGTTCAACCATGCCTGGCTGGGCGGGATCAGGGGGCGTGCCCTGCTGGCGCGCTGGCGCGACCTCTACCGCGACACCGCCGATCAGTTCGCCGTCGCCGACCCGAAGCTGCGGGTGAAATGGGGCGGCCCGGACATGTCCGCCCGCTCCTGCATCACCGCGCGGCTGATGGAGACGTGGTCCCACGCGCAGGCGGTTTATGACCTGCTCGGCGTCGAGCGCATCGACGCCGACCGCATCCGCAACGTGGCGGTGATCGGCATCAACACCTATGGCTGGACCTTCGCGAACCGCAAGCTCGACGTGCCCGCCGAGCCGCCCTATGTGCGGCTGACCGCGCCGTCGGGCGCGATCTGGGAGTGGCACGAGCCCAACGACTCCAACCGCATCGAGGGCACGGCCACCGCGTTCTGCCAGGTGGTCACCCAGGTTCGCAACGTGGCCGACACCGGGCTGAAGGCGACCGGCGATACCGCCACCCGCTGGATGGCCATGGCCCAGTGCTTCGCCGGCCCGCCCGAGGACCCGCCGCCGCCCGCCACGCGGTTCGTGCAGCGGCAGGTTGCCTGACCGAAAAACCCGGGTACCCCGAAACCGATTTCATGCCACCATGATGCCGCCGGAATCGCCGGCAGCCACGGTGGATGATGACCGACAGCATCCTGATCGAGATCGCCCTGTTCCTCGCCGCCTCGGTGTTCGCCGCGCCGATCGCGCGCCGGCTGGGCATCGGCTCGGTGCTGGGCTATCTGCTGGCCGGCATCGTCATCGGGCCGTTCGGCCTGGGCCTGATCTATTCGGTGTATCAGGTCGAGACCATCCTGCACTTCGCCGAGTTCGGCGTGGTGCTGCTGCTGTTCATCATCGGCCTGGAGCTGCGGCCCAAGCGGCTGTGGACCATGCGCATCCCCGTGTTCGGCCTGGGCAGCGCACAGGTCGCGCTGACCGGCGCGGCGCTGGCGGGGCTGGGCGTGCTGGCCGGCCTGCCGTTCCTGACCGCGCTGCTGATCGGCCTGACCCTGTCGCTGTCCTCGACCGCCTTCGCCTTGCAGGTGCTGGAGGAGCAGAAGGAGCTGACCGCCCGGCACGGCCGCACCGCGTTCTCGATCCTGCTGTTCCAGGACCTTGCGGCGATCCCGCTGATCGCGCTGCTGCCGCTGTTCGCGCTGGGCGGGATGGGCGCGGTCGGCATGTCGACCCTCGACGCCCTCAAGGCCATCGGCTTCATCGCACTGGTGGTCGTCGGCGGCAGGCTGCTGCTGAACCGGGTGTTCCCGCTGGTCGCGCGCTCCGGCGTGCGCGAGGCGATGACCGCGGCCGCGCTGCTGACCGTGGTGACCGCCGCGCTGCTGATGGAGCTGGGCGGGCTGACCGCCGGGCTGGGCGCGTTCATCGCCGGCGCGCTGCTGTCGGAATCCGACTACCGCCACGAGCTGCAGGCCGACATCGCGCCGTTCGAGGGGCTGCTGCTGGGCCTGTTCTTCACTGCCATCGGCATGTCGCTCAACCTGGCGCTGTTCCTCGACAAGCCGCTGCTGATCCTCGGCCTCGTCCTGCTACTGCTGGCGGTCAAGGCAGTGGTGCTCTACGCCCTCGGCCGCTTCAGCGGGCTGGGCGACCGGCCGTCACGGCGGCTGGCGCTCGCCATCTCCCAGGGCGGCGAGTTCGGCTTCGTCATCCTGACGGCGGCGACCGCGCAGAAGATCATGCCGGCCGAGACCGCGAGCCTGCTGAGCGTGGTCGTCACCCTGTCGATGATGGCGACGCCGCTGCTGCTGCGCCTCGACACCCTGTTCGCGCCGCCCAAGGCCGCGGCGAAGACCGACTTCGACGAGATGCCCGAGCGCGAGGCGGGCTTCGTAGTGATCGCCGGGCTGGGACGCTTCGGCCAGATCGTCGGCCGCGTGCTGCGGGCGCGGGGCATTCCGTTCACCGCGCTCGACGCCAGCGTCGAGCAGGTCGACTTCGTGCGCCGGTTCGGCAACGAGATCTATTACGGCGACGCGTCGCGGCCGGACATTCTGCATGCCGCAAGAGTCGGCGATGCCAGGGCGTTCGTGCTGGCGATCGATGACCCGGAAGCGGCCGTGCGGACGGCGCAGATCGTCCGCACCAATTTCCCGCACGTGCCGATCTTTGCCCGCGCCCGCGACCGAAACAACGCCCACGCGCTGATGGAACTGGGCGTCACCAGCATCCGCCGCGAGACCTTTCATTCGGCGCTCAAGCTGACCGAGGACCTGCTGCTGGGGCTGGGCCTGCCGCGCGGCCATGTGGACCGGACCATCGACACCTTCCGCCGCCACGACGAGCAGCGCCTGCAGAACGATTTCACCCTGGCCGGCGACGAGGAGCGGCTGAGCCAGCGCGCCCGCAAGGCCGCCGAGGAGCTCGAGCGCCTGTTCGCCCAGGACGCCGCCGAACTGGACAACCTCGAGACCACCAAGAAGGAGGCCGCCGAATAGCGGTCGTTGCGCCGGTGGAACCCGGCGCGGCCCGCCGCGTTAGCGCTTCGACCGCCCGCCGTCCGCCGGCACCGTATCCCTGGAGACTCCTATGTTCCGCAAGCTGGCTGCCCTGGTCCTGTTCGGCTTGATCGCCGCGCCCGCCGCGCATGCCGAGGAGGCGCGCCTCACCATGGCGCCCGTCGAAGGCATTTTCTCGTTCACCCCCGGCCAGCTCGACCTCGCCGGCCAGTCCGGCGCTGGCCCCGTGCTGCGCGCCGGTCCTGCCGACGCCGGCAGGCTGGAAGCCTTCCTCGACGACAACGAGGCCAACACGCTGCTGATCGTGCGCGGCAACCGCGTGCTGCGCGAGGTATCCCAGGACGAAGACCTGTATGACGCCAACGGCATCATCCCGTTGGTCGAGAGCGGCGTGCCGATGGACGAGATGGACGCGCTGCAGGCGCCCGACCGCATCGACATCTGGGCCGTCGGCACCTCCATCGACCTGTCCAGCGAGATCGAGGCCGTGGCCGAAGGCGAAAACATGCGCGGCGCCGCCGCAATCATGCTGAAGCTGAGCCCGGAGGGCCGCGACATGGTGGCCGCGCTGACGAGCGCCAATGCCGGCCGCCAGATCGCCACCCTGCTGGAGCGCAACATACTGGCCTCGCCGGTGGTGCAGGGCACCGTCGCCAGCGACGCCCTGGCCGTTTCGTTCGCCTCGCCCGAGGATCCGGCCCGCGAGCGCTGGGTAATGGACACGCTGCGCGCCATGGCGCAGGGTTCCGCCGGGCAGACGGCGCCCGCGCTGGAGCAGTAGGAGACCGGGTGAGGCAGGCCAGGACCACGCTTACAATCGACACGACCGGTCCCGGCCTGACCCCTTTCACGCGGCCCGTCTCCCGCTGGGTCGGAGAGCAGGCCATCGGCGACGGCCTGCTGACGCTGTTCATCCGGCACACGTCCGCCTCGCTGCTGATCCAGGAAAACGCCGATCCAGACGTGCTCGCCGACCTGCGCGACTTCTTCGCCCGGATCGCACCGAAGGCCGGCCCGTATCGCCATGACGCCGAAGGACCGGACGACATGCCCGCGCACATCCGGGCGGCGCTGACCCAGACCCAGCTTTCGATTCCGGTGAGCGGCGGCAGGCTCGACCTCGGGACCTGGCAAGGCCTCTACGTCTTCGAGCACCGCGACCGGCCGCATCGCCGCGAGGTGGTGCTGCACCTGATCGGCGACTGAGGCGGCGAACGCGCTGGTTACGCTGACGCCGTCTTCGCGTGCCGTCCGACCAGGGTCGCCAAGCGCAAGTTGAGCTGCGGCGGCAAATTGTGGCCCATGCCTTCGATCACCTCCAGCGCCGCGCCGGGTATCAGCCGCGCCGTGTCGTGCGCGTGCTCGACGGGCAGCAGCGGGTCGGCGTCGCCGTGGATCACCAGCGTCGGCGCGGTGACGCCGGGCAGCCGCGCGTCTCGGCTGCCGGAGGACAGGATGGCCGCATAGTGCCGCGGCATGCCCTCCGGATAGAACGATCGGTCGTAGGTCCGTTCCGAGAAGGCGCGGACCTGCTCCTCCGGCACCGGATAGGCGGGGCTGCCGATCACGCCGGCGAGCATTACCGAATGATCGACGACCGACTTCCTGTCGCTGCCCGCGGGCCGCAGCAGGAGCTTCTCCATGGCCTCCGGCTTGCCCGGCGGCAAACCGTAGCGGCCGCTGGTCGACATGATCGAGGTGAGCGACGCCACCCGGCCCGGATGATGGATGGCGACGAGCTGGGCGATCATGCCGCCCATGCTGGCGCCGACGATGTGGGCCTCGGAGACCCCCAGCGCATCGAGCACACCGACCGCGTCGGCGGCCATGTCGTGCAGCTTGTAGGGGACCGGCAACGGCTTGCCCGACATCAGGCCTGCGATGATCTCCTTCACCTCCGGGACGGCCGCGCCGTCGAACTTCTGCGACAGGCCGATGTCGCGGTTGTCGAACCGGATCACCCGGAAGCCCTGCCCCGCCAGCATGTCGCAGAACATCTCAGGCCAAAGCAGCATCTGGGCGCCCAGGCCCATGATCAGCAGGATGGCGGGATCTTCCTTGCAGCCGCGTTCGTCGTACTCGATGGACAGGCCGTTGGCGGTGATCTGGGGCATGGCTTGGGTCTCCGTCAGCGTCGGCCAGCATGGCATGGGCGCCGGACAAAAGGAAAGGGCGCCCGGCATGGCCGGACGCCCCCCCAATCCCCATGGCGTGGATTATTCGGCGGGCGGTGCGTCGTCGTCACCGTCCGAGCCATGATGGCCCCGGTGGCCGCCCTTGCCATGCCACTTCATCTCGTCGGCACTGATCTTGCCGTTGTTGTTCTTGTCCATCCTGTCGAACATGCCGGCGCCCTCGAACTCGTCCTGGGTCACCTTGCCGTCCTTGTTGGCGTCGAGCCGCTCATACATGCGCTTCTCGCGCTCGGCCTTGCGCTCGGCCATCTTCTTCTCGTGGAACGCCTTGAGCTCGGCCTGGGTGACGTTGCCGTCCTTGTTGGTGTCGGCGGCGGCGAAGTCGGCGGCGCGCTTGGCCTCGAACTCGGCCTTGCTGACGGCGCCGTCCTTGTCGGTGTCCAGCTTCTCGAGCATCATGCCGTGGCCGCCCCAGCCACGCCCGTCGCCGCGGCCCTGGTCAGCGCCCGCGAAGGCCGCGCCAATGCCGGTGAGTGTGCCCGTGGTCAGGGCCATGCCGGCCACCAGGGCGGTAATCAGGACTTTGTTAGCCATTTCATCTCTCTCCGTGATCGTCTGCTTGACAATGCCTTTAACGGAGGGGCCACGAAAATCCTTCGGCGAAAGAGTCAGCGTCCCGGATCGTCCGCGATCCTGACCAACTGCTTGCCGGTATTGCGGCCCTCGAACTGCCCCAGCGCGGCGTCGGGGTATGCGTCGAATCCGTCAGCAACATCAAGCACTTCCTTGATCTTTCCGGACTTCAGCAGCGTCCCCAGCCGCTTCACGCCCTCGCCGAAACGGGCGATGTAGTCGAAGAAGAAGAATCCCGACATGGTGCAGGCCCGCATGGCCAGCGCCATGTGGTTCTGCAGGCCCGGACCGGGAGAATTATAGGTGGCGATGCCGCCGCAGATCACGATGCGGCCACCATGGGCCATGTTGGCCAGTGCCGCGTCGAGGATCGCGCCGCCTACATTGTCGAAGAACACGTCGATGCCGTCGGGACATAGCGCGGCCATCCGGCTCGGCACGTCCTCGGCCTTGTAGTCGATGGCCGCGTCGAACCCCAGGTCGCCGGTCAGCAGCGCGCACTTCCTGGGTCCACCGGCGATGCCGATCACCCGCGCGCCGGACAGCCTGGCGAGCTGGCCCGCAACACTGCCGATGGCACCCGCCGCGCCCGACACGACGACAGTGTCGCCCGGCTTCACATGGCCGAAGTCGCCCATGCCGAAATAGGCGCACAGACCGTTCATGCCCAGGGTGGCGAGGCCCGACGCCAGATCGAAGCCATCCGGGATCCGCTGCAGCGCGGTGCCGGTGCGGTCCATGGGGCCGGTGGCCACGTAGTCGGCGAACTCCATGAAGCCGGTCACCGCGTCGCCCGGCCTGAAGTCCGGGTGGCGCGACTTGACGACGCGGCCGGCGACGCCGCCGCACATGGGATCACCGATGGGGATCGCCTTGAAGCGTTCCTCCAGACCCTTCACCCACGCATGGTTCATGGGATCGCAGGAGAAATAGACACTGCGCACCAGCATCTCGCCGTCGCCGATCTCGGGCACAGCGGTCTCGCGGTATTCGAACTGGTCCCGCGTCAGGCCCAGCCCGTTGCCGCCCGCCGCGTCCGCGACGACCCATTGCCGGTTCACGTCGTTCTTCATGCGCGGAACTCCTTGATCAGGTTGCGCGCGATCAGCAGCTGCTGGATCTGCGAGGTGCCCTCGTAGATGCGGAAGATGCGCACGTCACGGTAGAAGCGCTCCACCGCGTATTCCGACATGTAGCCGGCGCCGCCATGGATCTGGACGGCCCGGTCCGCCACGCGGCCGACCATCTCCGAGGCGAAATACTTGCAGGCGGCGATATCGCCGACGCTGCGGTTGCCGGCGTCGTAGTTGCGCGCGGCGTCGAGCACCATGCACTGGGCGGCGTAGGATTCGGTGCGGCTGTCGGCCAGCATGGCCTGGATCAGCTGGAACTCGGCGATCGCCTGGCCGAACTGCTTGCGGTCGATGGCGTAGCGCACCGACTCCTCGACCAGCCGCTGCGACACGCCGACGCACAGCGCCGAGATGTGCAGGCGTCCCCGGTCCAGCGTCTTCATGGCGGTCTTGAAGCCCTGCCCCGGCACGCCGCCGATCAGGTTGGCGGCGGGCACCCGGCAGTCCTCGAAGATCACGTCGTACACATTGGCGCCGGCCTGGCCCATCTTCTTGTTGGGCTTGCCGACGGTGAGGCCGGGGCTGTTCTTTTCGACGATGAACGCCGAGACGCCGCCCGCGCCCTTGTTCGACGGATCGGTGCGCGCCATCAGGGTGAAGATCGAGGCGTCGGCCGCGTTGGTGATGTAGCGCTTGGTGCCGTTGACCACGTAATGGTCGCCGTCGAGGATGGCCGTCGTGCGGATGCTGGCCGCATCCGAGCCGGCGTCCGGCTCGGTCAGCGCGAAGGACGCGACATATTCGCCGGCCGCCACCTTGGGCAGGAAGCGGGCCTTCTGCTCGGGCGTGCCGTCGATGACGATGCCCTGCGAGCCGATGCCGTTGTTGGTGCCGATCTTCGACCGGAACGCGGGCGAGGCGCGGCCCAGCTCCATGATGATGTAGGCCTCTTCCTCGGTGGTCAGGCCCAGCCCGCCATATTCCTCCGGCACGGTCATGCCGTAGAGGCCCATCTCGCGCATCTCCCGGAGGATCTCCGCCGGGACGGCGTTGTCCTCGACGACCCGGTCCTCGGCGGGGATCAGGCGTTCGTTGACGAAGCGGCGGATGGTGTCGCGCAGCTGGTTGAAGATTTCCTGGTCGCGGATCATGGCATCTTCCCGGTTTCTGGGATTGTTGGTCGGGCTTCGCTTATAAAGCGTTCGCCGGACGCCGCAAACGGTACATGGCATGATACTAAGAGACTATGCGGTACCGTTGTCCCCCAGCGCACAGACTGCCTGAATGACTGACAAGCTTCAGCTCCTGGACCTCGCCATTGCGCTGGGAGTCGGCGCGATGATCGGCGTCGAGCGCGGCTGGTCGCAGCGCGAAATGCCGGAGGGCACGAGGGTCGCCGGCCTGCGCACCTTTTCGCTGTTCGGCCTGTTTGGCGGCGTCGCCGCCGCGATGGGAACCCTCTACGGCGTCGCCATCCTGGCCGCAGTGTCCCTTGGCGCCGCCGGCATCGTGGTCGCTTCGCTGGTCACCGGCCGAAGGGACCCGGCGAACCGGGACATCACCACCGAGGTCGCCCTGCTGCTGACATTCGCTCTTGGCGTACTGGCGGGCTTTGGCAGGCACACGGAGGCGGTGGCATGCGCTGTCGTGGTCACGGTGCTGCTTGGGCTCAAGCCGTCGCTGCACGGTTGGCTGAAGACCCTTGAACGGGAGGAGATGACGGCCGCGTTCCGGTTGCTGGTCATGTCGCTGGTAATCCTGCCGGTTCTCCCCAACAAGGGCTTTGGCCCATGGGAGGCGCTCAATCCCTATGTGATCTGGCTGATGGTGGTGCTGATCTCGGGGCTTTCCTTCGCCGGATACATAGCGGTGAAACATGCCGGGCCGCGCTGGGGGCTTATCGTCACCGGGCTGATGGGCGGACTGGCGTCGTCGACCGCCGTCGCCGTCACTATGGCGCGCCTCGGCAAGGCCAGCGGCGGCGTTCAGCCTGCGGCCGCCACTGCCACAGTCGCCAGCTCGACTGTCGTATACGGTCGGCTGCTTGTGGTGTCGGCGGCGTTCGCACCCTTGTTGGCGTGGAAGCTGGCGCCGGTGCTGGGCGCCATGGCGCTGACCGGTGCGGTGTGCGTCGCCATCATGTGGCCGCGCAACCAGCCCGCTGACGGCCAGGGCGCGCAGGCCCTGGACGACATCAAGCCGTTCAGCCTGGCGACGCCGCTTCGTTTCGCCGCCATCCTGGCCATCGTCATGGTGGCCTCCGCCGGACTGCAATCCTGGCTGGGCGACGGGGGCCTGCTGCTGGTTTCGGCCATTGCCGGCGTTACCGACGTGGACGCGCCGGCCCTCACCGTTGCAGGACGAGTCGCCGGAGGGCTCGACGCGGGTGTCGGCGCTCTCGCCATCCTGATCGCCGTGGCGGTGAATATCGTCGCCAAGTTCGTCATCATCGGATGGATCGGCGGCGCTGGCATGGCGAAGCGCGTCGCGCCGGGGCTGCTGCTGGCGTTGCCCGTCGGCGCCGCCGTCTGGTGGTTCTTCGCGCGGTAGAAAACCCTCAGTCCCGCCAGAACGGGTCGGCGCCGCGCAGGTCGGCCCAGGCCTTCGACAGCGCCTTGTCCGACACGTGGCCGCGCTGCTCGTGGAAGGTGACCAGCGTCGCCGTGCCCGAGGCCAGTTCCTCGTCGTCGTCGGCCGCCTCCATCAGCTGGCCGCACAGGCCCTGTGCCACGGTCAGATCATTGAGCTTGCCCAGCAGGTCGAGCATCTCGGTGAGCGCGTCGCGGAACTTCTTCACGTCCTTGCGCGGATAGAGGCTGCGGAAGAACTCGCCCGCGTAGCGAAGCTTCTTCAGTGCGATGCGCACTTCGTGCTTGGCCTCGGCGTCGAGGCCGTCGAAATCGTCGCCCGCATCCAGCGCCCGGTGGTAAAGCCGGTCGAGCAGGCCGCCGGCATGGTCGGTCATCGGCCGCTTCATGGCCTTCATGCCGTCCTCGGACAGGCCGGCGCGCCAGCCGCGCCGCTCGACCCATCCGGCGAGGCGCAGGGCGAACACCGTATAGGCGGGCGAACTCATGGCGACCCGCGCCTCGGTATAGCCCTCGTCCCGCATCCGCCGCGCGCCGTCGTACAGCGCGCGTAGCCCCCGGTGCTCGGGCCACAGTTCCATCACCGGCGGCAAGGTCTCCAGCAGGAATACGTCCCAGTCGCGCGCCGGACCCAGGCTGCCCGCCGCCCATTTCGACTGGTCGCGGAACTCCTCGAGTGGCGGATCGGGGATGAAGTCCTTGAAGAAGTTGATCGCCGAGCGCAGCCGGCGCAGCGCCACCCGCATCTGGTGCACGCCTTCCGGGTCGCGGCCGTCGAACGCCGAAGCCTGGTTCGCCAGCCACTGCCGGATGCAGGCCTGCAGGCTGTCGCGCATGCCGTCTTCCAGCGTGACGTCGTCCGGGAATTCCAGCCTGTCGGCCTTGACCGACGGCGGCGGCGTGTCGTCGGCGAGCCGGAATCCACGCGCCGACTTGGCGTCGATGGAGAGCTGCAGCGGCACCATCTCGGCAAGCCGCGCGCCCAGGTCGAACAGGTCCGCCGCGGCGCCATCGAGCAACTCCAGTTCGACCTCGCAGACCGGCAGCTCGCGCCCGCCGGCGCGGATCACGCCGGTGTCCATGGCCAGCTCGATGCGGCTGGGATCGAACCGCCAGGTAGGAAAGCTTGCCACCAGCTTGTCGCGGTCGATGTCGGTGACGAAGATCTCCCCGAGCCCTTCGGCATGGCCGTCCAGCTCGGGCGCGAAGGACGCGACCGGCTTTTCCCACTCGCCCCGGACGAACAGGCCGTCGCCTTCGGTCTTCACCGTCTGGATGAACCGCCGCCCGCTGCGTCGGACCCGCAGCGTCATCCCCTGGGTCTTCAGCGTCCGGCAAGGCGTGTCGTAATAGCGGCTCTCCAGCCGTTTCGCGGCCGGCGGTTCGACCACCGTCGCCACCTCGCCGACGGCCCGCAAAATCGCGGGCAGGTCGGGGGGATGGGCCAGCAGCTTGATCTCGATTTCCATGTCAGGGTGCGATCAGGCCGTTTTCCACATAGACCGGATCGTAGGTGAACACGATCGACGGATTGGGGCGGATCACCTTGGCTTTCTTGCCCTCGTAATCGAACCGCGTCAACAGGTCGGAGATCAGGTTGAGCCGCGCCGTCTTCTTGTCGTCGGCCTTGACGATGGTCCAGGGCGACGCGGGGCTGTGGGTGTGGACCAGCATGTCGTTACGCGCCGCGCTGTATTCCTTCCACAGCTTGTTGGCCACGGCGTCGATCGGGCTGATCTTCCACTGCTTGAGCGGGTCGCGCCGCCGGTCCTTCAGGCGCTTCTTCTGCTCGTTCTTCGATATGTCCATGTAGTACTTGATCAGCACCAGACCGGAACGCTGCAGCAACTGCTCGAACGGGCCGACGGTCTCGTAGAACTCGCGCAATTCGTCCTCGGTGCAGAAGCCCATCACCCGCTCGACGCCGGCGCGGTTGTACCAGCTGCGGTTGAACAGCACGAATTCGTCGGCCGTGGGCAGATGCTCCACCCAGCGCTGGAAGTACCAGGCGGTCCTTTCCCGGTCGGTCGGCTTGCTGAGCGCCACGACCCGCGTCTCGCGCGGGCTCAGATGCTCGACGATGCGCTTGATGGTGCCGTCCTTGCCGGCGGCGTCGCGGCCCTCGACGATCACCAGCACCTTGCGGTCGTTGGCGATGTTGTGGCGCTGCAGCTTGACCAGCTCGATCTGCAGCTCCACGAGACGCTTCTTGTAGTCGGCGTCATCGACAATATGAGCCTGCTGCTGGTCCGGCTTTTTCATGGGGTCGCTGCCTCTGTCACGCTGGCTGGTAGGATCGTTGGCCGGGCGCAGTATGTCATAGAAACTTGCAGGCGCAAAAATCGGCGGAACCTGAAGCGCCGACTGCAAGGCGCGGGCGTTGTTTGCCGGCGCGAACACGGGCAAGCTGATAAGTGCCGAACGATCCTGACGGAGCCATGATGCCGGAGCGCCTTGCCTATCGCGCGTGTCAATGGACGCGAACGCTGCATGCATGGCTGTTCGTCCTGCTGCTGGCCGGCGTCCCGGCCTTCGCCGCCGCGCCACCCGACCGGAAGTTCGATCCGGCGCAGCCCGACTGCGGCGTGGCGTCCGGCATGGAATGCGATCGGACGCCGGCCGAAAACCCCGACGACGGCGTCCGGGAATGGATGGCGGTCAGCACCGCGTTCCAGGCCTACGACTACGCCATGACCTTGCGAGCCATCGACGCCCTCACCGCCAGGCAGCCGTTCAACGGCGACGCGGCGTTCATGCGCGGCTATGCGTTGATGCGCCAGCACAAGCCTGCCGAGGCCATCGCCGCCTTCGACAAGGCCGTCGCGCTCGATCCGCAGAACTCCGTGGCGCTGGCCCATCGCGGCCTGGTGCGCGCCGGTATGGGCGACACGGCACAGGGCCTCGCCGACATCGACGCCGCGCTCGACATCGTCGGCGAGAATCCGGCAGCGCTGGCCTACAAGGGCCTGATCCTGCTGCGCGCCGGCAAGGAGAACGAAGGCCTGGCGCTGCTCGACAATGCGGCGTCGCTGGCGCCCGATTTCGTCTGGTTGCGGCTGGTCAAGGCGACGGCGCTGGCCGACCTGGGCCGCCTCGACGTGGCGGCGGCCGACGCCGAGAAGGCCGCCGAAGCGGCGCCGGACGATCCGTCGGTCTATGCCGTGCGGGCGCGCATCCGGCTCGACCGCCGCGACACGGACGGCGCGCTGGCCGACATCGACAAGGCGCTGTCGCTGGGCGGCCAAGACCCGTTCCTGATCGTGCTGCGCAGCCGCGCGAAAGCGGCGAAGGGCGACGCTGAGGGCGCTATTGCCGACCTGGCGGCGCTGAGCCGGCAGCATCCGGGCGCCGATCCGGCGATGAAGGCCGAGCTGCCGTCGCTGTTCGGCGACGGCCCGGGCGATCCGCTGCCCCGGCTGATGCTGGCGGTGATCAAGATCGAGAAGGGCGATGCGAAAGGCGCCCGGGCCATCGCCGAGCAGATCCTGTCGACGACGCCCTGGGCGCGCCCGGCGGTACTGATGGTGCGCGCCTATGCCTCGCAGGCGCTGGGCGACTACAAGCTGGCGCTCGCCGACCTGGACGAGCTCGAATCCACCCTCGGCAAGACCGCCGAGAGCCAGTACATCCGCGCCAAGGTGCTGTGGGGTAGCGGCGACCGCGAGGCGGCGATGAAGACCATCGAGGCCGCCATCGCCCTGTCGCCCAGCGACGAGATGTATCTGCAGACCCGCGCCACGTTCCGATACGAGAACGGCGACCTGGCCGGCGCGCTGCCAGACTTCGCCAGGCTGCGCACGTCGGAGGAATATGGCGACTGGGCCTGGCAGATGCAGATCATCAGCCTCTATTTCCTCGACCGCAACGCCGAGGCAGGCGCGCAGGCGCTGCCCTATCTGCGCGGCAACAAGCCGGCCGACGACACCCTGCTGCGGGCCGTGGCCGACATGGTGTGGCAACTCCAGTCCGGCGACACCTGGCAACTGGCCGACGACCTGCTGGCCGCCGCCGCGCCGCCGTCCCAGGGCGAGGATTTCGAGTTGTTTCTTAAGGGGCGCTCTCTGGTCCATGCCGGCAGGACCGCTGAGGCAGAGGCGCTGTTGGGCCGCATCGGCGCCCATGACGTGCTGCTGGCGGCGGCCGCCGACGCCGCCTACGCCCCGCTGTGGGACGCGCCGGTGCTGCGCCAGCCGCTCGACGGCGCGGCCCTGTACCGAAGATCGTTCGAGGCCGCCTGGGAAAGCCACACCAGCACCCCCGAGGACCTGTTCGCCGCGGTCTACGCCATCAGCGTGCTGCGCGAGATGGGCTGCGGCGCCGAGGCCTCCGGCGCCGCCCGGCGCATGACCCTGTCGCTGCCACGCTATGCGGGCCAGGCGCAGTTCGGCACCGCGCTGTTCCAGACCATCGCCACCGAGGCGCTCGAGCGCGGCGACGGCGCCGCGGCGCTGGCCGCGTGGGACGACGGCATCGCCAGGCTCGGGCCGGACAATCCCTACACCCTGCCGATGATGCTCAACGCGGGATTCATGAAACTGGCGACCGGCGACCCCGCCGCGGCGCTGGAGCGGGTCGCGCGGGTCGAGGCGATCAGCCCGTCCTACGACTACGCCATCGTCATGGCCCACTATATCCGCGCCCTTGCATACGACGCACTGGGGCAGGACAAGGAACGTGACGCCTCGCTCGACCATGCCGCGGCCCATGGCGCCGCCAACCCGATGGCCGCGGTCATGGCGGTCGGCCTGCTGCGCGGCTACGACGACGCGGTCGCCCTGGTGGAGACGCTGCGCGACCCCGGCGACGGCCGCAACCTCCTCGACAGCCTGCATGTGCGGCCCCGGACGCCAGCCACGTCGGACATCGAGCGCCGCGAACTCGCCCTGCTCGACCGCCTCCGCGCCGACCCGCGCGTCCTCGCCGCCCTGAAACCGGCGGGCCGCATCCTGACCCTGCCCGAGAGCACGACCTGCCCGCTCAGCACGCAGGAACTGGCCGAGCGGCCGTTCCAATATCCGTTCGAGAATGGGGCTGTGACGGGGGAGGCCACGCCAGATTCGACGCTATCGAAGCCAGGAATTGATTAAAATGTAGCTGCAATCCCGATGGCTCTTGAGTTCTGGGGCATGGGCTGAGCTGCGGTTCAAGATGGCGGATCAGCGAGACAGTAAAATCGCTACAGTGCGAGAGATGGCGCCAACACCTACGGCAAGGCTGGCTGAACAAATGATTGTGACAATTGAACCTTACGAAGCGATTGGGCCCCTTCGCTTTGGGATGAGCCGAGACGAGGTTGTGGCGGCGATCGGCAATCCAAAACGGGTAAGCAACAATCGCAGGGGAAACCCTGTTCTCTGGTACGACTGGTTGAATGTGATTATCGAGCCTGACGGTCTTGTGGAAGTTGGATTCGGACCGGAAGCCCCAGTATCCATTGGGGGGATGAACCCATTCTCTGATCCGGATACGTTCATAAACCTTTGCAAGCTAGATGGAAGCCCGCACGAAGTACTTGGCTTCATCGTCCTGCAGAGGCTCGGGATCACGCTGACGGGCTTCCATGACAATGACGAATCCCAAAAGAGCATTACAGCCTTCGCTCGTGGGCGTTGGGATGTTCTCAATTCAAAGATGGAGCCATTCCCGGTGCCCATAGCTACCGGCCTTACTGCTCAACCTCCCCCGGCCAGTAAGTCTCCCTGATCCCCGCGCCCGCGTCGAATTTCGCCTGCACCTCCTCCATCCTGGCGATGGCGGCGGGTCTGCCGGAGAATTCCTGGAAGATCTTCTGGTCGTTCATGATGGCGTCGGTCAGCGGGTTTTCTTCCGCCTGGGCCAGCATGCGCTTCATGCCGGCGAGGGCGTCGGGCGGGTGGCCGGCCATGCGCTTCGCCCAGGCCAGCGCCGCCTCGACCGCGGTGCCTTGCGGCACCACCTTGTTGATGCCGCCCAGATCATAAATGCGCTGCGCCTTCACCGGGGCGCCGTCGAGCACCATCTCGGCGGCGACCGTGCGGCCGATCAGCCGGACGAGGCGGCTGGTGCCGCCGATGCCGGTGCCGACACCGATGCGCACCTCGGGCTGGCTGAAAACCACCTGCTCCTCGGCGACCCGCAGGTCGCAGGCCCAGCCGATCTCGCAGCCGCCGCCCGAGGTGTCGCCCGAGATGGCGGCAATCGAGACCACCTGGGTTTTCGACAGCTCGTCGAGGCATCCGAACCAGCCGCTCGACGGGCCGGTGACCTCCTTGCGCTGGAACCGGTTGGACAGGTCGCGCAGCCAGGCGTGCTCGAACCAGTGGCCGGGCACGCCCGATGCCAGCACGGTCACCCGGGCACCCTCCTCCCGGGCCTTGATCAGCGTCTGCCACAGTTCGTGGATCCCGGCGAACGAGCCGTGATTGTTGATCGCCGGATTGGTCATGGTGACCAGCGCGACCCCATCGGAGGGCCATTCGAGCGTGACGACGCCCATCAGCGGCGGCCCTCCACGTAGTCAGCCAAAACGTTGTGGAACAGCCGCACCCGCAGCTCCTGGTCGCACAGCACCATGCCCCTGAAGCCGTCCGAGCTGAGCCCCTGCTGCACCGCGCCGAGATTGGCGCCGTCCTGCTCCAGCACCTTGGAGATGATCGGGTTGAGGTCCATGTCGAGCACGTCGCGGTAGTGGCGCGGCAGCTGGTCCTTCGGGATCACCCGGTGGGTGTATTCGGGCTTGGGCGCGTCCGGCGGATAGTGGGCCATGATGATCAGGTCGTAATAGCAGAGGTTAGGGTCGGTCGGGTGCGGCCGGTAGCGGAAGCCGGTGATCGATTCCGAGGTGACGTTCCACGAGACGTTGGGGAAGAACGTATAGTGGTAGACGTCCGAAAGCTGCTCGTCGTGCATGTTGCGGTAGGGCAGATAGGTCACCACGTCCTGCACCGCCCGCTTCTGCCGCTGGATCGCCAGCCGCACATCGCGGGGCGTCCAGCTCGGGTCCGGCTCCATGCCGCGCATGCCCATATAGACCTGCAGCTCGGGACCGGGCTTTTCCTGGTCGGGATAGCGCGGATCGGCGGTGCCGTATTCGTTGACCATGCGGCTGTGGATGCCCAGCAGCTCGACGATCGCCATGCCGTTCGACCACTGCATCATCTGCGGATGCAGCGACTGGAAGTGATAGCTCTCGTTGAACGCGTCGCAGGCGGCCTTCCAGTTGCACGGCCACTCGAAGGTCTTGTAGTCGACGATGTCCCACTTGCCGATCTCGTAGGTGTCGAGATGCGCGGGCAGCGGATCGAGGAACTCCAGCAGCGACTCGCCGCCCGGCTCCATCCGGAAGAACACCCAGCCGGCCCAGATGTCGGTCTCGACCGGCTCCATCCCCAGCTCGGAGGCCGGCACGCCGTCGCGGAACTGGGGATAGGTCTCGACGTCGGGAATGTGCTGCAGCACGCCCTCGATGTTCCACTGCCAGCCGTGATAGCCGCAATGGAAGGCCTCGACATGGCCGCAGCCCTCGCCGTTCAGCACCAGCTGGTTCCCGCGGTGCTGGCAGACATTGTAGAAGCCGCGGATGTGCCTGTCGTGGCCGCGTACGAACACGAAGCTTTCCTTGCCGAGCGCATAGGCGAAGGTGTCGCCCGGCTCCGGCAGGTCGCTTTCGCGGCACGCCATGTTCCACACCCGGCGCCACATGCGGGTCCATTCCAGGTCCATCCACGCGCGGGAATGGAAGCGCTCGCCGGATATGCGCTCGCTGCCCAGGTCGGGCAGCGGCGCGGCCGCATCGACGGGCGGCGTGTGCCGCACGGCCTCCTCGGGCTTCGTAGCCATACAGACGTCTCCCCGATATACTTCGACAGCATAAAAAACGGGGTGGAAGATTCAATGATTAAGCTGACCTTCTGTCTGCGACGGCTGCCGCACCTGACCCACGAGCAGTTCCACGACTACTGGCTGAACCACCACGGCCCGCTGGTGCGCAGCGTGATGAAGGACATCCGGGTGAAGCGCTACGTGCAGACCCACGCGCTGGGCGAGCCGGCACTGTCGGCCGGCATGCAGGCCGCGCGCCGCGCGCCCGAGCCATTCGACGGCATCGCCGAGCTGTACTGGGAGTCGCGCGAGGAGCTTGCCGCCGTCGGCGCTGATCCTGCTGGCAGAAGGGCGGGCGCTCTGCTGTTGGAAGACGAACGAACTTTCATTGACTTGGCCAACTCGCCGCTCTGGTACAACGAGGAACACGAGATCATCGGCCTCGAGGAAACCGCGAATGCGCGCTGACGGCAATTACGGGCGCGACCCGTTCGGCAAGGCGGTTCAGGAGGCCGAATATGGCGACCGCATCTCCACGCAGGAGGACCGCGAGCGCCTGGCACCGCAGATCCGGCAGCTGGCCGAGCAGGGCTATGTGATCGTCCCGAACGCGCTGTCGCCCGCCCAACTCGAGGCAATCCGCGCCGGCCTGGACGACGTCAACAGCGGCACCGGCTTCGCCCGCAGCGCCTTCCTCGGAGAGAAGACCCAGCGCCCCTATGGCCTGCTGAGCAAGACCGAATCCGTCTGGCCGCTGGCGGCGCACCCGGACGTGGTCGCCATCTGCGAGGCGCACATGGAGGACCAGATCCAGCTGTCGAGCCTGACGGCGGCGACGCTCCATCCGGGCCAGCCGGCCCAGACGCTGCACCGCGACGACGGCTTCTACAACCTGCCGGACCCGCACGGCCCGCTGTCGGTGTCGACCATCTGGGCGCTGGACGACTTCACCGCCGAGAACGGCGGAACGCTGGTCATCCCCGGGTCGCACGAGCCGGCGGTGCAGTCTGAACCGGCGCTCAAGGCGATCAACGTCGAGATGCCTGCGGGATCGGTGCTGTTGTGGACAGGCGCGCTGTGGCACGGCGGCGGCGCCAATGTCAGCGCCGACCGCATCCGGCGCGGCGTAATCATCCTCTATTGCCGCGCCTGGCTACGTCAGCAGGAGAACCAGTACCTGGCCGTTCCCCGCGAGGTGGTCCGCGAGATGCCCCGCGTGCTGCAGCGCCTTGCCGGCTGGTGGGTGGTGGGCGCCGCGATGGGCTTCGTCGAGGGCCGCAGCCCGCTAAGGCTGCTGGACCACTAACCCAGATACTTCTTCACCGCGTCGATGCCGGCCTTGGCCGCGGCCTCGTCATCCTCGGCGGCGGCGCCGGAGACGCCGATGCCGCCGAGCAGCTGGCCCGACTTGGAGCGGATCGGGAAGCCGCCGGGCGTGATGGTGAAATGCTCGACCTCGCCAATGCCGAGCGGCCGGGCGGGATCGCCATAGTCCAGATCGCCGATGAACCGGGTCGAGCTGCCGAGCAGGCCGGCGGTCTGCGCCTTCAGCCGCGAATAGCGGGCGCCGCCCTCGACCACGCCGGTCTGGCGGTGGAACAGCAGCAGGTTGCCGCCGTCGTCGACGATGGCGATGCCCAGTGGCGGCATGCCCTTGGACGCGGCGAATGCCTCGGCTCCTTCCGCCATAAGCTTGGCGATCCCCAGGGTGAGAACCTGCTTCGACGCCAGCTCGGGCGCCTTCGATTTGGATTTGGCCATGACTTCCCCCTTTTGGTGTCCGGCAACACTATCCGCCATCGGAGCCATTGCAAAGCGCGCGACCTTCGGGGACATTGATCCGAGCATTCTACTGGTCGCGAGGGGGCGGCTGTTGTGATCGAATTCCGCAAGTTCCGCATGGGATTGATGGCGCCCGTGGTCGCCGGGCTGGTCGCCTGCGGCGGCGGCGGCGGCGGACCCGTGACCAACCCTCCCACACCAACTCCGACACCGACACCGACCCCAACGCCGACACCTACCCCGACACCGGCGCCCACGCCGACGCCGAC